>JANMLD010000517.1:0-73153 GCA_031372345.1 Pirellula sp.
GTGGGGCTTCCCGGTGGGGAAAACGCTGTTATTCGACGATTTATCGGCGAAATCAACCGCGAACAATTTAGCGTAAAGTCCAGGTAGATAAAGGTTTAGGAGTAGGCAAGTATGCCGCGTCTTCTCGGTGTTGATATTCCGAATGACAAGCAAGTCATTTATTCGCTTCAGTATCTTTACGGTGTTGGCCCGGTTATTGCTCGGGAAGCGTGCGTAAAGACCAAAATCAATCCGACCAAACAGGCGAGAGACCTGGATGAAGACGAATTGAGCCGTTTGTCGACCTTGCTGGAACGCGATTACACCGTCGAAGGTCCACTTCGTCGTCAAATCGGTCAAAGCATTCACCGACTGCGGGAAATCAAGTGTTATCGTGGAGTTCGGCACAAGCAAAGCTTGCCGGTTCGCGGTCAACGCACACGCACCAATGCCCGTACCCGCAAGGGACCACGGAAGACGGTTGCAGGTAAGAAGGGCGTTAAGGACTTGCGATAGTTTTCGCAGGCGAACGTTTCGTATGCCGCAATCCGCACAAGGGTTGCGGTTTGTTCGCATCGCGAACGACCATTTTCGTACACAAGTATTATCCGCATTTCGATTTGAAGGAACGGTCCCACTGTGGCCAAGACAGCAGCAAATACCAGTGCTTCGGTTCAAAACAAGCGACGCAAGGTTCGACGCAACGTCACCTCGGCGGTTGCTCACGTTAAGGCAACGTTCAACAACACGACAGTAACGATCACCGATATGAAGGGTGATACTTTATGCTGGGCCAGTGCTGGAACAAGTGGTTTCAAAGGGTCTCGCAAGAGCACTCCTTTCGCAGGTCAACTTGCCGCTCAGCAAGCTGCCGAGAAAGCAGCCAAGTTCGGCGTTAAGGAAATCGAAGTCCGAGTCAAAGGGCCTGGTTCAGGTCGTGAATCTGCAATCACCGCTCTTCAAGCAGCGGGCATTACGGTCAAATTGATCGAGGACATCACCCCGATTCCCCACAACGGTTGCCGCCCACGCAAGCGTCGTCGCGTCTAATTGGATTGAGTTCAAAAGAGTCATTACGAGTCAGTTTTAGTTGTTTTTGGAGTACTTAGGCAATGCATATTCGTTGGCGTGGATTAGAACTACCGAGTCAAGTGAGTATCGATCGTTCGACGCTTTCGTCGACCTACGGAAAGTTTACGACAGAGCCATTCGAGCGCGGGTTCGGAGCAACGATCGGCAATAGTTTGCGTCGTGTGCTTCTTTCCAGTTTGGAAGGAAGTGCCGTAACGCAAATCAAAATCCGTGGTGCTCAGCACGAATTTTCGTCGATTCAAGGTGTCCTTGAGGACGTTACCGAGATCGTTTTGAATGTGAAGAGCTTGGTCGTCAAGAACCACAGCGATAACACCCGCGTTTTGACGGTGACTCGCGACAAGGCTGGACCGATCACCGGTGCCGACGTTCAGACCGATTCCGACGTCGAAATCATCAACAAGGATCACGTTCTAGCGACCTTGACCGCCGACGTTCCATTCATGATGGAAATGGTTGTCGAAAACGGCCGAAGCTACGTTCCTGCCACCGAACACAGTTCGGGCGATCACGAAATCGGGATCATTCCTGTCGATGCGGTTTACAGCCCTGTCGTTCGGGTTCGTTACTTCGTCGAAGAAACACGTGTTGGACAAAAGACCAACTACGATCGCTTGATCATCGAATTGTGGACCGACGGTTCGGTTCATCCCGAAATGGCTTTGGTCGAAGGTGCCAAGATTCTTCGCAAGCACCTCAACCCCTTCGTTCAGTCGAGCGAATTGGGCAAGCAGGTCCATGCGGTCGCTCGAGGCGGACCCGGCAGTGCTGAGGCTCAACTCGAAGCCAAACTCAATACGACGGTAGCAGAACTGAAGCTGTCGGTCCGAGCCAACAACTGCTTGGAAGCCGAAGGAATTCGTCAAGTGCGAGACCTTGTACAGCGAACCGAAGACCAGTTGCTCGAAGTCAGAAATTTTGGTGAGACTACGCTGACGGAAGTTCGCGAAAAGCTCGGCAACATGGGCTTGCATCTTGGGATGCGTGTTCCTTCGTTGCGTTAATCCGATAGCTAGCCGCGGGTCAGCTGTCTTTCAATTTAATCATTTGCTAAATCGTTTTGGATATCCGTCATGAGACACCGTAGAAAAGGTCGCGTTCTAGGACGCAATTCGTCGCACCGTAAGGCATTGTTTGCGAACATGGTTTCGGCAATTTTCCTGACCGAACGGGAGACCACCGAATTGGAACCCAATGCTCCTAAGGTGCCTGGTCGAATCATCACGACTCTCGAAAAGGCGAAGGAAATTCGCCCAATGGTAGAGAAGTGCATTACCATCGCAATCAAAGGCTTGGCTGGCGAAGCTGGAGCCGAAGAGTTCGCAACCCAAGCGGAGCGCGGCACCGAAGAATGGAAGTCATGGCGAAAAAGTGATATGTGGCGCAAGTGGGCTGACGCTCGCTCGCCAGGCATCACGGCCCGACGCCGCGTCTATGCGATGATCCGTGACAAGCAAGCTGTCGACGTTCTCTTCAATCGAATTGCACCCCGATTCACCGCTCGTCCTGGTGGTTACACTCGCATCATGCGTTTGGCCAAGCCACGACTAGGCGACAACGGAACACGAGCGATTCTCGAGTTCGTCGGCAAGAATGACCGAGTGACAAAGAAGGCTCCTAAGCCAGCCTTCGAAGTCGCGGCAACCTAAGTTCGTTTGTCGCCTTTCGCTCTGCGAAAGTGCGAATATTAACAGCAACAATCGATACAACGAGAGGGTGAGCAAATGCTCACCCTCTTTTCGTTTAACCGCGTGGGCATCGCCCCGCGTTTTACAGTGCTCGCGGCCCGATGGGCACGCGGTTAAACGAAGAGATTTACGCGTAGGTGCTTAAACGGCCTGCAATCATTGGCCAGTTTTGCGTCGCTAGTGCAATGCCCCCGAGTTCAACTCGGGGGATCGTTACCATCTCTCTAGAAATGATGGTCAGCACCCCTGGCATGAAGCCAAGGGCATGCACCGCAACACCGCTCCGCGGATAATTAAGGGGGCGCGACTCAATTCTTCGATACAATGGAAGGGGTGAGCAAATGTCCGTAGCCTTAAAAAGCTGAGCATCCACCGGCACGGTGGCCAACGCATAAGGCAAGCCGCCGTGAACGTGTTCCACTGAATAAAGCAGAACCATAGTGTCCCATTTTTAGATAGAATAAGAGAAGCCAGGGAGCCAATTATGACAAAAATAGCGATAGCCGAAGAAGTTGCCGAACGAATCCGAAGCGGCGAGGGCCCAATCGAGTTGGTCGATGCGCAGGGACAGACGATTGGCGTCGTCCGCCGTCCGCCAACCCAGGAAGAGATTGAACGAGCACGAAGCCGAGCGAGCCAAGACGGGAAACGCCTTTCGTGGGCTCAAGTGGCGGCGAAAGTCAGGGACGGAGTCGCTGAGTGATTTACGATGTTGAATTTTCGCTGGACGCGGCCTCAGAGCTTTTACGAATTGCGGAAGTGGTTGGATCAGCGGTGTTGGTGTTGCAAGCAGCCGACGCAATCCGACGTCAGTTGGAAAATGATCCAGCCGCAAAGGGCAAGTTTCTATCCGAAGGTTTGTACTACATCGACGAGCAACATCTTCGTGCGTTCTTCTTAATTGACGTTGAGTCGATGGTCGTTGAGATTACAGACTTCCGAATTCTTTAGTCGGCGAATTTCGCATCTTGAAAGGGCACGATGGCCAAAATATTTGTCTCAAGCGTTTCTCTGTTCTTTCTTCTCCTCCTAAGTGTTGCGTCGCAGGCACAATCTCAGGAGTCGCATGTCACCAAGGACATTTTGGGCTGGACGGTACACGTCAATCGCATGTTGCTTTCATCGGATTCGGCCAAGACCGAGCGAGCATTGGAACTACTCAAAGATCAACTGGAGGAAATCGTTCGAGTGGTACCTGAGAATTCCGTCACCGAACTGAAGAAAGTGCCACTTTGGTTTTCGCCGGAATATGCGGGGACGCAACCGCGGGCGGAGTATCATCCCGGCGCAGGCTGGTTGCGTGACAACAATCGTGATCCGGCTATGGTAAAAGGGATCGAGTTCACCAACGTTCGTATTTTTGAAGCCGAAACGCGACGGATGCCCAACTTCGCATTGCATGAGTTGTCTCATGCGTTCCATGATCGCGTGCTGCCAAAGGGGTTCGGCAACCCGGAAATCAAAGCCGCGTACGAAGTCGCCAAACGCAGTGGAAACTACGATCGCGTAGAGCGTCGAGACTCCGAGGGCCGGGCGAAATTGGACCGCTCCTATGCGATGACCAATCCTCAAGAGTTTTTCGCCGAAAGCACCGAGGCCTTTTTCAGTCGCAATGATTTTTATCCGTACGACCGAAAGGAATTGAATCAACATGATCCGTCTACCCTGAAACTGATTGCGAACATCTGGGGGGTGAAGGCGTTTACCCCCGAGCCATGAAGCATTTTCGACAACGATTTCTCTGGTTGAGCGGGAGCGGGGTCGACCAACAAAACGTACAGTCCATGGATTGGTCAACTTGCTCAATGGGAATCGTTGGATTGTCTTTGGCCGACAGGAAAAACCTTCATCAAGTTTTTTCGATTTGAATACGATTTTGCCACGCTTGTCCAAATGGCTGAACCTCCCAAGAAACGTACCAGCTTTTGGTGTTGTGTCCGTTGTTTTGGATGGTTTCGCAAGATTCGATTGCTGGGCCGAGCCTAGCTGGGCAAATCCGCACGCTCCAAAACGGTTTTTGCCGACGGAGCTTTAGAACTGCTCCTAAATACCCGTCAAACTCCAGCCATTTTTGGAGTTTACGCAAGTTTGGAGGCAAACCCGCTGTTTTTGTCTTGTGGGGCGTGCTCACCCCCGCTAAAATCTGCCACCTTCCCTCAAAATCACAATGGTCGTCCTTAGGAGTATACGTTTTTATGACTCTCGATAAGAGCTTGAAAGTCCGCGCTGGGGCGATCAAGAGCCGGAACGTAATGACCCGTGCTGAACGGATTAAACGCCTGCAAGATCTGGACAAGTGGTCCGATAGCAGCGTCGTTCTCGGTATGGCCAAAGTTCGCGTCCCCAAGATCTCTTTGAAGAAAAAGAAGAAGGTCAAAAAAGAGGACGAAGCCGACGACAAGAAGAAGAAGAAGAAGTAGAAGTAGCCGTTTCGACGGAATCTACCTTCGAACTCATTGATGGAAACTCAAAAGCGGACCACAAGGCCCGCTTTTTTTATGGAGTGGATGCTTCCTCCGGCTGGATGCTCGCCGCGTCAATCTGAATTCAATTGGCATAACCGCTGCCACCCCTGCCACCGGCCAGCCACGACTCAAACTTCTACGCAAAATCTTTCGACTGGGTTGGCATTTCCGATTTCAGAGTGAAGGCTGATGGTAACAGATTTCGCGTCAACTGCCATCAAGGAATGGTGGCACTGGATCATGTCTCGTATAGGCATGACAGCCAAGAAGTTCACGGCGCGGTTTATTAAAACTTTTTGTTTTGGAGAGAGTTCCATGCGTCGATTGATCGTTACCTTGACTGTTGTTGTTTGTGCTGCCATCTCGTCCTCGAGCGCTTCGGCTGGCTTGTTCTGTAAGAAGAACGACTGTTGTAATCCAGCTCCAGTTTGCTGCGAAGCACCTGCTCCAGTTTGCTGTGATTCAGCTCCAGTATGCCGCCCCAAGTTGAACCTCGGATGCAAAATCAAAGGCATCCTAAGCAACCTGCACAGCAAGAAGAGCTGCTGCGACGCTGCACCAAGCTGCGGTTGCGAAGCTCCAGCACCTAGCTGCTGTGCCGCTCCAGCACCTTGCTGTGCTGCTCCAGCACCATGTGCCGCTCCAGCTCCAAGCTGTGGTTGCGAAGCTGCTCCAAGCTGTGGTTGCGAAGCGCCAGCATGCTGCAAACCAGCTCGCAAGCACTGCATGAAAGACATGTTCGCTCACATCAAAGGCAAGTTCGCACGCAAGAGCTGCTGCGAAGCTGCTCCAAGCTGCGGTTGCGAAGCTCCAGCTCCAAGCTGCGGTTGCAACTAAGCTTCAGGATTGAAGCTTTCTTAGAAAACAGGATTGATTCGACGCTTGGTGCGGGAATCGCTTGACGGCTGCGACTAACCTCGCAGCCGTTTTTCGTTTGGGACGGCATTAAGCGAGCGGCGGATTTGCTTTTACCGGGAGAGCGAGGCTCCTGCCGAGCCAACGCCAAGCTCGGCAGGAGCCTCGATCTCCCACGTAACGACTCGGCCGGTAGATTTCAGTCTGCCGCTCGCCTTAGGGTAGGTCCGCATCTCGACGCGAACTTACAAGGATCTCGGAGATTAGGTCCCATGGACAGGTTTTGCACATCGGGAATAAGCCGACATATTGCCGATAGCAGCCCTAAAAGTTTCCCTAAGTGACATGTTCTGATCGGTTTGCAAATCATTCACGCTAGATCCAGGCGTTCGGATGTTGGTGAACCAACTCTTATGCGGTACTCTCTTCCGTGAACGTCACCTTGCTCGCACCACCCCAAGCGAGCCCGATGCGAGACTCTATCCAACCTCCTGCAACGATTGCATATGACACCACCTCCTGCATTCTTGACCAATGTCGACACGCCTGTTGAAAGTGCTACCCTCGCCGTGGACTCCGCGGTAGAACTCGATCCGCAAGCCCAAACCGTTACTGCTCCGTTCGTCGGTCAATGGCATACCCTCATCAGTCAAACCAACTGGGAAAAGGGCAAAATCATCTCCGAATGGCGATCCGCTTTGATCGCTTCCGACGCCTTATCCATCAGTTTCAGCGATGAAACTTGGACAAAACAAGTGGGGGCGGTTACCAGCCAACATGTCGGTAGGTTGCGTCGCGTCTACGAACGATTCGGACAAAGTTTCGCAAGTTACCCAGGGCTTTTTTGGAGTCATTTCTTGGCGGCTATCGATTGGGACGATGCCGAACTTTGGCTTGAAGGCGCGATGCGCAGCAATTGGAGTATTTCCGAAATGCGCAAGACCCGATGGGAGGCCAGCGGCGGAGACCCCAAGCACGCACCGCGCGACGAAGAACTGATCACCTCCGAAGTGGACGATGATTTCGATGCCCTTACGGCCGAGTCCGATGAAGAATCCGATCGCGAAAAACGCGACCGAGCGGAATCGAGTGGCCCGCTTGCAGAAGGTCCGGACTTCGGCGAGGAAGACTACGAACCGTCGATGGCAGGCCAATCGCAACCAGGCGACCCCGGTTTCGAATCGGAATCGTTCGACGCTTCCAAGGAACAGGGGAATCCATTTGTCGGCTTGCCTGATCTTCCGCCAGACATTGCCGATGCCATGGAGCAGTTCAAACTAAGCATTGTTCGCCACCGTGCCAGCAAGTGGGCTGACATTTCGCAAAAGCAAATGCTCGACGTTCTCGATGCTCTCAAATTATTTGTGGATCGTTGATAGCAACCATAGTCGCCTTTTGCTCCGCAAAAGTGCGTTAAGGCGACACACTTGGTTTTTGTAGCTGAGCGAGGCCCTCGCTCCGTTTTTGTTCCCACCGAGCGAAGGGCCTCGCTCGTCTACAACTGTCGCCTTTTGATCCGCAAAAGTGCGTTAAGGCGACACACTTTCGCAGAGCGAAAGGCGACAATAGTACATTCAAAGCCTAGGAGTGGATCGGTCGTCCTCACCGAGATTTCACCGCGCGTACCGCCGTGCCACAATGGGTTTGCAATTGTTGGTATGATGGTGGCACGAACTATAAGATCGCTCCACTCGTTTAGGCTGTGAATTGTCTACCACCTCCAAGGCTGATTCCCAGAAGCCGCACTCAGCTCCACCCATCGCAAGCGCTATAGCTACGGCAATTTGTGCTTGCTTCACCATTCTGGGCTTTGTTCTCTCTCGATGGATTGCGGCACCTTTCTATCCTTCCCTGGCAATGTGGATTGTTGCCTATGTGGCGGGCGGCTTCCGGCCTCTCAAGGAATCGCTTTCGGCCCTGTTTCAGGGGAAACTGAATGTCGATACCTTGATGGTGGCGGCCGCTTTGGGGGCAGCCTCTCTAGGGGATTGGGTCGAAGGCGCTGTCCTGCTTTTTCTGTTTTCCTTGAGCGGTACTCTCGAAGCATTCGCCATGTATCATACGAATCGCTCGATCGAATCGCTGATCCAACTGCGACCAAGACAAGCCACTCGGATCTCTAAGGATACGTCCCTCGACGAAGTGGTTGATGTCGAAGCACTTCAGGTAGGCGACGTTCTACGAATTCGACCAGGCGAGCGATTTGCCGTCGATGGTATCGTGACTGAGGGAGAATCGTGGGTTGATGAGTCCACGTTGACGGGCGAAAGTGAACCCATTCAAAAGCTATCCGGATCGGACGTCTTTTCCGGAACCATGAATGGACAAGGGACGGTTTCGGTGCGAATGACCAAAGCCATAGCGGACACCACGCTGGAACGCATTGTCCACATGGTGCATGAAGCCCAAGCCCAAAAAACGCCGACGCAACGCTTCGTTGAATCCTGGCAGCAACCGTATGTCATCGGCGTTTTTGTAAGTGCATTGATGGTCTTTTTGGCGGCAAGGATTATCCACACTTCGAGTTGGTATTACGCATTTTATCATGCGATGGTCCTTTTGGTTGCCGCATCTCCATGTGCTGTCGTTGTAAGTTCTCCATCCGTCATGTTGTCCGCCATCGCTCTTGCTGGCCGGCACGGCATACTCTTCAAAGGTGCCGTGCATCTTGAAACGCTTGGCAAAGTCGATGTATTGGCCATGGACAAGACAGGAACGGTAACGATGGGGAAGCCAACCGTGACCGAAGTTTGGACAACCCAGGGGGCCAATGTAACCCGATTCCTCTCGCTCGTAGCCGCCGTCGAAAAGCAAAGCGAACATCCACTGGCTATTCCGGTCATGGAAGAAGCCAGGAGGCAAGGCGTTCCTGAACAGTCGTTGGAAATCAAGGATTTCCACAGCCATACGGGCTTAGGGGTCTTTGCGAGGGTTGACGGCGTTTGGGTTGGAGCAGGCCGCGAGAGTTTGTTCGAAACCTATAAAGTTGAAATGATGCCTGGCATCCTCACGAATGCGCAGCGTATCCGGGACTCGGGACAAACGGCACTCCTGGTTATCGCAAAAGAAGAGCAGATTGGGGGCGTTATTGGTGTCGCGGATCAATTGAGACCCGAAGCGGCTCGCACCATTGCCAAACTCAAAAAACTGGGCGTTCGCGACGTAGTGCTCTTAACTGGGGATCACGAACGCGTTGCATTAGCCATCGCCAAAGAGTTGGGGGTCGACGAAGTTCGAGCAGGCTTGTTGCCGGCTGATAAGGTTACTGAGTTATTGCGACTGTCTAAACATGGCCGGTATGTGGCCATGATCGGCGACGGAGTGAACGATGCGCCTGCCTTAGCAACGGCCGACGTAGGAATCGCCATGGGTGGTGCAGGAACGGACGTAGCGCTCGAAGTTGCCGATGTCGTTTTGATGCGAGACGATCTCAAGGGATTACCATTGGCTGTTTGGATTAGTCGAATGGCTCGCAAACGCGTTCGGCAGAATATGGTTTTTGCGTTTGTCATGATCGCGATACTAGTCTTGTCGACTTTTTACCGGCTACCGCTCTGGATTGGTGTTTTGGGGCACGAGGGAAGCACGGTCTTGGTCGTGCTAAACGGCTTGCGGATGTTATGGGAACGGATACCGAACTTTGACTAGATCTCAGTGTAGAACGGCGCTCCGTGCCGTTTTTCTCGGCATTGAGTGCCGAGCGACACTAAGCATTCTCTACTACAAAAGAAACCACTTCGTCGAGCGAACTGGCATGGCAAGCTAGCATGACCACACGATCGAAACCAAGTGCGCAGCCACAAGAATTAGGCATGCCCGAGCGCATGGCATCCAACAATCGGTTTTGAACGGGGAGCGGGTTCTTGCCATCCGCCACGCGTTGTGCATTGGCAAGCATCGATCGGGCTTCAAGCTGATCGGCATCCATGAGTTCATGATATCCATTGGCCAATTCCACACCGCGGTAGAACGCCTCAAAGCGTTCGGCAGTGCGAGTGTCGGACTCGCACACGCGGGCCAAGGCGGCTTGAGAAGCCGGGAAGTGCGTGACTAGCATTGGGGATTGCATTCCAAGAGTGCTCTGCACTCGCTCGGAAAAGATAAGATTGACCCAATCGTCCCAGTCCGTAGACCAAAGCTCGCTGTCGACCAACCGCTGCTCCACTGCCCAACGTCCAAAATCGTTTGGCTTCATTTCAAAGAGGTGCAAACCCGTTGCGATTCGAAACGCATCTTCAAATCGGATCCGTTCAGCGCTGGGTGTGCCCAACAGATGCATGAGCAATCGATCGAGCAGTTCCAACCCACCGTCCAAGTCCGCATCGACGTCGTACCATTCCGCCATGGTGAATTCGGGGTTATGCAGGCGCCCTCGTTCGCCGCCGCGAAACACCGGGCCGACTTGGTAAATACTGCCGATTCCAGAGTTGAGCAGTCGCTTCATCGATTGTTCCGGTGAAGTCTGCAGGTACCATGTGGACAGCTGTTGGCCAGGCAACTGCACATTAACTTCGATTGGGTCCAGATGGCGATCAATTATAGAATCGCGGGACAGTACGGGCGTCTGAACTTCAGTAAAACCGCGTTGGTCGAAGAATTGCCGGAGTCGACCTAATAGGACGGCCCGGCTTTTTAAGTTTGCGACGGAAGCGAGCGTGTGCATGTTGAGTCCAGAATGGCTCAGTGATCTCTACCGAGAATGCACCAGTGCTACGAAACCACCAGTACAAATACCTTTGGCGATGCCTAACCGTTTGGAAAACAACGGGAGGGCGAGGCTCCTGCCGAGCCAAGCACCGCATTGGTTCGGCAGGAGCCTCACCCTCCCGATTAATGAATTGGTTGAGCAATTCGATGTGACGATGTTTACGGGGGTGGCCTCACCCTCCTGGAATGTCTGTGATTAATTCTCACGAAATCACAGCGTGGACCGCCGTGCCACCCTCAAGCGACTAAGTCGGCTTTACGTTGCCTTCTTGAGCAACGTCTTCCGCGGTGTCGTCATATTTCGCTTCAGGCAACACTTGGGAAACGGGTGCTACCAAGAACTCGACAGCCGCCTCGTCTGGATCAGCCTTGAGGATCGAGTCCCCCTTAATTTCCTTTATATTGCCCGCTTCGACGATCTGTTTGATGACGATGCGTTCCAGGATTTGGTTTCGCAGCGCGTCCATTTGGCCAGTGCGTTCCAATTTGGCGCGTACTTGGCGGACGGAAAGATCGCTTTGGTCCGCAATGAGTTGAATTTCGTCTTCGTATTCTTTTTCACTTGGCTCAATCGAATTGTCCTCGGCGATTTTTTCGAGGACGAAATGCTCTCGCAATGCACCCTGAGTGGACTGTTCGGTATTCCGACGAATGTTGTTGATCACCGATCGGATTTGATCGTCGGTGAAACCGTTGCGGCGCAAGTCCAAAACGCGTCGTTGTAGCTCGCGCTCTGCTTGCTTGCGAACCAACGCTGGTGGAAGATCCCAGTTGGCTCCTTCGGTAAGTTTCTTGGTGATTTGTTCGCGAAGCAACTGATTTTGGTAGTACTCGGCTTGTCGTTCCAATTCGGACCGGACAAAAGCACGCAGTTCTTCGGCAGAATCGAACCCGACCGACTCGAGTACGGTCGCATTCAGTCCTTCGACGTTGACCCGACGGATTTCGACAATTTCGAACTCGACATCGACTTCAACACCCTTGAAGGACTCGTTCAACGAAGTGTCTAGGACCTTGACGGTTGTGTTGAGTTTATCACCTTCTTTGGCTCCAACCATCAGTTCGCCGAAGTTCTCAATAATGCAGTCCGCAAGGCTCAAGCGTTTGCGGAGAGTAATCAGTTCTTCTTCGATAGCGCTAATTTGGCGACCGTTGGAGCTGAATTTAGCGTTGATAACCAAGCGGTCTCCGAGGGCTGCTTCTCCATCATAGGCTTCGCCCGGAGTGACGCGTTCGAGCGTTCGGGCCAGCTGATGATCGACTTCGGCGTCGGTCAATTCGTACACGGTCTTTTCCAGATCGAGACCTTTCCAATCTGGAGTATCGAAAGCAGGTCGCACTTCAATATTGAATTCAAAGGTAAAATCCCCGGTGTCCGGTAGTTTTACCGCTCCGAAGTCCATATCGGGCTCAGAAATAGCTGAGAACTCGCCACCCTCGGTGATTTGTTGCAAGCTATCCATGACCAAGCTGCTTTTCACTTGGTCCGCGACCGTTTTTTTGAATCGGTTTTCCAAAAGTTTGCGGGGAATTTTGCCTGCCCTAAAGCCCGGAAGATCTGCTTTCGGCGCAATTTCATCGTACGCGTTTCGGAAATAGCGTTCCATCTCTGCGCGTGGAATGGTGACCACTACGTGCCGTTGGCAAGTGCTAGGCTGTTCAATTTTCACTACCAATTCCAACTTAGAATCTGGCGCCTTGGTTTCCACGGTCGACATGTCGGATCAAACGTCCTAAGAAGGGTAAAAAAAAGGCATAACTGAACAGAAAAGCGGGTGATGGGATTCGAACCCACGACAACAACGTTGGCAACGTTGTGCTCTACCCCTGAGCTACACCCGCAAAAGAACCTGTTCAATTATGCCCGTTGCGTATTTTGTTTTCCGCTGGAATTCAGTCGCTTTAGGGCGAGTGACTGCTAGATCACCTGAGCTGACTCCGGTCTTCTTTAGCGGGAGGCAGATTATAAGACCTAGTGCGGACTCTGCAAGACCGTTCTTGCTTCATTTCCAGAATCCCTTGCCCTCATTTTCGGAAAAGACATCTGGACAAGCAAACCAAGAACCCAGTATGGAATGGGAACTTGTTCGCGATTCGACATAAAAAAGGGGTAATTAAGATGCAGAACCAATCGGCACGGATCCTTAGTCTGGTAATTTTTCTCATTGCAGTAGCCGCACCTTCCGAAGGTTTTGCCGAGGGTTGGACCTGGGGACCGTTCTCCAAATCCAGCCCCTCGCGGGACTCAAGTCCACTTTATTCCAGCAAACCCTCAAGTGCGAAATCCTCCTGGCTGCCGACCATGAAAATGCCTCGAATGCCGTGGTCTAGCAACAACCAGCGAGTCAGCTCATACCCTCGCTCAAGCCCTTCCACTTGGAAAAAAGTCAGCAATACTTCCAAGCGTTGGTGGAACAGGACCACGGAAATGCTGGATCCCTATCCAGATCCAAAACCTGCCCAGTATAACACTAACAATGCCGAATCCAAGAAGTCCAAATCGAGTTGGTTCTCCGGTGGGTTTTCGAGCAAAGAACCAGAAGTTCCAAGAACTGCAAACGATTTCTTGGCAGGAGAAATGGTGAAATAAGATTATGGCACGGCGGTTCTTTCACAGATCCGGATGAGATTGTGTTTAGGGCCGAAGGCCCGGTAGTTTGCCTATCCCAGGCCAACGGCCTGGGACTAGGCAAAAAGCAATCATTTTAGGGCTGAAGGCCCGTCCGTTTGTCAAATTTCCAGCGTGAGCTAGGGTCCTGGCGGCGGGCCGCGTGGCTGGTCTTCGTGACTGAGCGAGGCCCTCGCTCTGGTATTGTCGCCAACGAGCGAAGGGCCTCGCTCGTCCACAAGCGTCGCCTTTTGCTCCACAAGTGTCGCCTTTTGCTCCGCAAAAGTGCGTTAACGTGCCACACCATGCTGGGAGCCTCACGCGGGTGTGCTCCTTGCAATTGATTTCGAGGCCACATTCTTTCTCACCGCGCTGGTAACTCCTCTACAGGACGTTAAAATTCCCCCCGGTTAACGATATTCATTTAATCGGGCACGGAATCTTCTATGACGATCTATTTTTCACGCGGCGGAAAGGATTTAGTCCTGGGCATGCAGGACTATCTCGAAGCACTTGAAACCACGCTTTCCCAGCGGCCTGCGGTTCGGAAAGTACTTGCGGTCCCGCCTGATCACACTCGCATGGACTCGCAATCGGGGCCAATCATGCATGC
The DNA here is from genome assembly GCA_031372345.1 of Pirellula sp. Taxonomy (GTDB): domain Bacteria; phylum Planctomycetota; class Planctomycetia; order Pirellulales; family Pirellulaceae; genus JBKCUI01. The sequence goes on from JANMLD010000517.1 coordinate 14,008, forward strand.
GCTGCTGAAACTGCTCGGTGACAAGTTAACCGACGTCATGCCCGCCCTCGGTACACACACCGCGATGAACGAAGCAGAGCTCACCAAGATGTATGGTGACTTTCCTCGCGACCTCATTCGAGTCCATCGCTTCAGGACCGAAGTCGACACCCTGGGATATGTCGATTCCGAGTTTGTTCATGAGGTTACTGAAGGACTTTACGATCGCCCCTGGCCGGCTCAAGTCAATCAAATAATCTCGCAAGGGGATCACGATTTGATTCTTTCGATTGGTCAGGTTGTTCCGCACGAAGTCATCGGCATGGCCAACTACACGAAGAACATCTTCGTCGGAACAGGCGGAAGCGCGGGGATCGACGACAGTCATTATTTGAGCGCTCTCTACGGAATGGAACGCGTGATGGGCCGATGCGAGACGCCGCTCCGGAAAATCTTAAATCGGGCTGCCGATTTATTTTTGACCCATCGACCTGTCGTGTATGTCCTAACCGTCGTCGAGTCCACACCGGATCAAGGGCCGGTCGTTCGCGGGCTCTTCGTAGGCGATGACCACTCCGTCTTTTATCGAGCTGGTGAACTTTCTGCACAGGTCAACTGCTTCCGAATCCCCGAGGCACCGAAGAAAATCGTCGTTTGGATGGACCCCAACAAATACAAAAAAACCTGGGTCGCCAACAAAGCCATCTACCGAACGCGAATGGCCATTGCCGATGGCGGAACGCTGGTGATTATTGCCCCTGGTGTAGATCGGTTTGGCGAACATGACGACGTCGACGGCCTGATCCGTCGTTATGGCTATCGCACCACGCCCGAAGTCGTTGAATTGGTTGCCAAGAACGCCGATTTGAGAAGTAACTTGTCAGCCGCTGCCCACCTGATGCACGCTTCGACTGAAAACCGATTTCAAGTAGAGTACTGCCCGGGCAAACTATCCAAACAAGAAATCGAATCGGTAGGCTATGGCTACGGCTCCCACGAGGAAGCCACCATCGAATACGCCATCGACGAAATCCAAGATGGCTGGAACACAAGTCGAAGCGATGAGCCATTCTATTTCATCCGCAATCCTGGCCTTGGGCTATGGATGCACGAGAACCACCCACACGCATTCCAGTAGCCAATGATCGAAGCCAAAAACACGCAACGGGCCATCGTTCGTATCGGATACGATGGTCGCGTCCACAAATTCTTTCAGGGGCCCAATGCGCAAGAGCGATTCGACAATGAATGCCGTGTTCTGATCCACCTCGAGAATCGAAAGTGCGGCTTCGTGCCTCGATTGCTTTCGTCGGACCGCAACACCTTAGAGATGGTGACCAGCAACTGCGGCGCTCGCGTCGAACGGCTCAGCGATGACAAAATCAAATCGATCTTCGCCGAGTTGGAGGAATACGGCGTCAGGCACGACGATGCGTTTTTGAGGAACATAACGTATCGGGCTTCCGACGGCCGATTTTGCGTTATCGACTTCGAATTTTCCACCATCCTCGACGAGGTTTCAGATGTGACGTCGAGTCCAACCGCATTGGCCTCGCAGAGTTCAGAACAAAACAATCAACCCATCGCAGTCCGATGGTCGGCGATGACCCATTCGGGATCGTTCCGCTCCAACAACGAGGACCGTTTCCTCGCCATGCTCATCGATCAACGCGGAGTCCGCTACCTGGGCAAGGACGGACAATCGAATTCGCGAGATGCAGACATGCTCTTTGCCGTCGCGGACGGGATGGGCGGCGAACGTTCCGGAGAACTTGCTGGTAAGATTGCCATCGACAACATCACTAAGATATTGCCACGGGCGTATCTTATGACCGAACAGCATGTCGAAGAATCCGCTCCTCATATTCTCAAGGGGCTCTTTGCGGCGATCCACGCGGAGCTCGTTACGCTAGGACAATGGGATTCTATGTGTACCAATATGGGCGCAACCCTCACGTTGGCTTGGCTGCATCGCAGCACCGTGATGTACGCCCATATCGGAGATACGCGACTCTATCATTTTCGATCCACTCCAGATTCAGCTTCGATGTTGGGACAATCGCGACTCGGCATGTCACAGTTGACGGAGGATCACACCTACGTAGGTTGGCTTCGCCGGACCGGAAAACTCAATGAACGCGAAGCTCGCTTTCATCCTCGCAAAAATGTACTGTCTAAGGCTTTAGGAGCAGGGAATCAATTTGCTGAACCGCAGTGTGGAACGTTTGAGCTAAAACAAAACGAAAAGCTTCTGCTGTGCACGGACGGAATAACAGATGGATTGTGGGACCGGGCCATTTGCGATCTGGTGTTGGAACCTGAATCCTCGATGTCGGACCTCACCCCTGCCCAACGCTTGGTTCTCACGGCGGTCGCCGAGTCGGGCAAAGACAACGCTACGGCCATTGTTATTGAAGCTTGACATTCGGTCTTGCGAATCAATGCGGGGTGGCAGCCATCCTTCGATTCAATTCGTACAATCGGGACAGGCGTGGCATCTTACGAGTTTTCGCGCGAGAAATTGACACCGGGGACGCGCCTGGTTACTTGGCCGATTCATATTTGCGGTGAGCCATCCTGAGTGATCCTATCTAGGAAGGACAGGAATGACTTCAACGGAATGTGTTTTAGGGATGTCAGATGTTCGGTAGCCGAAAATTTCGTATCGTTTCCTTGCTCCTTGCGGCATGCTTTGTGTCGATAGACGCCGTTGCTAAAGCAAGTACAGTCAAACTGCTGCATAGCGAAACGGAAGCGTATTCCAAGCGGCTCGAACTGATCGATTCGGCCCAAAACAACGTCGATGTCAGTTCCTATGAAATTTCCGACGACTGCACCTCCGGACGCGTTCTCCTGGCGTTGTTAAAAGCCGTCCAACGTGGCGTCGCCGTTCGGATTTTGACGGACGGACATATTGGCGACAATCTCATGCCTAAGCCACTTATGCAGTACCTCATCGAACATGGCATTCCCGTTCGGGAGCGGCCAGTCAACGTCCGATACCAAGTGGAACTCGGCCGCTCTAGGCTGCATGATAAGTTGCTGATCGTGGATCGAATGCACTTGATCACCGGCGGACGCAACTTAGCGCAAAAGTACTTTGGAATCGGGGATCGGAAATGCATCGATTGCGACGTCTATGTAGACGGACCATCGGCTTTCTATGCCGCAGACTATTTTGAGCAGCGATGGAACGAATCGACGAGTGGCCAACCTGATCTTTGTCGGGCTGAAAGACCGAAAGTGACGGCTTTGCAAAAGCACCCAGAATGGAACGCAATGCCGCGAGCGCAGGCCTTAGAACAGATCGCCGACTGGCTTGAGACACTGGCTGCAGGGCCGTTTCCTGCCCAAGATTCATGCAGTTCTACCATTCATTACGAACCCATGGAGATCGACGAATCCCTACTGCGTTTTATGCACGATTGCGTCGGATCGTCCAAACAGACTGACGGAGCCATCGCGCCCCAAATCAAGCGGTTGTTGAAAGAGGCACGCCGCTCGATCGAAATAGAAACACCCTATTTCGCCATATCGAAAGACTTGAAATCCATTCTGCAGGACGCAGCCCGTCGCGGGGTCCACATTCGCATTTTGACGAACTCGCTCGAGTCGACGGACCATCCCTCCGTCCATGCCGGATTTGCCAACGAACGACGCTGGATGTTGAGAGCAGGCATCCGAATCTTTGAGTTGCAAGGCCGGAACATGCTGCACGCCAAGTCGATGGTGATTGATGGGCGAATCGCTATGGTTGGAAGCTATAACTTTGACCGGTTGTCTGAAAGCCGAAATTCAGAAGTTGCACTCCTGGTAACGGATTGCCAGTTCGCCAAACAAGTTTCGATGTCCATTGCAGCACATCGTTCCCAAGCGACGGAACTTCATCTCGGCGACTTGTTCCGCTACGAACAAAGAGAAAGCAACGTTTCGAACAGTGATTTGAAACGTTTTCGGCGCCTGCGAATCGCAGCCCCATTGATTGAACGGTATCTGTAGTTGGCCACAGTCCGTGCGAGCTGGAATTGCCAACTGCAATTGCACAAGTCAGCTCACCCTACGGTCTCTGCCCCCTGAGCCAAAATCGACGGCCGCGACCAGCATTTCGTCCTGAGCACCATTCCAGTCGACACCATCACCAAAATCGACGGGACAAAAACCGCTGCCGGTGCACAGTACCTATCGATGGGTGGCTCAACCAAAATAACCAAACCCAACTTGCACATCGCGTACCCCAGCGCCGTCCAAACGATCATCTGAAACTCCCGCTCCCAGTCCGACGCAACGCATTCCATGCTCGAATTTCTGTTTCGCCAGCCAACCGCAAACGCCACCAATAGCATCGGAATCGAAATTGCCACCATTGGATTGCGCAACGTCAATTCGATCGACGCCCGTACCGCGCGCTTTACCGCCATCCATAGCCAAGTCGCATACGATCGCGGGTGCCCCGCCAAAATCTGGCCAGATAGATTTGCCATTTGACGATTCATGACCCGCGAATCCGATTCATAAAGTTCCGACGCGGCAGGGACCGCGATCTTCCATACCATCGCGTTGAAGTTTGACTCCATGTTGTCATAGCTAGTATCGACCGACCAATGTTGCCTGTCACGGCGTCTTAAGATTTCTTCGGCAAGCGGTTGAACATCGGAAGTTAACTGGTTTGTCCAGTCTGGCTTCAAAAGCTGACCTGCGATTCCGATAACGTTGTAGCCGCCAAATGAAACCAAACCAAAGTGCCCGACCACAAACCAACGCAATGTGCACCATCCCAAAAACGGCACGAGACTGGCGACACTCAACCGCAAACAAAGCTTCCACGCGTCCCGGTTTTCCGAATGCAACCACCAACGCGCAATCAAGCCACCAATAGGCACGAAGGCCAAAAGGAATAGGTAGGAAGGTTTCGTCTGGTAGGCAAGAAACACAAAAACAGACAAACCGATGCAGGCCCACAGACTCCTACCGGTGTGCACGACAATTAACCACAGCGAAACGGCCAAGATCGACATCGACTGGGCCAGGAGATCCGGCGTCAAAACGCCGCTGTATTCTAATACCATTGGGCTAGTCAAGATTGGAGATGCAGCCGCTAGCGCCAACCAAGGATTCCAATCACATCGCAAAAGGGCAGCCATGAACACACCGACGGCGAAAGCTGACGACAGGTAGTGAAACCAAGGTATCAATCGCTCCGATCCATCCGCTGCCGAGAATAAACGAAGTACGCATGGATACACGAAGGTTCGCTTGTCGTTGAGCGCGGTGCTAGCACTTTCCAGGGAATATTCACGATAACTTGGCGTATCGAATTGGGAGGTCGGTTCAAATTTACCGAACCAATTCAAAAAACCTGCAATCGCGATGACTTGTAATAAAAATAAACACCAAACTCGAAATTGCGAATCCTGCATATCTTGGGCAAGTCAATACGAGAGTGAAAGTGGATAGAGGGAGCCAAACCATTCTGAGGCTTTATCCTAACACAAAAGCCACCGAGACTAGTTAGGCCAGGATTCCGTTGATGACTTCGCCATGAACGTCGGTCAATCGGAAATCTCGTCCCGCGTAACGATACGTCAGTTTGGTGTGGTCCAAGCCCATCAGGTGAAGAATCGTGGCGTGCAAATCATGGAAATGCACTTTATCCTTCACTGCAAAGTAACCGTATTCATCGGACTCGCCGTATTGGCTGCCCCCTTTGAAACCGCCGCCACAGAACCACTGCGTCATCGCATGCGGATTGTGATCCCGTCCATCGCGGCCACCCTGACTCACAGGCGTGCGACCAAATTCACCTCCCCACCACACAATGGTGTCTTCGAGCAACCCGCGTCGACGCATGTCGGTCAATAGAGCTGCAATCGGTTGGTCCACTTCCTTTGCATTCTTGGAATGACCCTTCTGAAGGTCGCCATGCTGATCCCATTTGTAGCTGTGTGATATCTGCACAAACCGCACACCACTTTCGACATAGCGACGGGCCATCAGACACTGGATGGCAAAATTCTTGGTTTCAGGATGATTGACCCCATATAAATCCAAGGTCTCTTTGGTCTCATTGGAAAAATCCTGAATCTCAGGGGCTTCGTTTTGCATTCGAAAGGCCAGTTCGAACGATTCAATGCGACTCTCCAATTCTTGGTCCGGTCCCATCTCGGACATCCTGTTTTGGTTAAGTTGCTTCATCAAGTCGAGTTCCAAACGCTGCAGGTCTTGTGGCGTTCGCCGCGTGATGAATGGAATCTTGGCTTTTTCGGAAGCGAGACCCGCATTGCCAATGGGGGTTCCTTGATACACGGCTGGCAGGAACGCAGAACCCCAATTGTTGGCACCGCCGTGCGACAGCGAAGGACAGATCGTGATGAACCCAGGTAGATCCTGGTTCTCTGTCCCAAGACCATACGTTAGCCAGCTACCGATGCTTGGTCGGATGAAGGTATCGCTACCAGTGCTCAATTCCAAAAGTGCAGCCCCATGCCGCGAATTGGAGCCGTGAACGGAATTGATGAAGCAGATGCTATCGACTTGTTTTCCAATTTCCGGAAACAAATCACTGACGTAGTAGCCGCTCTCGCCGTATTGTCGAAACTTCCAAGGTGATTTCAATAAAGTACCTGTCTCACCGGAGACGACGCGTGGCTTGTCAAACGGAACGGCCTTGCCATCGTCCTTTTCCAATTGCGGCTTGTAGTCAAAGGTATCCACCTGCGACGGACCGCCGTGCATGAATAGAAAAATAATCCGCTTGGCCTTGGCTGGAAAATGAGGCGGACGAATCGCAAGCGGGCTGGAACGCTGGTCCGCAGCCGTTGCGGTACCCGTGCTCGTCAAACTAGCCAGTAAGCCTGCCAGGGCCAAACCGCCGAAGCCAACGCCACTCTGCTGAAGCATTTCGCGTCGGCTGAGTGGACGATGGTGCAAGGAGTGCCAATGATTCTGAAATGCATTCATGATTCGTTACTCGACGTAGCTGAATTCGTTGGAAGAAATCAAGACGCGACACAACCCTTGCCAAAACAACAATTCACGTGTCGGATTGTCCGAGTCTGGGTTTCCTTTGCTACGAGCTTTTCTCAGAAACTCTTTCGCTACTACCACTTCATTCATCGTTGGTTGTCGTTTCAAAATGCGGCGATAGGCGGCGTTGATGCGATGTCCGTCGTCCATCGAAAGGCTTATCAATTGCTCGGCAATGAATTGAGTTTGCTCTTGAACCAAGTCGCTGTTCATCATCAGAAGGGCTTGTGGGGCTGCGGTTGATGTCTGACGCTCACCATTACTCATGGCAGGATCGGGGAAATCAAGCGTCTGCAAGACCTCAAACATACCGCTTCGAATCACGGGTAAGTAAACACTTCTTCGCGCGTTGGCATAGTTCAAAGCGCCACCACCCTCCGTGTTGTTGACATAACTGTGATTCTCGGTCTTCATCAATGTCCCAAACATGGTTGCGTCCAAACCCTTGCCAACCGCGAGGATCGAATCACGAATCTCTTCTCCAGTCAGTCGCCTTCGATGGAACTGCCAGCGAAACTCATTCTCGGGATCTGCCTCAGTAGCCTCCGCTGAATCTTGCGATCCCATTTGGTAGGTTTGCGACAGCATAATGGTCCGATGAAGATGCTTGACGGACCAGTTGTTGGCAACAAAATGGCTGGCAAGCCAATCCAGCAACTCTGGATGCGTAGGCTTCTGACCAAGGAGTCCGAAATTGTCGACGCTTGAAACAATCCCTCGTCGGAAGTGCCAATGCCAAACACGATTTACCATCACGCGGCTTGTCAACGGATGGTCCGGACGTGTCATCCATTGCGCAAGCTCAAGGCGTCCACTGGTCGTTTCGCGGATTGGAGTCGTATTGGTGCTCGTCAGGATCTGAGGAAAGCGGCGTTTTGCTAACTTGCCAAAAACAAGGTGACTGCCGCGCAGGTGGATTTTCAAATCCTCGGGTTGGGCTTCGGTCACCCCCATCGCCATCGGCGGATTGGGGCGGCGGTTCTTGATGTCGGACAATTGGGCATCCAACTCAGTAAATCGAGCTCGCTCACTCTCAGAATAAAACCGAGGAACGTCTTCCTTCGGGCCAGCCAACGGGGACGTCTTGTTTAACAACTCTTCACGCAGCTTACCGATTTCATCGCTTGCCTTCGGATCGTTCGCGATAACCTGTTGAGATACAGCTTCAAACACAGTAGCGATTCCTTTTAGCGACGTTGGTTGCGAAAAAAGCAACGCATCTCGCAGGACCGCCGGGGTTTGGTTTCGCAACGGAGTGTCCGTTGCGAGTTCCGCGTAGACTTGTTTCGCAGCAGATTCGAAGTCACTCGTTGAGTCACGAAAACGCAGCCAAAGCGAAAACAACGATTCGCCATTGGAATCGTTATCGATTCGCTTACGCAAGTTATCAAAATAGCTTCGCCACAATGAAAGCACCGAGTAAGTGATTCCCAAATTGATGCCTGAACGGGACAACGACACAGGTTCGACACCGAATGGCCACGCGGCTTCGTTCTGAAAAACGAACGCGAATTTATCCAATCGCGGAAATGCTTTCTTGGATTCGAATCTCAAAACATGAGAACCGGCCGTAAGTTCCATGAATCCACCCACAAGCCAAGTCTGATTCTTCGGTTGCCCGCTTCCAGTTGCGTCGGCGAGGATGCTCGGGCTCACTTCAACTCCATCTAGAATCAACCGAACCGTGCGTCGATCGCTTGCGGCATAGCGAAACTCAATGGCGTATCGCCCAGAATGTTCCACTTCGAGATCGAACTCTACGTTCGCGCCACCCTGGCTAGCAATGACGGCTGTCTCCACTTCCTCTTTGTCGGTTTCGCGTTTGACCGTGCCGCGATGAAACCCTTCCGCCTCGATCAGAGCATAGCCCGCGGTGACCGGATACGCTCGATCCGTATGGTCAAGTCCCCGAGTGAGTTGGTCTTTGGCAAGGGACATAAACGCTTCGTATCGGACGGTGGCCAACAACGCGTTTGCGATCGAAGTTTGAATGTCCCTTGCGACGCGGGCACGGCATTCCGCATTCAGCTTAGAAATCGAAGCGTTGGTTGCATCGATTTCGAGGTCCGCTTGGCGAATGACCTCCAGTTCGGTTGGAGATGCCAGTGGGCGTTCAAACCACTTGGCAACCACCTTGTGGTTTTCCATGGTCTTGGTGCTCTTGAAAATACCTGCGAGCGCGTAGTAGTCCGCCGTCGGGATCGGGTCAAATTTGTGATCGTGGCAGCGAGCACAACCTATGGTCATTCCCATGAATGCTTGACATAGCGTGCTCAGTTGTTCGTCGATGATGTCCATCTGCATTTTCAGCGGATCGTCCTCGGCCAGCATCTTCGCACCGATCGCCAAGAAACCGGTCGCCGCATAGCGTCCCAGATCGTTTCCGTGCGGCGATGATTCGCCTGGACCGGCGTCCAGCAAGTCGCCAGCAATTTGCTCTTGGACGAATCGATCGTAGGGCGTGTCTCGATTGAAGCTAGAGATCACGTAGTCCCGATAGCGGAAAGCATTGGCATACGCAATATTTTCATCGAGACCATTCGAGTCCGCAAATCGTGCAACGTCCAACCAATGCCTGCCCCATTTTTCGCCATAGCGTGGCGAAGCGAGCAAACGATCGACAACGATGGAAAAGGCATCCGGTGAGGAATCATTTAGAAAGGCTTCGAACTCCTCTTCCGTTGGTGGCAAACCGATCAGATCGTACGTTGCTCGACGAATCAGATCTTGCTTGGAGGCCGGTTTCGAAGGGGATAGCCCCTTGGCTTGAAGCTTTCTCAGCACAAACGCGTCGATAGGAGAGGAGGCCCATTCGCTCGAAACATCGCTCGGTGGTTTCGGCCAACGGAGCGGTTGATAGGACCAAAATGACTTTTGTTCTTCGGTGAATTCGACTGGCTCGGAAATCCTTTCAGAACTTACGTTACCAATGTCGCTCGCCTTTGGTTCAGCAGGCTTAGCATTCGTCGATGGCCAGGGGGCTCCCATCGAGACCCACTTCGATAGGAGTACCAGTTCATTTGTTGGGAGTTTTTCCTTCGGTGGCATCTTTAGGAATTCATCGTGATTGATCGAGCTGATCAATAAGCTTTCCTTGGGCTTGCCTGGTACAACGGCCGGACCAAGTTTCCCGCCTCGCAGGAGCCCCTCTCGCGAGCTAAGACTGAACTCTCCTTCGGGCTCGGAATCACCATGGCATTCAATACAACGATTTAGCAATAGCGGTCGAATCTTCGACTCAAAAAAATCGATCGCTTCGCGTGACGGAACGTTGGCGCTGCCGTTGTCAGGCTCGTCGGCATGTGTCCGTTGTGCATCACCAACAACCAGCAAGCAGGCAAGAAAAACAAGTATTCGGAGACTCATTTTCATGTTTTTGAAAAGGGTCAAGATGGACTAAGGCTGAGGTGACGACTAGCTTAAATGCGAACCGTTTTGTTGGCGGGATTTTCCATTCTAACAGACTTTTGCTCGCAACGCGAGAAACGATAGTCTTTTGCCCATGTTAACTCCTTGGTCCTACATTGACACAGTCCATCGTGACCGAGATGGTGAAATCAGTTGCTTGCTATCATCGCTGACCGTCCGTCGGCGGAGCGACGGACCTACGGTTGCAACGAACTCGTGATCAAACGCATCTTGGGTGGATCCGCAAAGAATCCTGGCGGCGGATTGAGGATCATATCTGACGAGAAGTTGATGTTGAGATTCGTGGATGTAACGTTGATGTTGGTGCCAGAATGCACCGGCCCGGACAAGGTCGACAATCCGCTAAGTAAAATATCTCCCGTAGAAACGATCGCCCCGGTGATCAAACTTGGATAAGCATCGCTCGCGTCTGTATCGGAAATTCCTTGGTAAGGAGTTCCAGCCGGGTTGAGATTCACACCGATGGTGGCCTCGCTCAGCGACGTATTCGTCGTCAGATCGTCAATCGGGGCATTTGCAATCAACGCTGGGAAATTCCGGCCTCTGGGCTCCCATGACACGGCATTGCCAATTTGTACCCGACTTGCGCTCTGGACCACAAGAGAAGCATTGATCCGACTATCGCGAATGAGCAGCGTCTCGCCCGGCACGTTGATTGAGTATATTCCATTGGCCGAAATGAGTTTGCTTCCAAAGGGATTGGCTGTATTTCCGAAAACCACATTCTCTATGTAGCGAGTTCCTGCCACGCGATCCAAGTTGAGCAAACTGACATCGTCGAAATAATAGTCGTCCGACGTGGAGCTGCCTAACTCCAAATGCGCATTGGCCAATTCGCCGATCCAGCTGACATTGATCGTACTCGACACCAATGTCCACACATTTTTGTTTGCAGTTACGGTGCTTCCAAAAAGATAAACTGGAAAAAAACTGCCAACAGAAGTCACCGTGATGATTGGGTTGAAGTCTTCATTCTTCGTGGGTCTCACCCAGAACGAAACGGTGTAGTTGCGTCCTTTGAGCATATGCTCGGTAATGTCTTGAAATGGTGTCGAAATAAAACCTTGCCCGCTAACGAAACACGACGCAGTACCAGAGTGCATTTGACTAAGGTCGCGAGTAATGGTGCAATTCATGGCTGTCCAGTTCGCAGTGTTCGTTTCGAATCCGCCGTTCTTGGTCAATTCGGTTCCTCCGGTTGGCAAGTCGCTTGCATTGATCGTCACTCCATTATCGATGTAGTACTTCCCAACGTAGCCGCTCGATGTTGGAAGTAGCTCAGGCTTGTCCATAGGCCAAGTACCCCCTTGAATGGCCCTTTGCGAGTAACCGCTACCGCTGAAGTTGCGAGCCAGGCAGTTCATGTTGATAATCGGATTTGAGCTCGCATTGATTTGATTGTCGCAATAGGCCCATTGGTTCGAGGTGACCGTACAGGCGTTGAAGGTGATGTTAGAGGGTGCATAAAGCGCTGATCTACAAGCTGCAAACAATTGGCTCTGTGGCTCCAGGTACACTGTCAGCTTCTGGCTGGCGGAACCAAAAGTGCCCGTCGCAGTTACGACGATTGGATCGGTGGTTTGATTTGCGATAATGCCATCGTCTGGGTCCGTCAGTGTTACCGAGAAACTACCGCCCGTGGTGGTCCGAGTGACGGGAACTCCTTGTGTAAAAAAGGTCCTCCAGCTTGGGTCGGTTAGAATCCTGTGTTGGGCAAACTCGATGCCAGACTGGGCAAGTTTCTTGGCGTTGACCGTTTGCGAAAGCTCGTCATTGATCCGGCGTTGCACGCGCACGGCTTGGAGACTCGCGACGGCCAGGCAAACGACGATGAGGCTGGTACCCATGGCGACGATGTAGATCGAACCGGCTCTCGGATTTGGTCGAGTGCGTATTTGGCGTTGCATTTGGATGCGATTGGAATCGTTGAACATTTTTACTCGTCTACTTTGAATAAATCTTCGATCTCGGCCAGAGGGTTTCCCAACTAAAGTATTTCTGTGGCTATTCAATTCAGGCTGTTCACCCCGACGACGGAATTCGAACCTGGCGAGCCTGACGTTCTATATCCGACGATTCTGCAAACTTCGAGAGTCCCGCGAAGGACTTTCACTGTGATTCGGTAGACCCCAACGTAGGTCGCGGTGGTCGCATTCCAATCCGCGGTCGTTACCATATCGATATTGACACTGCGGCTTAGATCGGAATAGCCTGCGTAGGCTGTTCCGTTTCGCGATTTGGATGGCGAATCGACGAGATTCTTGTAGTCGTCAACGTCATCGAAGTTCAAGCGATTGGCGCCCGATTCGCCGACTTCGATTCCAAACCCACAGTCGCAGGATGGTTCGCGCATGGGGAGTTGTGTTATTTCGGACATTAGCGCGTTGGCAATTGCCAAACCGCGTACTTCGTTTGATTCGGAGATTTGACTTCGTCGTGAAGCGGCAATTGTTGAAAAGCAGGACACCATGAGTATCCCCACGATGACGGTGGAGACCACTACTTCCGCTTGGCTCAAGCCTCGACGTGATCGAGTATTGGTTCGCATTACTGGATCTCCGGGCTGGCAGGCAATCGAACCGAAGTTTCGATCTTTTGTGTCGTCGTTCGAGAGCTTCCTAGTTTGAGGTCGACTCCGCTTAGAAAACTTCTTTGACCCGCGAAACCATCATAGAGACCATAAGTATAAAATCGGAGTCCGCGTGCGCCGTTGGACGCAATCCACGTCGTGCCGCCATCGATAGAAGTCACTAGGTTGGCGTTGACTGGCATCCCAGTTCCATTTTCAACGAACTGAATGCGTGCAACGTCGCCAGTGCCTCCCCCATAACCGACCGTGATGCACAACGGAACACCCTGCGCCCGCCAAGAAATGGGTGCGATCGGGATGTCAAGCCATTGATAGTCTGTCCCCAGCCTGGATTCTGCAATTTTTACGTCCGCCAAGATTGGAGCGATTGGAAGTTTTGTAGTCGTATTACTAGCAGTGACTCGAATGCACAGAATGCCGTCGAGATTGGCGTCAGCCGCGCGAACCAGAATTCGGACGGAACCGAGATCCCACTTGATCCCCGAACCCGGTACATCCGGTATGAAGTACTGACCGATAGAGTTGTTTGAATTGACGACCTGCTCACGAAAAACGCCACTCGGAAATGCATTGATCGATTTGAGTACGGCGACATCGGAACGCAAGTGGTTCGGAACCGATGATGGGGCCAACACAGTGTTCTTTTGCAATTCGAAAGCGCCGACATCATCGAACAACACAGAAAGTGGTTCTTGATTGTACTTCCACAGAATCTTGTTGGCGTTTGCGCCTGTCGCCCCCCCCCATTCGTAACGCATTTGTTCAGGGAGACCATCGCCATTTCGATCTGGTACGACAAACTCGATATGCGTCGTCGAAGACGAAACATGCGAGACAGCACTCTCAATATCTGAGGCGATCTGCGTGGCCGCGTTGGACAGTTCGTAAGTACTCCGAAATAAGGTGTCATCTTGAGATTTGGCGCGCATCATGATAGTAATGCACATCGCCATCGCCCCGATGAGGACGGTTGCACTCGGCAGCGTCACCATCAATTCCAGCATAGTTACGCCCGAACGGCGCCCGTTTCGTCTCATTGGACGGTCACTCGAGCAGAAGTGGGGGCCACATCGATCCGTTTTTGGAATGTGCCAGCCTTGACAGTAACGGAAATTCCTTGATCAGGCATTCCAAAACGATCGAAGACAATTGAAACGCTTGCCAGTTGCGTTGTGGGTACTGCGGCGGTTACTAACGATTGCAGTTCAGCGCGATAGGGTGGCTGACTTAACAAGACGTTGTATGGCTGACTGGCACGGTCCAATGCGTTAATGCCGCTGATTGTATAGCTATGATCGGCCAAGGCAAAGGCTATGGTGCGGCTCGAATTGGTTTGACGCGCAATTCGCTGGGTCTGCACAATATCTTGACCTATCCGTTGAGCTGTGACATCGACCCGGTATCTCAATAGGCTGTTTGAATAGATAGGTGAGGCAACCGCGGCCAGTATTCCCATGATCATGACCGAAATCGTGACCTCGACCAAAGTCACGCCAGAATATGGCCCCTTGGGCGAACGGCAGCATTGTTTATTCCGGGAGGGAGAGGCTCCTGCCGAACCAACGCCAAGCTCGGCAGGAGCCTCGCGCTCCCGTTGGAACCCTTGGCAGGTAGTTTTCACTCTGCCGCTCGCCTTACGTCTCGTTATTCGCAGGATCGCCATGGTTGTTATTCCAGTACCAAGCTATTGATGGAGTTCGCAATGCGTCGCATCAAGTTGCTATTAGAGTTTGCGTCTGACTCGCTCGAACAAGCAGACGATGTCGATTCGGTGCGGTGCGGCTGGATTTCGTCATTGGCTAGGCACTCAAGGAACACGACAACAATGTCGGAATCCCAAGTCTTGCCTGCCTCGGCACGCAGAATCGACTCAGCCATTTCACTCGGCATTCCGCGCCGGTAAGGTCGATCGCTCGTCATGGCATCGTACGCATCGGCGACTGCTAGAATACGACCATGCAATGGAATTGCTTCACCCACCAGACCTGCAGGATAGCCTCCACCGTTGACGGCTTCATGGTGATGCAGCACGCCTGGTAGAACATAGTCAAGTTGCTTTAGGTGCTTAAGTATAGCATGCCCGATTTCAGGATGCTTTTTGACGATTGCATACTCTTCATCGGTCAGTGCACCTGGTTTTGCGAGAATCGAATCCGGGACCCCAATCTTGCCGACGTCGTGTAGCAGTCCGGCCATGTAAATCCGTTCGCATTCCTCGGCGCTCGCGCCCAATCTGGACGCGATTCTCTTGGCGTATAAAGCGACGCGATCGCTATGGCCACATGTGTAGGGATCTTTGGCGTCGATCGCATTGATGATGGCTCGAACAATTCCCGTCAAAAGCGATTCTTGAGCCTCGAAGAGCTCCAAATTTCGGGCATGCGAAGACATGATGTTGGCTGCAGCGCTCAGTAATCCGGCTTCAAAAGTACCAAACGGCGTGGGTTTGGTATTAGGCTGCGATTCCAGGGTGGGAACTGCGTTGTCTGAGGGAATTTTATTGATGGCCAAAATCCATCCGTAAACATGCGGCCCCTTCGCAACTGTTAACGCAATACAATTGCGTAAACCGACGTACCCAGGCAGGCTCTCTTCGTTGGACTTGGTGTTGAGTACGCGCGGCCCCCTCACAAGTTGCGGGATCGAATCCGTAAGAAATCGTGAGCATGACTCCTGATCCTTGTTGGAAAACCCTGTCGCAATGACGCTATTCCAGTCCGGTCCGAATGAATCTGTCGTCGAACCCGCGTTGGATCGCACAAACACAATGGATTCCGCGCGAATGACACTCGCGAGATCAGGTAGGCATTTGCGTGCGATTGACTCAATCGTGTGCTTCGAACCGCAAAGGTCAAAGTACTCATTGGCACTCCGCAGCCACGTCAACTCCTCAAAATCTTGAGTCACCTGATCGATGAAGAACTCCGATTGTTTCCTGGTCGCCGCTGCTTCTGCACAATACTGCAATGCCTCAAGATTGGCGGAAAAAAGCGAACAGACCAATTTCTCGTTTTGTTCCGGGAGAGCCATTGCTACGACTATCGGTACCAATGCATCCAGACACACATTGACAATAACGATCAAACGGCCTCCCTGCTGCCGAACAAACGGTTGCCCTGAACGAACGTCGAATTCTTGGAGTGCAGCGACCACGTTTGGGTCGATGTCATCCTGTGAATCATCGCCAGAAAGGTTCCTCCAGTTCGCCTTAGAGAATTGAAGTACCGACGCGCAGGAACCTAATGCTGACTCCAGCCGAGTGGCGAGTTGGCATGCAAGTTGAGTGTCAGCGTTTGTTCTCGAAATGGTTTCCAAGAGCGTGTAATCGTATTCTCAGGGAGCGTAACTAGTTTGGACTCGAACAATCGTATGTGTATATCTAGCACGTAAACTTTGACGAAAGCGAAAACTTTTCGGATTAATAAGTTTGCACCGTGCTAATTATGAACGTACGTTTCTTCCGTCCAAATAGGAATGCGTCCATTCCGTAACTCCCTACAGTTAATTGCTTCGCAGTGAACTGACATCAACCCTGTTTTTCGTTGGGCCCTGAGAAAAAATGAACACGACATCGCAAATCTTTAGTGCACGCAAGCGGTCCGCTTTTAGCTTAGTAGAGCTTGTAGTGGTCGTTCTGATTATTGGTATTTTGGCAGCCGTTGCGGCTCCTCGAATGTTCAATACCGCGGGGGACGCTCGAGATTCAGGAACGAAAGCTTCGCTTGGTGTCATTCGTGATTCCATCGAATTGTACAAGGCACAGAACGGCACGTATCCAACCGCCGCGACCTTTGCCACGTCCATTAAGCCGTTTATCAACGGTACCTTTCCCAAGGTCCAAACCACTTTGGTTCCAACTGCCAATCAAAACAACACGGTCGTTGCAAATACCGGTAATCCAATCGCAACACCTACGGGTACTGCAGGTTGGGCATACAACGAAACCACCGGTGAGTTTGTGATCAATAGTGCCGCCTGCATCACTTGGTAATCGAAACCATGTCTGAATCTAAACGAGTTCTGGTCGCCGAAGACAATGTCGTCCTAGGCGATGTTCTTCGGTTCAACCTTCAACGCTCCGGTTTCGAGGTCACACTGGCTCGAAATGGCACCGAGGCGTTGAGATTGGTTGAATCACAGCCATTTGACATCTTGGTGACGGACTATGAAATGCCAGGTATCGATGGCGAGGAACTCTGCAATCGTGTTCGGAACGCGCTAAAACTAGACGCGATCCGCATAGTCATGTGCTCGGCCAAAGGGCTGGAGTTGGACCGACAAGAAATCATGGCCAGACTCAGCATCGAAGCAATTCTCTATAAACCTTTCAGCATACGTGAACTCACGACCCTACTAGAGAGTCTAGTGATGCATGGTGGTCCCCGCCGTGAACAATTAGTCTAGAAATCTCTGTTGAGATTACTTAGGCGACTGGCAGCATTGATTATACCGGGAGGGAGAGGCTCCTGCCGAACCAACGCCAAGCTCGGCAGGAGCCTCGCTCTCCCATTGAAACCCTTGGCAGGTAGTCTTTAGTCTGCCGCTCGCCTTACGAACTCATCGCATCGAATTAAACTCATGATTGCAGCCCAACACAACAGCAGCTTGACGCGGCGTCTGAGCGAACAGTATTTGCTGTTCGGCCTATCAGGGCTATTCTGTTTTACGGTTACAGCCATTTACCTTTCCTTGTGTGGATCGCTTCTCAATTCTATCCCGGCTGCGGTTGGCATTCCTCTAGGGCTACTTTTGTTTGGCTCCTTCGTCCTGAGACGTACATCGCGTTGGCATGAAAACATCGAACGGCAGCTTCATCGCTTTGCGAATTCTGGTAATCATTCTGTGGCCGAATTGAGACCGCTACCAGCTACCGATTCGCTCGCCGCTGGCTGGAATCAATTGCTAGCTCGCGTTCACGAACATTCCGCATGGAATGGGGTCGAGCGTCGGCTTTCCGAAGCCACTCACACTCAACAGGCCAAACGATGGGAAGCGGTCTTCCAGAACCTCACGGAAGGCCTTGCGGTTTGCGATTCCGATGGGCGAATTCTCCAACTCAATCGTTCCTTTGCAACATTGCTGAAGCGGGCTGATTCCAAATCGCTGGTCGGAACAGATATTCTCGATTTGCTATCGGACCAAGCCGACGCGGCATCTCAGGAACGGATTGGTGGTTTGAGTAACAATCATGCGACTCAAGTTATCGAAATTCAACGATCCAATGATCTCGCCCAAGGCGTATGGCGTTTAAGTCGAATCACCCAAACGAGTGACAGCTGCAATCCAACCGATACCATTTGGACGCTGCGCGACGTGACTCAACAAAAGCTAGCTGAGAAAGCCAGAGAGCAGTTTGTTTTCACAGCCACGCATGAGCTCCGAACACCCCTTGCGAATATCCGGGCCTATTCGGAAACACTTTCGCTCGCCTCCGACATTTCGGTCGAACAACAGCAGTCTTTCTACAATACGATCAATAATGAAGCAACGCGGTTGGCTCGCTTCGTTGACGAACTGCTCAACATCAGTCAAATGGAAGCTGGAGCGATCACCATTCAGAAACACGAAGTGCAACTGGAGCGATTGCTGGCTGAAATTCTTGACAGCCAACGCCCCTTAGCGAACGAAAAGAAACAGTCCTTCGACTTCTCAATCGCTCCGAAGTTACCGAAAGTGGTAGCCGACAAGGACAAACTCGCTGCCGCCCTGACCAACTTGGTCAGCAATGCGATCAAATACACGCCCGAGGGAGGCAAGGTCACAGTGCGCGTTGATTCGGACTCGGCTCGCGTTCTGTTCATGGTGGAGGATAGTGGCATTGGAATCTCGGCTGAAGATCTACCAAAACTGTGCGGCAAATTCTTTCGAAGCAGCGACGAACGTGTGCAAGCAATGGTCGGCACAGGGCTCGGTTTGGCATTCGCCCAAGAAGTTGCAAGACTGCATGGGGGCAATGTCTCTATTCGCAGTCAGTTGAATCAAGGTTCTTGTTTCACTCTCGAACTCCCAATTCGCTAACATCTTAGAAAAGCCATGTACCCCTGCAAACGCTCCGGCGCCGTGGACACGATAAGTGGTTCGCAGCCGCTCACTCGAGAACACCAATCCTCTTTTCTAAACTCGGTCGAGGCTTGCTTTGGAAATGGCCAGCCACGTATCGTGTTTGACCTGAGCAATATTCCTTTGATGGATAGCGTCGGTCTTGAGGCCCTTCTCGAAGCCCGTGATCGCTGCCAAAAGCTCGGCGGCTGTATCGTGCTGGCTCGGCCCAACCCTCTTTGTCGTGATATTCTCCGCATCAACGGAATCGACCGGGAAATCAATGTTTATGATGACGCGATTAAGGCGATGGGGAGCTTTGCACGATGAAGGTAGAAACTCCTCGTTATCCCGCGCCTTCTTCCCCCATTGTATTGCGCAATCGAACGAAACATGGCCAGCCTGTTTCGGCCTCAATTCCGCTCGGTGAGAACCTAGTTCACGCGGGTCTGCTAACCGATGGCGACCTTGAGGCCGCACTACAGCAGCACTCCAACAACAATTCTCAGCTTGGTGAGACCTTGCTTGAAATGGGTTTCGTCGAGGAAGACACGCTGCTGCTGTTCTTGGGACAGCAGTTGGGCGTTCCGTCGGTTCGGTTGCGAAGCGGAATGGTCGACCCGAGCGTGGTGCGGTTCATTCCACGTTCCAAAGCGGAGTCCTTTTCGGTTCTCGCCCTGTTCTGTGTCCGAGGGCGTCTGACGGTCGCGATGGCAGAACCGTCCAACCTAAGACAACTCGATGAGCTGGAACGCATCACCGGGCTGCCTATTCGACCTGTGTTGGCCATGCGATCCGCCATCGATCGAATGCTTGCACATTGCTACGAAGAGAACTTTGCGGTCGACGCCGTTACTGCCGACCTGGACGAAGGCTCCCTTGAAATCCATGCGGATGCCGTTGATATCTCGCTGGCGGACGTCGAATCGCTCACCGACGGAAGCCCGATTATCAATCTGGTGAACTACATCATCGTTCACGCGATTCGGCAGAAGGCCAGCGACATCCATATCGAAGCGGGCCAACAGTCCTCGCTGGTTCGCTACCGGGTGGATGGCCATTTGCGGGAAGTGCTTCGACCTCGACGCGAGTTCCATCCTGCCATGATTTCCAGAATCAAGGTTCTGGCAAAGCTAGATATTTCCGAACACCGGATGCCTCAGGATGGTCGCGTGCATTTGACCGTCGATGGCCGAGAAATCGACTTGCGAATCTCAACGTTGCCAACCATTTTGGGCGAAAAGATTGTGATGCGTGTGCTCGATCGCAAGAACGTGACTTTCTACCTCGACAAGCTCGGAATGCCGGAAGGCGCGCTCAATAGAACCAAAGGCTTGCTCAAGCGTCCCCACGGCTTGATCCTCACGACTGGCCCGACCGGTAGCGGCAAGACAACCACACTCTATTCTGCCGTAGAACTCATCAAGTCCATTAAACGCAATATTGTTACGGTGGAAGATCCCGTTGAATACCAACTCGATTTGATCAATCAAGTGCAGGTGAGCAACACCAAGTCCATGAAGTTCTCCGATGCTCTTCGATCGATTCTGCGTCAGGACCCCGACGTTATCATGATCGGGGAAATTCGGGATGCCGAAACTGCTGCGATCGCGATTCAAGCGGCCCTCACCGGTCACTTGGTTTTAAGCACTTTGCACACCAACGACAGTTTCAGCGCGGTGACTCGGTTGCTCGATATGGGAATCGAGCCATTCAAACTTTCGGCGGCCTTGCTGGGTGTCATTGCTCAGCGACTCGTTCGAACCGTCTGTCCGTCCTGCAAGACTAGCTACTACCCTGCACCCGAGCAGCTTGACGCGATTCGATACCAAGGGGACCGACGACGTCAATTCGTTCGCGGCCAAGGTTGTCGAGAGTGTTACGACACAGGTTTCCGCGGCCGTACTGGCATCTACGAAGTATTTGCGGTGGATCGCGAAGTACGCGAACTGATTTCAACGAACGCATCGGTGGATGCGTTGCGAGCACACCATTTTCAACAAGGGAGTGGTTCTCTGCTTGACGAAGGGATTCGTTTAGCAGAATCCGGACGGACGAGCCTCGATGAAATCATCGAAGTTGCCTACTCCGACTGAGTGAAACGCAATTATTCCATAACGGACAACGCATATGCAATTCCAGTACCTCGCAAAAGATCGACAGGGCAAGTCTGTTGACGGACAGTTTGAAGGAGAGAGCGCGTTGGTCGTCCGGCAACGGCTGCGATCGCAAGGCTTGTTCGCTTTGTCCGTCGTCGCCATCCAGTCGCGGTCTAGCGTTTCCCGAGTTTTGTCGAGCAAATCACGCAGCAATACGAGTCACTTTGTCGGAACAAAATATTCTCGAGTGAAGACCTCCGACTTGATCGTCGCCCTTTCGCAACTTTCGATCATGTGCCAATCGGGGGATGATTTGGCGGAGGCACTCAATACGGTCGCGAATCAGTGTCCCGTTCCGAGACTGCAACGCGTGCTACTGGCGACCTACGAAGATGTTTCGCAGGGATTGAAATTTTCCGCCGCTTTGGCAAAACATCCCAACGTTTTCAATGAGTCGATGGTGGCAGCGTTAGCCGCGGGAGAGCAGGCAGGCCGTATTGTCGATGTGCTTGAGCGAACAACTCGCATGATGCGCAAAGACCAGAACCTCCGCAGCTCGATGGTGGGGATGTTGATGTATCCTGCGGTGCTTTGCGCGATCACGTCGGTGGTCATCTGCTCGATGCTCTTTTTCGTCTTGCCTCAATTCGCAACGATTTTCCGCGACATGGACCGTCCCGTTCCACCCCTCACCAGTATTTTACTGTCCCTAGGGTCTGGGTTTCGTGAAAACTGGATCTCCATCGTCTTGGTCGCAGGCACAGTCGTGTGCGTGGGAATAAGCTCTCGAAAACATCCCCGTGTCCAACGCGTTTTTGATTCTATGCTTTTGAATGGCATGATCATCAAAGATTCGATTCGGGCACTGATCACCGGCAGAATGTTTCGATTGCTTGGCACGATGCTGGAGAATGGAGTTCCATTGCTAGACAGCATCCGACTGTGCCGCAAAGCCACCCGCAACAGTCTCTTTCAAGACATGTTTGAGAGGATCGAGCATGAAATCCTTAAGGGGGAAGGCATGAGCCAGACGCTAGTGGATGCGTCTTTCCTGCCTGCTGGCGCAGCGCATATGATTTCAACGGGAGAACGAACTGGCAAGCTCCCGGCGGTCTTGCAATCGGTTGGAGAGTACTTTGAGGACGAGGGGGAACGTCGCCTGCGAACGCTGGTAAAAATGCTTGAACCAGCCATTATTATCGGATTGGGGGGTGTGGTTGCGGTTGTCGTGCTGTCGATTATTTTGCCTTTGTTGGATGTGACGACAGCTTCCCGATAAGTCAATCAGAGAAGGGAAGCTTCACGCCGCATTCGGATTAGTACGACCTACGGTTGGCTACCATGAGACTTCTCACATCGAAACTCGATCACATCAGCCACCGAGGGCTCGGCCGTTCCTATGGTTGGACGGGAATTGAAATCGGTTGCCACGCCATCAACATGGCTCAAGTTCGCAAGGTCGATGATCGCTGGCAATTGGCTGCAGTATGGTCGGTCGACCATCCCACGCCCTACACGATGGAATCAAACCGAAACACTTCAACCAGTGATGAAGTTTTCGGATGGTTGGCGGCAGACGCAATTTCGGAACACGGGCTTGCACCGACGCTAGAATTACTCGAAAACTTAAATTCCCTCTTTCACGGTCGCAACTGTGCTGCAACGCTCACCGACGGCATGATTGCCTACCGTGAACTTGAATTGCCAATAAGTGACGCTATCGAGTCGAACTCGATGGTTAGTTCCGAGATTGCGATTGAGTCTGAGTGCGACCTTGAAGAACTTTCGACGGGGTGCTGGGAACTACCCCCCAATCGACCTCGTGCCGAAACGTCCAGTTTCGGAGCGGTCTCAATGAAGAAATCGACCGCTTTGCTGGTGGCAAGCGACTTGCTGAATGCAGGATTCGAGTGTCAAACGTTGGACGCCGTTCCGTGTGCCATGGCTCGTGCCACTTCGATGGTCGTCGCGGATAGCAGCCATTCGACCCTATCGGTCGATCTAGGCTACCATCAGGCGACCGTTACATTGGTCATGGCTGGCAAGCCTCTCATGTCGCGAGCGTTGCGCAGTTTCGGATTGATTCCATTATTGGAACAGATTTCGCGTTCGTTTGAAATTGGCATGTCGGATTCGCAGACTCTGCTATTCCAATCGTCGTCCACTCGAAATGGCCATTTGGAGGTGCAAGACGAATTCGCAAATCCGCTCCAGCAAACACTGAGTGGATTCTTGCAATTGCTTTCGAATGAAATCGAAAAAACCGTTCATTACGCCAACCGCGCCTATCGTTCGATGACGCCGTGTCAACTATTGCTGATGGGAGCGGGTGTCCGAATCCCGAACGTCGATCAAGCCATCGAAGGCCGAGTCGGTCTTCCAACGCACACATGGGCGATCGATCTTTCCGAGAACCTTTTTGGCAACCAGCATGTTGCAACGTACGCGGTTGCATCCGGCTTGTCGATGCTAGCCTGGGAGTCAAAGTAATGCACGTCAATTTGCTTCCTTACAGTTTTGTATGGCGACGATTGATTCGCACTCGCATTCGCCAATGGGGATGTGCCTTTGGGTTGCTTGGAGTTTTCACTCTGGCCTGGAACGTTCAATTGATTGGGAAGTGGTGGAATGGACTTCACGAATTGCAAGTGATTTATGCTGCCACCGAACCTATTCGCCAATTGCAATCCGATAGAGTTCAACTCGCCGCGAAGTCGCTTGCTGTAAAGCAGAAAATAAATCAGTTGAGGGCCGCCATTTCTCAGGATCGTACTACGTCGCTCCTCGGGATTGTCGCTTCCGGCGTGGGCTCAACGAGCGAAACGGTTCAGATTCAGGAGATGCAGGTTTCGGTAACCGAAAAATTATCTGATTCGGCGGGCCTTGTTGGCGAAAAACAACGAGGGGCTGGTCTCAAACCGAATGCAAACCCAGAGAACAATTTCTTGGGAAACCAGTACCAAATGACTTTGCGCGGTGTTGCAATCGAAAGCGAATCGATCACTGCGTTTATGGATAGTCTGCAGGAGTGGAGTGTGTTCCCAAAAATCGAGCTACGGTCTACTCAAGAGCGTCTTGTATCGGAACGATCCGTACAGGAATTTCAACTGGAGTGCGTTAGTTATGATTAGTACCTCTTGGAGAAACAACCCGCTAGTGCGGAACGAGCGACTACTACATGCTGGCATGGCGGTTCTGATGGTGTTTGCTGTCGCGTGCTGTTACATTGTGCACTGCGGCGTTGCTCAATACGTCGAGCGGATCGCTTCGGATAGAGCGGAATGCACTGGTCTGCTCAAATCCGAATTTGAATTCACGGAGGCTTTCGCCCAAGCACAAGAACAGCATGAACTGCTCGAAGATGAGTATCGTTCCATGCTCGAGCGTATTCCGGCCAAGATTGTGGATTCGGAAATTCTGTCATCGGTTCGAGGGAAGGCGATCGCATCGCATTGCACCTTGATTGATTTCCGCCCAATCTCCACGCAGAACCACAAAGAATTCCAAACGCGTTCCTTTGATCTTCATTTGGAGGGCCGGTTCAAAAGTCTCTTCCAATTCTTCGAGTCCATGCCGCGAGTTCCCTACAATTATCAAGTGACGCGTTTCAAGGTCTCTGAGTCAAGTAATCCAAGTGGGAATTGTCGCTTTGATTTGGAAATGAAAGTCGTCTTCGATCACATTTGGGCTAAAACGGAGTAACATCAACATGAACCAACCATCTCATGGTTACGTCAAGATTGCGATGATTCCATTGCTCCTTGGAACTCTCTATTGGGTTTTTCCAGGCAAAACGGCCGCCCCTGTGTTGATTGCAAGCGATCCTACCAATTCGACCTCGGCCATCAGCTTGGCCAAGAGCGAACAAGACCAAGACTCGAACGAAAATGAGCTGGCAAAAAAGACCCGATGGCCCGAGTTCCCTTCAAACAAACTTGAAAACGTCAACCCCTTTGATCGCCGAATGATTTTTCCCGAGCCTTTGGCTAAAGCGACGACTACGGATCCAAATGACTCAGAGAAACACTTGCAAGTAGGATCCAACCGACCTTTGTCGAAAAGTTCATTGGCTTCGTCCCAGGTTCAAGCGGTTTTTCAGTCGCCACAGGGTATCGCGGCATTGATTGGTGAACGGATTATTCGTATCGGAGATCGATTGAAAGATGGTGCACAAGTTATTGGCATCACTCCGCATGAGATCACCGTCGAGCCACCAACGACCCATTAGTCGAGCGGCTGATTGAATTGTGGGCAATTTAGGCAACTTGGTCGGGTTGTAGTAAAGTTGCTGACTGCACAACCATGAACAGACGATAATCTCTTGGAAGAAACTCCAATTCGAATATCGGCAAATGCATGATCGCGACCTACTTCCACATTCTAAAAAGCCTGCATGCATTGGTAATTAGGGCCACTGTAGGTGCATTGGCTTGCGTCTTTGCAACTGGATTGCAGTCGGACCCGCGTGTTTTTGCCCAGGAATCATTGCCGGCAATTCGAGTGCTGCCCCAAAATCCACCGGCTCAATTCCCGCCGGTCCAATTGCCACCTTCAACGCCTATTCCTTCGCAAAATTTCTCCGTACCGAATTCGCAAATCGTACCGCTTGCTCCAAGTGCATACGATTCCGAAAATCGCGTTCAGCTTCAAAGCAACTTGGATCAAGTGACGTTGGTCACACGCGATGCCCCTTTGTCGACGGTGCTTTCGCTTATCGCTCAACAGCAGGGGCTCAACATTGTTACTGGAGAAGAGGTTAGCCAGCGCGTCAACGTAACACTCAACAATGTTCGACTCAACGATGCCCTCGACGCTATTTTGGCTGTTCACGGCTACACTTGGGTACGCCACAATAATATTATTACGATCTCAAGCATGAGCACTGATCGCAGGACGTCTCCCTCAGTCCAAGGCCGAATGGTACGAGTCTTTACCCTCAACTACATATTGGCAAGCGATGTTGATAGAGTTGTTAAAGGACTGATGTCACCCCTCGGCCAGTCGTTCACAAATACAATCAATACCGAAGAACAACGCAACGCCCACGAGCAACTCATCGTTGAGGACCTGCCCCCCTATTTGGAACGAATCGCGGACTACATTGCGCAAATAGATACACTCCCTCGCCAAGTCGTTGTGGAAGCAAACATCCTACAAGTTACGCTCAAGGACAACAACAAGCACGGCGTGAATTTTAACCAACTCGCTCGGGTCAACAGGGCGAACGTCTCATTTGGGACTATGGGGTTGGCCTCAGGTACCCCACCTGCCACCATGATGCGAGTCGAGGGAGGCGATCTTACAAGTTTGATAGATCTGTTGAAGTCCACTAGTGATACCAAGACGTTGGCTTCGCCCAAGGTTGCTGTAGTCAATGGTCAAAAAGCCAGGATCTCCGTGGGTGGGAAGCTCGGTTATTTACAAACAACCGCTACCAACACCAGCACATTGCAAAGCGTAAGCTTTTTGGACTTTGGAGTGGTACTTACCGTGACACCCATCATTACTGAGGACGGTCAAGTTCTGATGACCGTTGCGCCGCAAGTCTCTACGGCTCGCATCAACCCAACATCGAAACTGCCCGATAGCGAGTCCACCGAAGTCCAAACGACAGCCTTACTATCTGACGGACAAGCGATTGTAATCGGCGGGTTGATCAAGGAGACGAGCAATGACAGCCAAAACAAGATCCCGTTTTTTGGAGATTTGTGGCTTGTTGGACGGCTCTTTCAGAGCCGTGATCGTGTGAAGGAACGCAACGAGATCATCATCACGCTACTTCCTCGAATCGCCCGGCCAGGAGAGTTCTGTTCCTTTGCATCCGAAGAAGACTACGCACAGGCGAATACACCCTTGCTCGATCGAAATCTGACGCCCGTGGATAGACGTGAATGGGAAGGGGGGCTTCAGGACGCCTCCAGAAAACCACATTCGTGGAATTGGTTCAGAAAAAAGAAACCCGAGGCAACGGTTCCGATCTCAGCAGTGACTGCGCCCGCCCTAGTCGAAACGACATCGGTCGCCCCCAACAATTTTAGGTATGCACCTAACGAGTATTTGCTACCGGAGCAATCTGCGGCATTTCCATCGAACATGGGCAATGCTATTCCAAACCCCAATCAACCATCTTATGGTTTTCCGATTGGGATTGGCAGTCCACGGTGAACCGACTGATACGTAGTTCACCGTTCTCAGGCGGACTGTGGCTGAGCGAGGCTCTCGCTCAGCGCAGGTAAAAAAGCACCGAGCGAAGGGCCTTGCTCGTCTGCAAAGGTAACAACAGTAACAAGGGTAACAACGGTAACAACGGAAACAGCTATTTGCTTTTTAATCCGAAACTCTGCGGCGTCAGTTTGGCCGCGGTCCAAACTTCGTCGGACAGTGCTCCCGTCGGTTTCGGTTCATAGTCACCGACAAAATCAACCATCGTCTTTGTTGGGATTGCTTGTGTATGGCCGGTCAAGTCCAACATGGCATTCACCATTAGGCGACGAAGGTCTTCACTGAGCCAGTCGAGCGAAGCCCCGGCGGTCGTCGTAAACGATCGGCCCTGTTTTCCAGAAGGAGCTGTGTACGTCTTGAACCAAGCGAACGGCATCCGTGTATCTTTGCGTTGGTCGATGACAGGCGGGTCGGTGGCGTTCAGCCCCGACAGAACTTGTCCGTTAAAGAGCACCACATCGTTGGATGTGAGCCTTTCGACTGAATTCACATCGGTGTGGCAAAAAATCGTGTCGGCGACTCCACGAAGCACCGGATGACTGCGCTGTGCTGCGTTGACATGAGCTAGGGTCGCTTCCTTTTGAAACTTCCCAAAGTGAGCAATCCACGTGTCGCCGAGAATCTGCTGACCAAATCCTCCAGGCCAATCTTTGCTTTGGAAGTCCCATGTTCTATAGGAGCTTGTACTGTCCTTTGGATATCGAAAGGCGTGTGTCGCATTGCGAATCCCAACAATAGGTTTTCCGCCGTTGACGTAGTCCACGATGTATTGCATTTCCGAATCCGGAAGCTGACGAAACCGAGCGAATAGGACCATCAAGTCAGCGTTTTTAAGGGCAGCCAATCCAGGAATGTTGTCGTTTCGATTGGCGTTGATGGTTCCGGTGGTTGGGTCGAGTGAGAAGAGAACAGTGCACTTAAATCCATGATGTTGGGAAAGGAGTTTGGCAAACATGCTCATCCCTTCTTCGGAGCGATAGTACTCCTCCCCGGTCACGAAAACGATATGTTGCCCCTTACCTAAGCCCTCTCGGCCTTCGATCGTCAGCCAAGGATCGGCAGCCGTCAATAAATGGGGAAAGAACAGCAATACTACGAACAGAATGTCACGTACAGTAAGCATATGATTGTCGCCTTTCGCTCCGCGAAAGTGCGCCTCGTTAACACACTTTTGCGGAGCAAAAGGCGACAAAGTTGTGCACCTTGCGAATAAATTCACAGCCTATCCGCAAAAGTGCGTTTAGGAAGCACTACTTGGGTTCTTCTTTTGGCTTATCGGCCGCAGCCTTATCCGCCGCAGCCTTATCTGCTGCAGCTTTATCTGCTGCCGCTTTATCGGCTGCGGCCTTATCTGCAGCAGCTTTTTCAGCAGCAGCTTTTTCAGCCGCCGCCTTCTCGGCGGCAGCTTTCTTCTCCGCTTCCGCTTTTTTCTTTTCTGCTTCCGCTTTCTTTTCTGCTTCGGCTCGTTCGGCGGCGAGTTTCTCTGCCGCCATCTTTTCTGCTTCGGCCTTCTCGGCGGCGGCCTTCGCAGCCGCAGCCTTTTCCGCGGCAGCTTTGCGATCGGCCTTCTTGGTCTCGGCGTCTTTCGCCACGTACTGCATTTGTCCTACGCTTTGCAGGATGGTCGGACCGAGTTTCCGCGTAGCAACGACGATGCGATCACTATTGATCGCAAGTACTCCCCACATTCCTTTAGGGCCTTCGGCCCAGTCTAGCAATGTCTTCGGGTCCGCCTCTGATGACCGCTTCACTTGTCCTCGCATGGATACGGCAACTAGGCCTCCACCGGGAAGGGTTGAAAGCGAAGAGACCCAATCATTCAGTTTGGCGATCTCAACAGGCTCGCCCCCTTCCGTAGAAATGCGACGAACCGTGCCATCTGCACTCCCTACCCACACCAAATTGTTGCTGCCGTAAACAACGGACCACAACGGTTGATTCCCAACTGCGAACTCTTTGATTGCTTCTAGCGATGGCCATTTCACGAGCAGAAGTTTTCCCGAACCGGTCGCAACGGCGAGTGTATCGCCCGACGGATTGAAGGCCATCGACATGATCTGACCAGCACCCAAGTCACGACTTCCGATGGCTTTCCCCTCGCTGACCGACCAAGCGAAGAGGGTACCCGCTTCATTGCCAGCCGCCAGATGTTTTGAGTCTGCCGCAAACGAGATGGCCCGAGTCCATTTCGCGAATGCCTTATCAAAGTGTTTGGTTTCACCACCTGCGATAGGGGTGACCGCCAAACTTCCTTGGAAGTCAGTGGAAGCCAAAGTCGATTTGTCGGGACTGGTGGCGACGGCCCAAACAGCTGCGGGTTGTCGATACAATTCCTTGGCTTCATCGGGATTCTCGCCCGAGAATTTTACGACCGAGCCTTCTCGATAAGGCATTCCGGTTGCAAGTGAAGCGAATAAGCTCCCTTCGTTTCCTTTCGCAAGACTCGTAACCCAACGGTCATGCCAGATCCATTCAGCGGGTTCGTCGGCGCAAAGGGTTCCGATCATCGGCCCCATCAAAAAAGCCAACAGGAAACCCAGGCAAGTGTTTTGAGCTAAGCAAACGCGTCGATGCAAGTTCATGCGGAAATCTCCTTGGAGAGTCAGGGCTGTGGAGGAATCACCATTGCTTCCGTAGCAAGTCCGAATTCAACGTCTTGTGACAGTGAAGTCGTCTTGTTCATTGTTTTTCGCTTTCACCCCTATCGCAACAGGTGAGAACTAAAAAAAGCAATTGGAGTGCTGGATCGATTATACTCGGAGATTAGCGATTGTGGGTTTTGGCGGGTCATTACGGAAGGCAGGAATGAACTTGGGGATTTTCATGTTTTTCTTGGAAAACCATTTGAAACGATTGCCTTTTGCTGGCTTCAAATGGTTTTGCATTTTCGCTATACTTTTCACTAGTGGGTCTGTTAATTCCGTAATCGCCCAAACTAGCCAGGGGAATTTAACGGAAGACTATGGACGAAATCATCATGGCCGTTGTTTTTCAATGTGGCTAGCTGGAGGGGGCATCCGGCCAGGAATGGTTCATGGAGAGACCGATGATTACGGCTACAATATTGTTCGAGATCCCGTGCATGTTCATGATCTGAATGCTACGTTACTCCATTGCCTAGGCTTCGATCATGAGCGATTGACGTATCGGTATCAGGGCCGCGATTTTCGCCTAACCGATGTGCACGGTAATGTGATTAAACCTCTATTAGCTTAAGTCTCGCTATGCAACGAATTCGATCGTGTTTTGCATCCCTCTTTCTTATCGCGTTTCCGTTCAACGCGATTGCCCAGGAATCACCCGAGTTGAAGTCGCAGGCCGAAACCAGCCACTTCGAAGAAACAAGTCGTTACGCCGATGTCCTCCAGTTTTTCTCGGCATTGCAAAAGCGAAGTCCGCTTGTCCGGTTGGAGACTTTTGGTCTCTCTCAGGAAGGTCGACGTCTGCCTCTGGTGATCCTCGCCGATCCACCCCTTGCTACGCCTCGCGAGGCAAGTCAATCCGGAAAGCCAATTATTTTCATCATGGCCAATATCCATGCTGGGGAGGTCGAAGGCAAAGAAGCTGTTCAGCATCTGGCCCGGCGAATCTTGCTGGGTGATTTGAAGCCTGTTCTTTCAAAACTGACCATACTGATCGCACCTATCTTCAATGCGGATGGCAACGAAAAAATAAACGTGCTCAATCGTTCCGAACAATTTGGCCCGATCGGGGGTGTTGGGGTTCGTCCCAACTCCCAAGACTTCGATCTCAATCGTGATTTCATCAAACTGGAATCGCCAGAAGTCCGATCGCTTGTCCGACTTTATAATCGTTGGAATCCCCATCTAACCGTCGATTTGCACACGACGAACGGTTCCTATCACGCCTATCACTTGACTTACTCGCACCCGCTCAACCCCAACACGGACAAGCAGATCCTCAGTTTTCAACGTGAGCAAATGATGCCTGTCATTGCCGATGCGATGCTAAGGGACCACAAGTTACGCACGTACTATTATGGCAACTTCACTGGCTTTTCGAATAAACCCAAGGCCGGGGAAAAGACGACGTGGGAAGCCTTCACCCATCAGCCCCGAATTGGTCAGAACTATGGTGGACTGCGAAATCGCATGACGATTCTTTCGGAAGCCTACAGCTACTTGCCGTTCCAACGCCGCGTTGAAGTGACCGAACGATTCGTCGAGGAGATACTAAATTACTGTGCAGGGAATTCATCGCAAATCGTTGAGTTGATCAAAACGGCAGACGCTGAAGCGGTCCGCAAGTTTTCGAGTAACGAGCCAGTCGATATCGGCGTGGCTTTCCAACCCATTCCGTTGTCAAAACCGGTCGATATCCTTGTTGGGGAAGTCGAAAAAGTAGTCAACCCGCGTTCCGGAAAGGAGATGACGGCCATGGTCGAGGACAAAGTAACACCCTTAAAAATGGAGGATTTTGGGATGTATGCCCCGACTCGAACGGTCAAAGCACCGCGAGCCTATCTTTTTGCCAATGAAGAAGGCGTCGTTCAGAAATGTCTTCAACATGGGATTGCCGTCGAGGAATTGACGTCTGAGTTAACGACAGAGGTCGAATGCCTCAAGATTACCGGAGTCACTAAATCCAAGCGAAAGTTTCAGGGGCATTTTGAAACAAAGTTAACCGGTGAATACAGCAGTAAGGAAGTCACGTTTCCGCGAGGCACCATTCTTATTCGTACCGCGCAACCGCTCGGTGCACTCGTCTGCTATTTGCTCGAACCGGAAAGCGAGGATGGTCTCGTCACATGGAATTTCTTTGATGCTCAACTTGAGGAGGGCAAGACGTTTCCCGTTTACAAATTGATGCAGAACAGGAACGTTGCAAGTGTCATGGTGGAATGAGTAAAGCCCCGATGAGAAATGCCTAAATGAGGAATGCGCAAGAATGGAACTCGTTTGAAAAACAACGGGAGGGCGAGGCTCCTGCCGAGCTGACGCCGCAATGGTTCGGCAGGAGCCTCACCCTCCCGAGCTTCTAACTTCTAACTGCCTATCCGCAGTTGAGCCGCTGGCACGACCACCTCGTGTTTGGAGCCATCCAGTCTGCCGCGACTGGCTGCCGACTCGTCGAATTGGTCTCGTCCAGCACGGTACGAAGTCGTTAGTTTGATGTTGCACTCGAAATGGAGCCAATGCTCCGCCGCGGATTGCAGTGTCATCGTTCGGGAATGTATCAAGGCTCGCTCACCCACCGCATGCACTGGATTGGTAGGTGAGTCTTCGGAAGAACGAGGTAAGCCTTCTACATAGCCCTCAGCATAGGATGCCCCGCTGCCGCGAGTGTGACTGCGAAACTGAAGATGTGCAGATGTTGCGATAGTTAATAGCAATTCGCGAAACAAGGCAATTGCGTTCTGTACGTCCGCGCGCGGACCGTAGAACCAAAACAAAGTCCTGTGCCCTTTGGTCGATACGAACCATTGGGTAGTCGGTAGGATGAACTTAGTGACATAGGATGCAAGATTCTTTTCCCAGATGCAAGCACGTCGACCATTTACGGGACAGGCGATGCGAGTGAACTGCACATGGTCTAGGTTGGCCTCATCGACGATATCGTCCCGGGAGAGATTGTGGCGCAACATGAGGCTCTGCATCATTCGCAATGCATTGTGTTTTTCCCCTTCGGTACTAGCACTGTTGCTTGCCGTCCGATCCAATTTCCGAAGACGATCCAAGATCTTGTCAAACTCCGCCTGCGTCCGATCCTGGGAGTCACTGGAAGACGGTCTTCGGTTTCTTTCGGCAGACGCTGTGTCGCACTGCGCCGTCGTGGAGGTCCAGTAGCTTTGGACAATGTAGTCGTCGTCATCGCTGGGATCCCAGGTGTCATGAACGACATGATCGATCAACGTGCAAAAGTGCTGAGCTCGCTCATTCGCCCTTGCGAGATGAACGATGACAATTCCGCTAGGTAAGTCCTCGACAAAAAACGAACGTTCGAAGCCAAGTGTGCGTCGCCAATCCCGCTCTGCGAGATAGACTGCAGCTATGTCCGTTTGGACTCCGTCTCGAGGTGACTTTTCAGATGCTTTCCCCAACTTTTCATAGACGTCTCGATAACAAGCACCAGTGGCGATAGCGATGGCACGTGTCACGCAATCACCAGTCAATCCAACATAACCGCTTGCTGCGCGGCCACCGTCATCCCAAATGAAATCCATATTTGGCCTCTCGTAGCACAGGCTGCCAGCCTGTCCCTTCCATGTTTAAATTTCTATTTCATCACAGGCTGGCAGCCTGTGCTACTTATCGGCTCGCAGTGCCTTGAGGAGCGGCCATTGCATGGCACCCCAAGCCGCCAGAACACTGCACACCAATCCAAAAACAATGACCATTGCCATCATAAGACCTGGCCAAGCCAATCCGCTAAAAGGCTGTCCGCTTACAAGGGCGGGAAGTGTTGCCAAGCCTGCCGACCCTACCCCTATTCCGATACCTCGTAGCAATTGCCAACCGTTCTCCAATGTCAACAACCAAACCAACCGCGATTTGGTGAATCCGATGGCTCGCATGGCTGCCAGCTCCCCACGGCGTTCCATCGCGCTCCGCAATTGCGAGACACCAAGACCAATGGTACCTAACAAAAGCCCTAAAGCCCCTAATACTTGAAACGCGCCCAAGTACGTGTTCTGTACCGCCAACAACTGCGTCAAAACCAAATCGCTTGAAGCTAGACTCAAACCAGAATCCGACCAGCCTTCTTCTAAAACCATCCTGGCCTGCTCGGCTATCGACGACGGTACTTTGGTAACTTGTACCTCTTTCGATTTGATCAGAAACATTCGGTATCCCGTGACACTTGGAAACAAACTTTCGAAATTCGATTCGCCGACTATAAGGCTCCCTTGAAGAATGGTATTTTGCAGAACGCCGACCGTACGAAAAAAAACCTTGCGATCGTCGAACGTATACGAAAACGTCTCCCCTACGTAGCCGCCCAAATGCAATGCCCATAGTGCCGTGTTTTGATCTAACACCACAGGCACAGGCGAATCGACCGTGCCATCGGCCTTTTTGGCCAGTCGCAGCCAGGGAGTTGAGTCTTTTGAATTATCAGTAGCAAACCAAGCAAAAGCGGACCTTCCATCCGGTTTACGATCAACGGATTCCATTCGAGTGGAAATCCCTAGAACCTGTGGCTCGCTGGCTTGAAAGAGATTGTTGCAGCTCGCATCGTCGCCTCCGCGTACTCGGAGTGGAACAAAATCGAAAGAACCCAGCGCGGCTGCCTTAACGCCCAATACCTCGCGCTGTCGCACGGCGTTGCCGAGGTCGTAGTGAATCGCTTGCGAGCTCCTGCCGATGAAGGCAAACCTGCCAGTACCCGCCTCATTCGGAGACGCTTGAAATAGACTCATCGAAAGAATTAGGAAAGAAGCGATTGCAACCAACCCAATCGCTAATATGCTTCGCATGGGGGCTCGCTTTGCGTTGCTGCTGGCAAGCGATGAGGCGCTCATCATCGAAGCCGATGCGGAAGCACTTGCGAAAGGATTTGTCGTTACGCTCTTCAGCCTGCCAAACATAAACGACAATCCGCCTATCAAGAACAACATGCCTGCACCGACAAAGGCTCCAGCTTGAGCTTGGCCTTGCAGGAATTGGCCCAAAACAAGGATTGCGATCGCACTAAGTACACATCCGATGGCCAAGTAAGTCACCCGGCTTTTTGGCCAGGGTTTTCCCAAGGAAGTCACCCTCCCTCGGGGAGGGTCGGCCATAGGCCGGGGAGGGTGAACCGAATTGGACAATAGCTCCTTCCCCTTCACCCTCCCCTCGCTTCGCGAGACCTTACTAGAGGGAGAGTGGCCAAGCGGAGCGATGATGTCTGCTTCCATTTGCTGCTTCAAGAGTCTAGCAATCGGTATCGATTTTAATTGTCGCGTCGAAATCAAAATCGTACCCAGGGCTGCAAGCCAACTCAGGGTCCAACCCAGTACTAGGCTAAATGGCCAGACGTAATAGTCCAAAAAGGAGACCGTGATGGCACCCACCCACCACGTATGAAGGCCAGTGATCATGGCGTAGGCATAACCAAGTCCGAGCGGGATACCCAGCGTTGCACCGATCGTACAGACAACCGCCCCCTCGAGCAGCAACAACCGAGTCACTGCTCCTCGAGTCCAACCGGATGCCAATAGCAACCCCCAATGGTCGGCTCGCTGCTCAATCGCTAGCCGGAACAAGAGCGCAACTAGCAGAAGAGCCGCAACGATCACGAAAAAACTGAGCGACATAAAAAGTGCATCGAATGGGGTAGTTCCACTGGACGCCATCAATTGCTGTCGCCTAAGCGGAATCTCGCGCCAGCCCAAGTTGGACATTTTCGTTCTGGCTATTTCGGAGATTTGCTTTTCGAGTGCAGTTGCATCGTCTGGTTTCAAGTTGTCAAACCGAATACTGCTGACGTTCCCAAACCGCGAACCGAAAACCTTGAGTCCAAGCGAGTTGGAAATAAAAACTTTAGGCGTCAAGCGATGGTCACTCCAGTACTGATCGTCTTGGTCCTCGATTTTCCGAGTCAACGGAAAAGGAGTGTCCCACTTACTGATCGATTCTTGATCGGTGATTCCGGGAACGACGGGAGTCCAAGCCGGATCATTGAATGGAGTCGGCGCCACTGAGAATCTTGCAGCTCGATTTCGTTTGTACGCTTCTTTGGGTTGCGTAAGGGGAGCGATTGCAACCACTTTCGCTTCGAAACTCTTTTCGATTGCCTCGCCCTCGACGGTTTCTGGAAGAAAGTATTCGATTTGTAGAGTATCGTCGACTTCGATCGATAGCTCTTTGGCGAGCCAACTCGTCACCACGACCCAATCGTCGTTCGCAGGAGCTGGCGGTGGACTTTCTTTCGGTCCCAGCATGGATGCCAAAACGGACCAATCTACGGCGCTTATGGTGGAATAGGGGACGTTTCGGCCCACCGCGTTACCTTCTTTTTTGACCTGGATGCCGTTGGCGAGATAAGTCAGTACGCTGGCCGGACTATTGGTCTTGGTGCTGTTGAGTATCTCCTTCGAAAGGCCTTCCGTCATCAACATTTGGTCGGTGGTGAGATGGTGGTAATCCAAAACTTGGACCGGAGTGGAATTGTTTTCTACCGATTCACCTATCGCAGGATCAGGGAACGACCGTTCGACTTGCTGCCAACGCAGCCCCAAATCGGATAAGCTAGGGGCTAGTTTTTCTAGCAACATCGCATCGTCGGCTGACGTATTGTTTAGAGTGTTCTTCGTGGATCGGGCAACGAAGATTGCATTGACTTTAGAATCGATTTCCAACGCCTTTTGTAGCCATCGCTTGCTTGCAAAAGCGTTCATGATCGGCCTCTGGTCGGATCGAAGTGAAAATCGCGAGAGGCTCAGGTCCGGAAGGATTTCGATCACCTTCCATCGAGGCAACACCATGCTGTCTACGTCTCGTTTACCAAGTGGACTATCCGCGGGCACGACCGCTTGGCTTGTGACACGAAGCGTAATGAGATCTCCAACCTGCGCGTGCAGTTTGTCTGCCAGCGATTGATTGAGAATCACTTCTTCGTCATTGGGGGATCGTTTCGGCTGGATTGACCCTAGTGTCCAAAAATCGGGATCGACGCCTAGCAACGCCATCTCGCTGGCACGATG
Organism: Pirellula sp.; assembly: GCA_031372345.1. Classification (GTDB taxonomy): domain Bacteria; phylum Planctomycetota; class Planctomycetia; order Pirellulales; family Pirellulaceae; genus JBKCUI01. The sequence goes on from JANMLD010000517.1 coordinate 51,038, forward strand.
TGATTCTCTTTCGGCGATAGCTTGCTGGATCAAAATTACGCTTTGGATCGAGCCGAGCTGCGTATCGTTGCTCGACAGGTTTTTCGCCAGGGCCTCGTCAAACCATCTCGGGGCTAACAAGACAGATTCGATCGCGCCAATCCGATCCATTGCGATGAATCGCAATGAACCTCGCATGCTATCCCCCACGACCAAGGCGCCGACAATGACGGCCGTGGCCACGGCTACGCCCATCGCGACCGGAACTAGCAATCCTTTGAAATGCAAAAGCGTTCTGAAGACTAGTGACAACATGGTTGAACCGCTATTCCGAGGGAGCAAAGTACTTTGTGATATTGCCAGCACCTACATCGAGCCAATTCATCGACCGCCAAAAAACGATGGGCGCGTTCGACGGGTCGCGTGCCTGATGGGAATCCCTGGATCGCGTGCTGACGACCAGTAGATTTTCAACGCGATGGAACTCGCGTTCAAGCATGCCTAAAGCGGTCTCTATTTTGTCGTCTTCGTCACAGTGAGCGATTGATAGCCGATCGAGCAGTCCGGAACTCTGTGATCGGGATTGAATGCGGCTTGCGATTGTCGGCTGGGAATCCGCGATGGCAACGGTAATGATGCCAAAGTTGGTTAAAGCGATATGATTGGCGAGTGTCGCTACGAATTCAACAGCCAATTCCGCAGACTTTTCATGCGTTTCACGATTCGTTGGAGCTTGATTCGAATCCGGGAACATATCCAGGAGGACGATGAGTTCTCGGCTGTCCGCTTGCTGGAACTGCTTCACGACCAGTTCATTTCGTCGAGCAGAAGATCGCCAGTGAATCCAGCGTGGGCTATCTCCATGGCGGTAGGGACGCAGGCCAAAGAAGTCTCCTTCGTCGGAAAGCGATCGGGCTTGTTTTTGTTTCACGCCGGACGTGCGTACACCGAAAATTTCGAGCCAGCCAGGTAGAAGTTTGCCGATCGCGGGTTGGACGATGAAGTTATCGCCCCCTTTTTGAGGCAGAATGCCCCGCAGCAATCCAAAAGGGAATCGCGTTGTTAGCTCTGTTCCAAGAAACTGATAATGGCCGCAACGCTGCATAACACAACGGTATTTTTGAATACGTGTCGAGTTTGGTGCAATGGATGGATAAAGCAATCCGATACCTTGCGAGATTTGTTCCGAATCAGAGTCATGCGAGACGTATTTCATTCGATCTTGAGCGAGAACCAACCAAGCCCCCAGCCAACGCTTGGGATTCGTTATGACGAGTTCGATTTCGAAGCCCCGTCGGGCGTGCATTGATCGCGGAAGCCGCCGATAGGCGACCAAACCATTCAGCGTTTTCGCGCACACTCGCCATTGAATCAAAAGAACGGCCAGCAGCGTACCGGCCAAAACGATCAGCAGATTGACGTCTCGAAGGATAGCCCCCAGCAAGACGAAGATAGACATAAATAGTACTTGCAGGCCTTCACGAGTGAAACGGGTCGAAACCGTTAGGGAGGGGCGATTCGCCAATTGGAAGACTCGCACTGACCAACGCAACCATGTCCTGACAAACGATCCACTAACGTTGGGGGTGTTTTTATTGGCGAGGGGGACTCGACTTAGCGGTTCGGAAGAATACTGCGACATGGCTGGGCTCGCTTACGATGGAACTCGAACCGATTCCAAACATTTTTCGATGATCGCTTCGGCCGCAGTCCGCTCGCTACCGGCCGCGAACCCACGTGGCATCACACGGTGTGCCAGCACGGGAATGGCCAACTTCTTTACATCATCGGGAACCACGAATGACCGTCCTGCCAGCAAGGCAGAGGCTTGTGACGCGCGATAAAAAGCCAGAGCCCCTCGAGTGCTGACGCCGAACTGCAGTTCATGGCTCTTGCGAGTCTCATCGACGATATCTTGCAGGTAATCTAGAATCGATTCCTCGACTTGAACGGTGCGAGTGAGGGCTTGAGCATCGCGGATTTCAGCCAAGGTGACGACCGGCTTCAATTCATCTACGGGCTCACCTGCCCGATGAGATCGGAGAACGTTGCGTTCCGCATCGCGAGCAGGATAACCCACATCAATTCGCATGATGAATCGATCCAATTGGCTCTCGGGAAGGATATACGTTCCTTCGAATTCGAACGGATTTTGCGTTGCGATGACAAGAAAAGGATCGGGCATGCGGTGCGTCTTTCCGTCGACGCTGGCTTGCCGTTCGCTCATGGCCTCAAGCATTGCGCTTTGCGTTCGCGGTGGTGCACGGTTGATTTCGTCGCCGAGGACCACGTTTGCAAATATCGGCCCTTGGCTAAACTTGAATTCACCGTTGTGGTAGATACTGCTGCCAATAATGTCGGTAGGTAGCAAGTCGGGCGTAAATTGAACCCGTGTGAAAATACCATCGATACTTTTTGCGAGTGCCTTGGCAACCAACGTCTTTCCAACACCGGGTACGTCTTCCAGCAAAATATGTTCGCCCGCCAACAAGGCTACAATCGTTTTACGAACGACTTCTTTCTTCCCGAGAACGACCGCTTCCATGTTGGACTCAAGTCGCTTAAGAACGGTTTGTATCGACGAATTCATTCAGTTGCTTTCCCAAAGATTGCATTCCGAACCTCGGCAGAGCGATGGCCGGACGGTTCGCAGTGAGTTCCTCGGGTAAGAGTTATCCTAGAAAACTTGCTTGCCAACAATGACCTAGACCGCTGAAAACATGGTCTAAGACGAAATGGTTCGACTCAGTCGGCCGTAAACACCGGCGATTACCAGCGCCAAGGCTATGAGCCCGAAGCCGTACCATACAGTGGCTGGCACCTCCCAAAAGGTCAACGACGCAAACCAAGCGTTGGCAAATGCACACAAAAAAATGAAGCCAAAGTAAACAGAGGAAAAGATTGCCAGCAGGGTCAAACCCATTCGCTCTCGACCGGCAATGGTTTTGGCGGACTCTTCTTCAATTCGGTTTTCAGAGTGTAACATTCATAAAACTTTGATTTAGCGGCAATAGGGTTCGGGCGGCCTCTCGAAGGCCACAACTCGTTGCGAGCGTGGACGCGATTGTAGAGAGTTCCAATCGCAATGTCCAACTATGGTGGGCAGGAAACAAAGGTGCAGTTCCCGACGTTACAGATTACCTGATCGGTTTTTTGGGCAAATCGGGTTCTTGAGACAACTAGATCATTTGATCCAAGTTATCGACGAGCTACTTCTTTGACGATTACAACAATGTCTGGGCACGAGTCGAGACAAGCGAGTGCACTTTCGTTGGAAACGGACTTCCTGAGCGCACTTGTCCCGAATCAATGATCAATTCAAGGATGAGACGGTCATGGTAACGCGACTACTATCGGTGGCTATTGTCTGCGTTTTCAACGTTGCGGCACACGCCCAATTGCCGTCGGAGAGTTTCTCTCCACTTAATTACTTAGGCCGATTCCATGGCTTTGGCTATAGCGAAGGATACCACGCTTGCAAAGACGGTCGCTGCGATAGCGGCAAGAACGGCAGCGCCTCGATTTGGAAACCATGGGAGTCGATGTCTACCAATTACAGTACCGCCACAGCACCGCCTAGCAACCGAGTGGTGACACAGCGGGCGCCTAGCAAAGCTCCTTTGTATTCGCAAGAGAACTGCGTGGCCCCAAGTTTTAGCCCCGTGGCCCCAAGCTTCGGCCCGCCGATGGGCGTTTCGCCTCTGCCGATGTACCAGGCACCACCCCCGAGTTTACCGAAGTGGGCCCCCACACCTCAACCGTCTTATGAAACCGTTCCGCCAGCACCGAGGCAATCGCAACCGTCGCCAAGCGATCGCAACAGGTTGGAGCTTCCAGCTCCACAAAAACCAGAGCAAGCACCATCATCCCCAAAGGTTGAACCGCGAGACGTTTCTTCCAATTACTACCCGCAGAATCAAGAATCCAATTTCCGTCCGACGGGCTTCAACCCAAACTGATTGGATCGTGAATTGACAAGTCAGAACTCGGACCCATCTGCACCGCAGCCTCGCAAAGGTGTGATCAACTCTTGCGCGTATCATAACGGCGTGCGTGTGGCGGACATACCGATTGCCGACCTAGGGGACGCTTGGAACCATTCCGATCGCTTCATCTGGGTGGGGCTTTATGAGCCGAGCGAGCAGGTGCTATCTCATATTCAACATGCATTCGGTCTCCATGACTTGGCGATCGAGGATGCGCACAACGCCCATCAGAGACCTAAATTGGAGGTCTATGACGACTCGATGTTCGTCGTTATCCGCACTGCAAGGCTTTCGGATGGAGGTGAACATCGGATTGAGTTTGGCGAAACGCATGTGTTCTTTGGGCCACGTTACATCATCACGGTACGCCATGGATCCTTAAAGTCGCATGTCGGCTTGCGTGGCCGCTGTGAAGCTACGCCAAACTTGTTGGCCAAGGGCGAGGCATTTGTTCTTCACGCTTTGATGGACTTTATTGTTGACCAGTATTTTCCGGTGATTGATGCCCTGGAAGCCGATCTCGACGAGTTGGAAGAGAACATTTTCAGCGGAAAATTTGTGCGAAGCGTCACCGCTCGAATTTACCATCTGCGGCGCGATCTCCTGGCTATCAAACAAGCGGTGACACCGCTCACGGATGTTTCGGCACATCTGACACGGATGAGTTCGAATTTAATACCGCTTGATACGCGTCCGTATTTTCAGGACGTTCACGACCACGTGATCCGCATCGCAGATTTGATTGATACTTTGCAACAGCTTTCGCACACCGCGTTGGAGAGCAATCTGGCTTTAATCTCAGTGGCTCAGAACGACGATACGAAACGCCTGGCAGCCTGGGCGGCAATTTTAGCTGTGCCAACGATGATTGCTGGGTTGTACGGTATGAATTTTAAATACATGCCCGAAACCGAATGGACGTTTGGTTATCCTATTGTTCTTGCTGTAATGTTCAGCGCGTGCGGCTTCCTTTATCGTTGGTTTCGCAAGGTGGGTTGGCTCTAAAGCGTACGGCGTAGTGTACAATGCCAGGATGAATCTCCACCCACCTCCAGCCATTGGAAAACCACCGACCGTAACTTTTCACGGCGCGACTCGGTCCGTTTCTGGCTCCATTCACCTCATCGAGGCTGGGCCATATCGATTTCTTTTGGATTGCGGACTTTATCTTGGGCCGCGTGAAGAAGCACGACAGCGAAATTCTTACTTCGATTTTGATCCCGCCTCCATTGACGCAATTTTCCTCAGCCATGCGCATGTCGATCATTGCGGCAATATTCCGAATCTTATTCGGCAGGGGTTTTCAGGGCCAATCTACTGCACACATGCTACACGCGACTTAATTGAGGTCATGCTGACCGACTCCGCTCGGATTCAAAAAAATGAATTTGCAAGCGTTTCCGTGGCCAGAAACACGTTAGACCGGCGGTCCTCGCTCTTCACTTATAACGATGTCGAGAAAACGATCGAGGCTTGCATCGGGGTCGATTATTTGAGTGTTATCAACGTCAACCCAGACGTACAGATCCGCTTTATTGACTCTGGACACATTCTCGGCAGTGCGATGATTGCTGTTAGGATCGCACACGGCGATCAAGAATTCTCTATCACCTTTACGGGCGATTTGGGCCGTCGTGGTGTTCCGTACGTGGCTGAACCGTCGCCGGTTCCTTCTGCAGACCTGATCATCTGCGAAAGCACTTACGGCGGCAAAACGCACGATGCGTTGGATGTCATGTCAGCCAAAATGTCCGGTCTTATTACACAAACAGCGGAACGGGGCGGAAAAGTTCTGATCCCAGCCTTCAGTCTCGGCAGGACGCATTTGGTATTACACTATCTGCGACTTTGGATGGCAGAAGGGCTATTGCCTCGGTTGCCGATTTATGTCGATAGTCCACTCGCGAAGAAAATCGATGTCGTCTTTCAAAAACACCGAAGCTTTCTGTCGGCGGAGGTGAATGAGGTCTCCTGCGAGTGGCTGGAATCCGACGATGACGCTTGGTTGAAGTCGACTCAACGCGAACCGTGTATCATCGTTGCATCGGGTGGTATGTGCGAGGGGGGGCGCATCGTTCAGCACCTGGAATACCACATTGACGATCCTCGATCCACGATTGTCCTGGTCAGCTATCAGGCGCCCAATTCATTGGGGGCACAGCTGTTGTCGCCGGTGCCGACGGTTCGATTCCAAGGTCGGAATTGGAACAAATGGATCGAGGTGGCTGAAGTCAAAGGTTTTTCTGGACATGCCGACAAAAACGATTTCGACTGGCTTCTTCGCGACGCGGTCGAAGGGACTGGAAGGGTTCGACTCGTCCACGGAGAGCCCGAGCAAATGCTTGCTTTGGAAAATCAGTTACTGGAAATGGGTTTTGCCGACGTAAAGGCTCCCAAGCGCAGGGGAGTAGTAAAACTGTAGTTTTGTAGCTGAGCGAGGCTCTCGCTCAGAAATCGATAGCTGAGCGAGGCAAGAACCTAACGAGCGAAGGGCCTCGCTCGTCCACAAGAACCGAACGAGCGACGGGCCTCGCTAGTCTACATGAACACGGACTTGCAAAAATCGAGTTCCGTTTCTACAACAATGTCCATGAACGATCGAAAAACCTTACAAGAACGCGATCAGATGTCGGATCTGGATCGCTTGCGTCATTCCTGTGCTCACGTCATGGCGACTGCCATTCTGCGGATTTGGCCGGATGCCCAATTCGCGTACGGACCACCTGGCGAATACGGATTCTACTACGATTTCGACATGAAGCATCGAATTACGCAAGATGACTTTCCAGCGATCGAGGCGGAGATGAAAAAAATCTCCAAAGAGAACCAGAAATTTGAAAAGAAGGTTATTGGCCGAGACGAGGCCAAGGCGATGGCCGAAATCGGTCGGCTTGGCGGTTTGACCGAACGCCCTGGCAATGTAAGCCGTTTCAAGCTCGATCTGATCGACAAGATCCCCGAAGGGGAGGAAATTTCGTGCTATCAAAACGGTGACTTTATTGACCTCTGCGCGGGCCCACACGTCAACTATTCTGGCAAGTGCAAGTATGTTCGGCTGACGAGTGTCTCTGCCTCGTTCTACATGGGGGACGAATCCAAAGGCCAACTCCAGCGACTTTATGGTACTGCGTTCCCAACCGCCGAAGAGTTGGAGCAGCACTTTGTGGCACTTGAGGAAGCCAAGAAACGCGATCATCGCAAACTTGGGAAGGAGCTTCAGCTCTTTCACATCGACGATGAAGTTGGCCAAGGTCTCATCCTGTGGACGCCCAACGGAGCTGTCATTCGGCAAGAATTGCAAAACTTCATCAGTGAAGAGTTGCGAAAGCAAGGCTACTGTCAAGTATTCACGCCCCATATTGGCAAGCTCACACTCTACAAGACCAGCGGACATTTTCCGTATTACAAAGACAGCCAGTTCGGAGCCATTGTCGAGAACGATGATTTCCAAAAATGCGCCGAAGCCGGTTGTACTTGCGCTGAAATCATGCAACGTCTCGACGGCGTTAGCAAGCGGCTTGCGGATGGCATCAATGAACGAGCCGGACGGGAAGTCATCCCACCGGATCGAGTTCTAGCAGACGAGAAGATCGTCGATGGCTTCATGCTTAAGCCGATGAACTGCCCGCATCACATTAAAATCTTTGACAGTCAACCGCGAAGCTATCGCGATCTACCAGTCCGATTGGCCGAGTTTGGAACTGTCTACCGATGGGAACAGAGTGGCGAACTCAACGGACTGACCCGCGTCCGCGGTTTTACGCAGGATGATGCTCACCTTTTCTGCACGGAGGAGCAGATTGACGCCGAAATGATCGGTTGCCTAAGCCTCGTGAAAAAAGTTCTAACAACACTTGGGATGTCGGATTACCGAGTTCGCGTCGGATTGCGAGACCCGGATGGCACTAAATTCACTGGCGATCCAGCGCAATGGGACAAGGCCGAGGAAGCGTGCCGGGCTGCAGCTAAGACACTAGATGTTCCCTTTACCGAAGAACCAGGTGAAGCTGCTTTCTATGGTCCGAAAATCGATTTTGTGGTTCGAGATGTCATCGGTCGCGAATGGCAACTTGGAACGGTTCAAGTGGATTATGTGCTGCCTGTCCGATTCGACTTGAGCTACGTGGGTGCGGACAATGCACGGCATCGTCCGGTGATGATCCATCGCGCCCCCTTCGGTAGTCTAGAACGCTTTTGCGGCGTTTTGATTGAACATTTCGCTGGGCATTTCCCTGCCTGGCTAGCTCCTGAACAAGTCCGCATCTTGACGATCAGCGAAAAGAGCGCTGAGTTCGCGACGTCCGCGCTGGCACAACTCAAGTCCGCTGATCTCCGAGTAACTCTGGACAACGCGTCCGAGAAAATCGGTGCGAAGATCCGCAATGCACAGCTTCAGAAGATTCCTTACATGCTGGTCATCGGCGAAAAAGAGGCGGCGGAGCAAAGCGTCAGTGTCCGGCATGCCAAGAAAGGGGATCTGGGCGTGAAGCCGCTGTCGGAGTTCTTGGAAGATATTCAAAGGGAAGTGAAAGAGCGAAGTTTGTAGCAAGACCGAAGGTCGCGGTTACGTGGATCCGTCGCTCCGCCGACGGATGTCCTGTTTGCCAACGCTGCATGCGTAAATCGATCCAAAAGGACGCGTCTAAGCGGCGACAGCGAACTCGTCCGCTATTGTTTGGAAGGATAACGTTTGGAGGGATAACGTTTGGAAGGATAACGCATGTGTGGTTCGGGCTGCACTGACTGCCGGTCGCGGAGCGTACCGGCCCACGTGGATCCGTCGCTCCTCCGACGGCGGTCCTGTTTGCCAACGCTGCATGCGTAAATCGATCCAAAAGGACGCGTCTAAGCGGCGACAGCGAACTCATCCGCTATTGTTTGGAAGGATAACCAGTGTGTGGTTCGGACTACACTGACTGCCGGTCGCGGAGCCTACCGGCCTACGAAGACGTCGTAACTTCGATCGTTCGCTCTTCTGTACCCCGTCTAATGCGTATCTTGACTGCGCGACCTACCTCAACCTTGTTGATGGAATAGGCCAATAGATCCGAGTCTCGAAGCAGGTTCTTTTGTCCATCGTATTCGATGATGACATCCCCTTTTAGAATTCCGGCTTTCTTTGCACGATCATGTGGCGAAAAGGCTCCGACATGTTGGACCGTGAGTGCCATCTGCCCATCGGCAATTCCTAGCTCTTTACGTTCTTCGGCACTGGCAGCCTTCACAGCCATACCACCCAGCCCCATTTGCCGAAACGACCACGAGGATGCACGCCATGAAATATCTTCTTGCGATCGCCAATCTGGTGCAAGTTTGAGTGTCAGCTCCGATTTTTGATTGCCTCGTTCAATGGCTGCTTGAACTGTACCATCTGCATCGGGAGCATGGTGCAGTAACCATTGAACGTCCGCAATGGACAGAATCGCTTGGCCGTTTAAATGTGTGATCCGATCGCCCACTTGAAAACCGCTCTTCTCCGCGTCGCTTCCCTTAACAACTTCTTTGACGGTGGCGCACTGTGTTGGATCCAAAATGAGCCCGATGGTCTTAGGATGTGGGTAAGAGTAGAGCAATGCATTCGGAATCTTACCTTGCTCACTTCGGAAGTGTGACTTGAGTCCTTCACCAATCATATGGCAGTGAATGCAGCTTTTGACCGTGTCACCTTCGTAGTCGAGCTTACCACTGTAACGTGAAGCCAATGAGGGGATCTTTTCGGGGGATGCAAACAACGGCTTATCCGCTTGTTTGCCAACAAGAGTGGCTTTGTTCGCGGGATAGTTGCGATGCAATTCCAAGGCGGCTTCCAACGCCTTGCCGAGGCCTTCCACGGAGACATCGTCTTTCCATTCTGTGCGGTCGGAGCGTGTGCCGTAGCGTCCGTAAAGTGTCCCATCGGCATTGAAAACAAACGCGGCAAACGACTGGTCGGTGTCGAATTGAAACATGGACAAGTCCAGACCGTTTGTCCCGACAACCCTGACTCGAACGAACGACTTCAGCAACTGCTGTAGTTTTGGATTGACCTCGATCAGGTCGTCATCCAGCTTGACACACTCTTCGCAAGGGATGCAACGTAGCACTACTAGCATTGGTTGTTTTAGTCGTGTTGCCGCTTCGAAGCCTTTTTCTAAGTCGTTGTAGAACCACGATCCGGTCGCCTCGAACTTCAGCTTGTCTCCGAGGACTTTTTGCTGCCGCGTTTGAGCGTGAACTTGGAATGGGAACAGCAAGAAAAAAGCGGTGGACAAAAACACATGGGTAATCTTGCATGCAAATGGTTTCTGGATCATGACAAACGCCTTTAGGGGGAAGTTGCGTATAAATCGTTGATTTCAAGGGGGTGGTATTGTCGCCTTTCGCTCCGCAAAAGTGCATCCGGCACACTCGTTGTTATTTAGTTTAACCGCGTGGGCATCATCGCCCCGCGTTTTACAGTGCTCGCGGCCCGATGGGCACGCGGTTAAACGAAGGAACTTATATTTAGGTGCTTAAAACTATGCTTAGCAGCCAAAGGCGACAATGCCTACGGCTCGGGGTAAACCTTACGTTTGCTGTTCACCGTCACGTACTTCTTGAGCGAAAGCAATCGTCCTTCTTTGATCCCACGGATGTTCATCAGTTCGTCGACAGATTGGAAGCCACCTATTTCATCGCGATACTTCAAGATATCGTTGGCCAGTTTTTCACCAACGCCGGGTAGCAAGTTTAGCTCCGCTTGCGTCGCGTCATTCAGATCGACGATCCATTCGTTGGGCAGTTCGGTATCAGTTCGGTGGGTACTTGCCCTGTAAACCCAAACCGTCATCGTCCAAAATGCGACGAAGAGCAAGAGCGCGACAAACGCTTGCGTGCGAACCCAAACGACTCGGTTTCTTTCTCGACCGCGGTTGTCGATTTCGTCCTTTTCGTTTGCCTCCTGCATCACCGGCCTGCCATTAGTTGGCACGCAATTGTTGGAGAACTTCATTCACGATTCGGTCAATGACGCTATCGTCCGCGAGTAGACCATTGCTCGGTGCCATATTGCCATGCGACGGTCGTTTCGAATGCATGAAATCAAAACCAGCCAACAACTCTTGCAATTTGCTTTGTGTCGAGTCGGCCGCGCTGACTTGTTGCGGGGTTAATGGTTGACGCGATTGGCCGAGATCCCAACCTCGAATTTTGGCCCCTCGCCGGAAGCCTTCCGGGAATTCAGCCGTCATCAACATCGTATCAAACAGTGGCAGGAGCTTGTACTGGATTTGCATAGCCCGTTCCCACTGGCCGGCTCTAGCCGCTTCGTAAATGCTCCTCGTTAGCTCAGGCACGACACCGCTAGTTGCGTTCGTGCCTCCATCACAACCGATCATGAGCATAGGCACAAGCGATGCATCCCAACCGGTCATGAAAAAGAAGTCGTTTCGAATCGGGCGTACCTCCGCGATCATCCGCATCATGTGTGGGATATCGCCGGAGCTATCTTTGATTCCGACCACGCGTGGACACTCCTGAGCCAATCGCTTCACGGTAGGCACATCGATCGGTGAGGCAAACATCGGGATGTTGTAAAGGGTAACGTCGACCGAAACCCGGTCTGCAATTTGCTTGAAGTAGGCGTAAACGCCATCGGGGGCCAGCCGATAATAGAAGGGGGCCACAATGGCAACGGCTCGAACACCCAAAGCCCCGTAGGTATCGCAAGCGCGGATGGTTTCCTCGATATTGGCTTCCGCAGCACCGGCTAGAATAGGGACTCGACCTCGCGTTTGATCGACGACGACTTCAATGACCCGTTTGCGCTCTTCTGGCGTGAATCGCACGAATTCACCGGTACTGCCGTTAGGATAAAGACCATGCACACCGTGTTCGATGAGCCAGTCGATATAGCCACGAAGCGTATCTTCGTCGAGTTCGCCGCGGGCGTTGACCGGGGTAATGTTGGGGGTAAATATCCCCGCTAAAGGTTGTTTGCTCATATCACAACCATAACACATCGAATACGCCGTTGGCAATCCGTCGAACGATTTGTCATTATTTGAACTGGGACAGGGGTATGTTTTTGAGGGTTTTCCCAATATCCTTGCCGTTTTCACGAAAGTTTTCCATGCGTTCCGCCTTGCTTTTTGCCATTCGATTGCTAGCCCCTGCGATGGTGTTGGGGTATGTGCTGGCGATGCTGGCGTCCTCGTGCATGCCTTTGGCGGACGCGCTCGGGGCTGCTCAAGCCGTTCCTCGCTGGGAGTTTTGGTTTCTTCACGCTTCGGTGCCGTCGGTCATTTGGTGGCAATGGACGGGTGGATTGCAGTCGATTACCGTTGCCGATCGTCTGCCGATTCTTGGTACAGCGACCCTGTGGTTGTCGGCTTGCTGGTGGATTGGGAAATGGATTTTGCGGTTCGATCCAGTAGAAACCCGACTCTCCAAATACGAACGGATCGGTGTTTCGATCCTCGTTGGCCAGTCCGCGCTTTCGACCATTGTGTTTTTGCATTGTTGGCACTTTGGTACAAGCTCCTTCGGATGGCTATTGGCGATTCTTTTCCTAGCAGCAATCGGGCTATGGCGATTTCGCGTGCTTCAAGGCTCAACATCGCAAGTGGAACAAACCAGTGCGCTCGAGGCGGATTTGGAGGGGGATGTTTCGTTTGCTAGTTCGATCAGCAGACGAATGGTTGGTCTCCTTTTTCTTGCAACGACTTTTCTCGCCTGCATCCAAGCGTACGGAGCAACCATCCCAACCCGCGACCTGCAAGTTCGAGAGGTGGACTGGTGGATAGCCAAGCATGCAGCCCAGGATGGAAGGCTTCGTTGGTCCGCGGAAAACGCGTTGGCCAATGCACCTGCTGGCTTCGCGATGCCATCTGCGGCATTTGTTACTTTGCTTACGATGGATTTGCCATCGATTTCGTCACATGGCATGGGCTCGATAGAACAACGGGAGCGATGGAACGGTCGACTGCTTACGGGTGTGTTGGCGGGCAAGACCGTGAATGCGTTGCTTTGCCTGGTCGGTGTATTTCTGGCAAGCGTTCACGTTGGTCGACGGTGGGGATATTTGCCTGGTCTATTCGTCGGTTTTCTCCTGGTGGCGACACCTGGAATCTCGGAACTAACGCGTTTAGGTCGCACGGAAGCTTTGATAGGGATATGGTCTGCGGCATTGCTCGTTGCTTGGCATGCCGCTCAAGAGTCAAAGCCCTCGAAACTACCGTTGGGGTTGGTTTGGGGGTTTTTATTGGCTGGCGCATTTAGCGCTGGCTATGGGTCAGGCGTTGTCATTGGAGTGCCGGCGGTCGTTTTGTGGATATGGAGCAATCGAAGAAGCATCGGGCTACGGGAGGGTCAGGCTCCTGCCGAACCTTTGCGTCCTCGGGAGGGTGAGGCTCCTGCCGAACCTTTGCGGCGCCAGCTCGGCAGGAGCCTCGCTCTCCCGTTGGTTGCGGTGGTTCTACTTGCCACGAGCGCTTTTTACCTTCGCAATTGGGTTGCAAGTGGTGATCCTATTTATCCGTGGGGTGGCGTTTTCTCGCAACAACTTGGGTTGGTGAAGCAAAGCGAAAATCGAGACTCATTGCTTTATGCGTATCGTGTCCCAAGCGAGACGACCTCTGAGTTCATTGCGGCGACGAGTGATGAAAACACGGTGATGCCCCCACGCGAAAACAAGTCACCTTATCGACTCGAGAACTGGCAGGACGGCATCTTTCGATTGCTAGGAAATTCCAATGCACATGGGTTGATGCTTGTTCCGTTTGCGATGGTGGGAATTCTTTTTGGGAGATCTTCGATGAGTCGCGTTGCCATTTTCTGGTTCGTTTACTGGGTGTCGGTTTGGTGGTGTTTTTCGACGCGGCAGGATCGGGATTGGGTCGGAGCGTTGATGCTGCTTAGTTGGCCAGCTGCGGCCGGGGCTCACTGGATGGCAAGGCAAGTCCGCGGCATGTGGATGATGTTTTTTGTTTCGATCGCGATTCTTTGGTCGGTGGTGGTTATCCCGATTTGGCCCACCAGCGATAATCGCCTTTTCGTCGGACTGGATTCGTTCGATAGCAATAAGTCATCGCAGGTTGGATCCAAATTGGTGGATGGGGAAGTTGCCGTATTGCCGACTTTGTCAAACCAATTCAATGCGATGGCTCATCTAGAGGGTGGATTCAAGACGGATTCCAAGCTTTTGTTGATCGGAGAGAATGACGACTTTGATTGTCTTGTGGACTGCCTCAGCAATGGGCCATTCGACCAAGGATTGTTGGACCAATGGCTGGACCTGCCCGCCAAGGAAGTCGGTTCGTTGCTGCGCTCGCATGGGATTTCGCACGTTTTGGTCGCATGGACGGGGGTGCAGTTTCGCGAGCGGTTAACAGGCCGGGAAATCGAATCCAAGTACCGGACTGCGATCAGCGAATTGTTACGCGATTCGCAATTGGCGTCAATTCGCTGGGAAATCAACGCATCGCAGGCGGAGTTATTCCAGGTGATCGAATAGTGACGGGCTGATACAATGGGGAGCGATCGAAACAGAGGTTTGAGGATTTTTTATGCCGAAAATAGTTTTTCAGGTTTTGTACCGAAATCGACACCATCTCATCATCTTGGTGAGCCTAAGTTTGGCACTCATTTGTTCTGGCTACGCTTCGGGGCAGGTTTCGGACAGTGAATTGAATCAGTTAGCGCGCGACGCAGCATCCAACCGAGCAACGACGCTGTTGTCTCCCAGCGCCCCAAACGGCATGGACTTTTTCAGCCTTTTAGTCAAGGGTGGGATATTCATGATTCCCATCGGCTTGGTGAGCCTGATGGTGGTTACCTTGGTATTTGATCGCTTGATTGGATTGAGGTCTGGTCGAATGTTGCCGGGGAGTCTGCGAAGGAGCCTGTTGCAACTGACACGTCATGGGGATTTGGATCCTCGCGATATCTATCGAGTTTGTGGCGAATCGACTTCGGCAGCTGCACGAATTATCCGAGCGATGGTTGTCAAAACAGGCAGGCCGCAGCCTGAAATTCATGCTGCGACTACAGACGCGTCACAACGTGAGGCGGATCTCGCTTACAGCCATGTCCGATGGCTAAACCTAAGCGCGGGTATTGCTCCACTGTTGGGATTGCTCGGTACGGTTTGGGGATTGATCCGAGCGTTCCATGACACAACGCAATTAACCGCTGGTCAAAATCGGGCGGATTTTTTAGCGGTAGGTATCTACGAAGCTTTGGTGACGACCCTGGCGGGTTTGATCGTAGCCATTCCAGCCGCGGTTGCATCGCATTTCTTTGAAGGCAGGATAACCAAGGTTTTTGGCTCGATCGAGGAGTTGGCATCGGAGCTCATGATGAGGCTCGAACGCTTTGAAGGGCGAACACGTTTCGAGCCCATAGGCCGAGAGTTGGCGGCCAGAGACTTGCTCCACGGTCCATCGAACGTTTCTGGAAGCATGCCTTCCACTGTTCCGCCGCCAGTAGCCAGAGGGGTCGCTAAGCCTGAATTGCGGCCTCGAACATCGAAGACTTTGGAATAGGGCGAGCGGCGATGCGAAAACTACCAATCCTAACCCGATACGTAAGTGAGGGACCTGCGTGATTGTCCCTCGTTTACGCTTCGGGTTGCCATAGTCCACGCCGCCAGTCGCCTAACCTTAACCTTCGGCTAACCTTGAAATCGAACTGGTTTCTGTTTCGATGACGAGTTCAAGATATTGGACATCGACTCCCAAGAACCGTTTTCCAGACTGGCAACCGTAGCATCTGCATGGTCAATGCCATGTTCAATGGACTGGATCAATCGCGATCGCATGCATCCAAGAGAATCAAATAAGTGAGGATGGATCATTCCAATCGCAGCTTCGCAAATGCGTTGGTTCATGCGAGGCGAAACAGGTGGGTGATCGCAATGTTCGTCCAACCATGCACGGCAGCTGGCTTGGAGGAGTGACCATACCACTTTGGACTCGGTACCAAGCGTGCGTTGGCTGTAGTCCTCCGCAAACTCCTCCATTCGAGAATCAGAAAAAGAGTATTCAGCTCCTGACGACGAATTGGCAAAATAGCCGAGCAGCATGTCGGTCCAATGTTCCAAGTAGTGTCGCAATCGGTTTAGTTCCTCGGCATCCGAAATCCCGCGTTCCACTCCCTCGAGAATGATCGTCAGGCAGCGATTGCGGACTTCGCAGTGCGTGCTCAAAACGTTATGCAATATCGACCTGGAATCGCAATCCACTTGCTTTTCTTCGAGCTGGGCGGCAACCGCAACGCAAACTCTTGTAAGAGGTTCCGCAAGCAGTATTTCTTCGATGACGCTCCTGAGTTTATGCCAAGCGCGAACGCGCCGAGCGATGCTTAGTGACAGAGTTTGAGTTCGAAGATTCGAAAGCATCGCGTTCCAACCATCGAAACGGATACGGCTCCTCAGCCAATATTCGTTGACCGCTTCAACCGGCAAAGCGTGTCGCTCGCAACTTAGTGTTGCGCCGTGGTATCCCCACAAGCCTGCCATTTCAACCAGCCAACCGGAGTGCATGAGATTTCTCTTGATCATTGTCGCCTCTTCCGAAGCGCGTTTCGTAATCTTGGATCCCTCTAGGTTCATCCAAGTCGGCCAACAACTCAAGGACGTCACCTTGCGAAATCAGAGGATGAGTTCGCAGGCAGGTGCCTCAACCGGTACAAACAAAATACTTGTCGCTAATCGGCATGTCTTGGGAGAATTAAGTAATTCTCAGTAATGATGAGGTACAATCTTGAACGATCACACTTGTCATTCTTGACTCGAAATAGGAACTTCAACAACATGAAAACCAAAACAACCCTAAGAATCGTTACGATCCTACTTGTCGCTGTCGCAATGATTTCATTGGCGAGCGACGCCAGCGCAAAACAACACAAGCAAATAATCAATGGCAAGGAAGTGGTGGTTCACAGCAATCCCATTCCAGTTATCCTGCATCGCATGGTGCCACCGCAGTACGGCCGACACGTTACGCAAAAGGAAGTGTCGCAAGGTAAGAGCTCGCAGCCAAGAGCGACCGCTCCGGCCAGAAATCGACCGTAGTTTTATGTTTCGCATCCATTGGGAATCTTTACAGTTGCTTCTTGCGTGATGCCACGGGTTTTGCGAAACTTGCCCAAAGCGGAACCTAATCGCATTTGAGTTTAGCGGTTGAGTCTGTTGAGCTGCAAGAATCTTTAGGGTTTCATTGTCAATTGTGCAAATTAGTTCACCCTCCCGGCCTACGGCCGACCCTCCCTGAGGGAGGGTGTTCAGTTACATATGAAAGTTCAATGTGGAAATTTGGCCTGCGATTGATTTGCTCGGTGGCAAATGCGTGAGATTACAACAGGGCGACTACAGCCGAAACACGATTTTCAGCGATAGCCCGGCAGACGTTGCGACGAGGTGGTTCGAGGCTGGTTCTCAATTCCTCCATTGTGTGGATTTGGATGGAGCTAAGTCTGGAAGTATCGTGAACGAGCAGGCAATTCTCAGTATTGCTGCTGTGGCCGAAAATCGAATCGTTCAATTAGGTGGCGGCGTTCGAACCGAAGCGACGATTGAACGGCTGCTCAAGTTAGGACTATCTCGCTTGGTGGTGGGTACTGCAGCCTTAAAGGACCCGGCTTGGTTTGCAAAAATGTGTGAAAAGTTCCCAGGCCATCTAGTGCTAGGATTGGATGCGCTCAACGGTATGGTTGCGACTGAGGGGTGGCTTGAGAATTCTCAAACTTCCGCCAGTGAATTGGTGGATCGCGTAGCACAGCACACCACGGCCTGCGTGGCCGTTGTGTACACAGACATCTCGAAAGATGGAATGATGGCAGGCCCTAATTTCCAGTCGCTGGCCGAAATCCAAGCGACTAGCCCGTTTCCTGTCATCTGCTCTGGTGGGGTCACCACCATGCAGGACGTTCGCGATCTGATTCGACAAAAGACCGCGGGCGCCATCATTGGTCGTTCCCTCTACGAGGGCCAGATCCAACTGGAAGAAGTGATCGAACTTTGTCGCAGCTCTTAAGGACGATGTTAGAATCGAAGTCGTCCTATTAGTCACCCTCCCGAGAGAGCGTGCGTTCAACCACCGACATCGTCGGCGCGGTGATCCTCTAATCCTTCTTCCCAAAGCGATTTCGCGTCTTCTTGCAATCGTGCACCCACTTGGGTAATGACATTCATGCACATGAAATTGGCTCCGCGGGCTGCAATCGCTGGTGAGTAGCCGTGCGTGATGCCGTAAAGAAAGGCACCTGCAAACATGTCACCTGCTCCTGTCAAATCCTTGGGGTGGCAAGCAAATGCAGGAACATGCGACTCTTCGCCGTCGTACCGGACGAAAGCACCGTGAGGGCCGTCCGTAACAACGCAGTTGGGCACCAATGATTTTAGAGCTGCAAAAGCCGCTTCGCTTGTCGCTGCCTTGGTCACGGCAATCGATTCTGGAGCATTGCAAAACAGCAAATCGCTTTCCGCCAGAGCGGCTTGAAATGCATCACCAAACACTTCTGGAATGAATGCATCGGAGCACGTTAGGGCTATTTTGGTTCCAGAAGCCTTGGCCGCTTGAATCGCGTCTCGAATGGCCGTTTGGCCGGTCGCCGGATTAGCGAAAACGTATCCTTCAATGAATAGCCAAGTGGATTTGGCAATTCGATGTGCATCGACATGCTTAGCTGCCAAATGGCTTGAGACCGCCAAGCAGGTCCGCATGGTCCGCTCGGCATCTGGGGTAATGAGGGCAATGCATGTTCCGGTTGTTTCGCCGACCATGATTGGATTTCCGATGTTGATTTTTAGGTCATTAAACTCTTCCACATAGTGCAGGCCATAGCGATCGTCACCAACGCAACCGATAAATGCGGAACGGCCACCTAATTGCGACACGCCGATGACGGAGTTGGCTACGGAACCGCCGCTTACGAGGCGGAGTTCACGATGGCCTTGCGAAAAAAGGTGCAACAGTTTGCTTTGTTCGTCGGCATCCACTAAGCGCATCGTTCCGCGTTCGAATGCGAGCGATGCAAACTCAGAATCGTCCAATTCTAAAAAAATATCGACGATGGCATTTCCTAGGCCACAAACGTCATAGTCACGCATCGCTTGGAATCTACTTTCTGATTTACTGATTTCATCTGGGTTCAGTTTTCATCTAGGTTCAGTCGCAAAAAACGCGCCCGAACGCTAATCTATGGGCATGTGAATTCTAGTCCAGATCGCTCAGGTCGGAAGTGCAACCCGCGCCCGTAACCCAGAGTCTTGGTCATTTCTTTCCACATCCACGGCGCACAAATATGACAACGATCCCGGATTCTTGGCTTTTAGGACCTCGCATGTTCGATCTTACGGGTCGTCGAGCCATCATCACCGGCGGTTCGCGGGGCCTCGGAACAGCGATGGCGGTGGCGCTGGCCAGTTGCGGCGCAAAAGTTCTACTGACGTCTAGAAAATCCGACGACGCCGAGCGCGTTGCTGACTCTATTGCTGAAGCCACCAACCAAACCGCCTACGGGATGGGGCTGGAAATTGGTGAAACCGACGCGTTTCCTAAATTCGTCGAGCAGTCGGTCGAGAAACTTGGGGGTGTTGATATTCTCGTCAACAACGCTGGCATCAATATCCGAGGCCCTATCGAAGCCCTATCGCTCGAGGAATTTCGTAGGGTTTGCGATGTGAATGTAACTGGCGTCTGGTACTTGACCAAACACATAGTGCCGTTCATGAAACGGCAAAGTTTCGGTCGTATTATCAACATCGCAAGCACGCTGGGATCGGTGGGTTTGGCAAATCGCACCCCGTATGCCAGCAGCAAAGGGGCTGTCGTTCAGCTAACCCGTTCTCTTGCCATTGAATTAGCCAAGAATGGAGTTACGGTGAATGCTATTTGCCCAGGACCATTTTTAACGCCGATGAACGAGTCCATTGCCGATACCGAAGATGCGAAGCGAAACATACTCGGGGCAACAGCCCTAGAACGTTGGGGCAAGCTAGAAGAAATTCAGGGAGCCGTTGTATTTCTGGCGAGTCAAGCAAGCAGTTACTGTACGGGAAGTTTGCTGACGGTCGACGGAGGTTGGACCGCAAAGTAAAGACTGAGTATCTTATTTATAGCTGTAGGTTTCGAGATTAAGTGATTACCAAAATGGCCAATGCAAAGTGGTAGTAACCCGTTCTGCTATATTGGTAGTCTATTTGATTGCAGCGAATGCGGTCTTGCTGCTGCTATTCGTTTTGACTGCCCGGATCATTATGGAAGACCATTCGGGTGACCGATTAGGGCTGTATTTCGTGAGCATCTGCCTTGGTATAGGCACGGGACAAGCTTGTTTGATGGGGGCCTATCTCGCTTGTGCAAATAGGCCTTTCGGGATTCGACTCCGATGGTTTTCACGACTCATCATGGCGCAATGGTGCTGTTTTGTCATCCCATTAGTGCTTAGTTATTCAACAACGCAGTTGTATTGGCAGTTTCCTTGGTGCGTGCTTATCGACCAAATGTTGGTTGCGGCAGCAGCGTTTCTAACCGTTGGGATTTTGCGCCTTGTTTCTGGTCGAGGCGTTACCGCGATCGATGACACCACGACGATAAAAATGCGTTCCAACGTTCGTATCTTAGATTTGTTGATATTGATATCGCTTGTCGCAGTGTTGCTTTCTAACGCAATGCGTTTTAAGGGCGAACCGATGGGTTTCGATGGAATCATCTTTGCAGTCATGGTGTTGGGTGGACTTATCGTAGGGAGTCCGATCGGCGCTGTTTTGCCGTTTTTCTTATTGGGTTACCTTGTTGAAAGCAGAAAAGCGATGGCATTAACGGCCATCGTGTCTTGTTTGGCGTTGCTTGTTGGACTTGGACCTTTCCTGTTTTATACGGATAGTGAATCTCGAATTGGGACACTCCTTTTTGCTTCCTCTGGATTGTGTTTGGTGATTGCAAATACTTTCGCGTTTCGTTTCTTATGTTATCGTTTTAAAAAGCTGCCGCGATTGCAGAAGTCTGAACGCGCCAATCAAGTCACAGTAAACAACGTTGAGGAATCACCCAATGCCTGAGACCATTTTTTCGAAGATACTACGAAAAGAGATCCCTGCCAAAATCGTTTACGAAGATGATTTGAGCTTGGCATTTCATGATTTAAACGGCCAAGCGCCCATTCATGTTTTAGTCATTCCCAAGCGGCAGATCGATTCGCTAGACCATGCGACGGATGACGATGCAAAACTGCTAGGTCACTTGCAAATTGTTGTTCAGAAGGTGGCGAGACTTCTCGACATTCACGAGTCCGGCTATCGAGTCGTCATGAATTGCGGTCGCGACGGCGGCCAATCCGTTGGACACATTCATTATCATGTACTTGGTGGTCGGCCGTTAGCTTGGCCGCCGGGTTAATCCGTGCAGGCATCTCGCGCGGTAGAATTCTCTGAACGGTTCGGATGTGTTTCTTGCTCGCTGGGAAGTTCCATCATGGTGAATTCGTTGTTCTTGCTCAGTTGCATTCTTGGACAGATTGCTCCTCTCGATGTGACAAAATACACCCCCTTATACAGCGAACAGGGGGACCACGCGTGGGACGGCGTGCACCAAGCGTTTTTCGTGCGCACCTTCACCACCGGAGAAACTTACTATCACCGACTGTCCTTCGATGTGCCCTGGACCGATTTCCGCCGGCTTTCAAATGGGGAAGCAGAATATCAGGCCATCCACAAGAAGCTCGGCGCAATCGATCAACTTCCCCTTGAACAAATGGAAGCCGCTCCGGCGATTCGGCGGCTGATTTTCTTTCGCGACTTGTGGGCGGTCTTCGAGAAACTGAATGGCATGGTTTCCAAGGAGCGGGGAGTGGAACTTCGCCAGCGCGTGGCCCGGATCATGAAGCGGCTGGAACTTTCGGACGACGAAATTTCTCGATTGCCAGATACTTTGGTGTTGCTTCACGATCCACGGCAATTTCCAGATGCCCCCGATTCCGCGAATCGGGAGAAGCCCTATCTGCCAACAACAATATTGAGCGAGCACTCGGAATGGATCACGCTGGCCACCCACAACAGAGTTGAGGGAATCGAAGAACTCGCCCAGAGTGCACCTGCCCATACAAAATCCGTTAATCACCGGTCGCTTTTTTACATTAAAATTCGTTACCCCGATGGGCGCAGTCGGATAGTCGGCCTGATCGATGAACTCGT
>JANMLD010000035.1:0-22633 GCA_031372345.1 Pirellula sp.
CGGTGAGAAGCAGTCCGGTGAGAAACAGTCCTGTGAGAAACAGTCCTGTGATAAACAGTCCTGTGAAAAACAGTCCGGCGAAAAACAGTCTGGTGAGAAGCAGACCGGCGAAAAACAGTCTGGCGAGAAACAGTCTGGCGAGAAGCAGGCTGGCGAAAAACCTGCGGGGGGCAAGGCCGGCTCTCCATCGCAGGGACTCAATAAAGAAGGTGCCACTAGTTCTGGTAGTGCAAGCAAAGGAACTGATAACAACATCGAAAAAAATGAAGACCCTGCCAATAAAGAGTACGCCGACAAGGTTACCGATTTGGCTTTAGACTATTTGAAACAGCAAAAGGATCAACCAGACCCTGAGTTGCTCAAGCGGCTGAAGTGGACAGAAGAGGACATGAAGAAGTTTCTGGATCGTTGGTCCGAGGCCAAGGAATTTGCAAAGACGGATCCGAACAAGAAACGAGAGTTAGATGCGGCTATGAAAGCGCTCGGAAAACGCTTGTTCAATGGCAAAGAACGAAACGTATTGGATCGGGACGATGAGTTAAAAGGATTCCTTGAAGAAGGCTCGCGAGTGCGTCCCCCAGAATCCGTGAGGACAGGGTTTGAGCAGTTCCGCAGAGCGGTGGGTAAGCAATAAGGCGAGTGGCAGCTCGGAGTATCCTAACCCGAAGAGTAAGCGAGGGACAATTTCGCCGGTCCCTCACTTACGTTTCGGGTTGTGATTAGTAGTTTTTGCATCGCCGCTCAACAAACAGGAGATTGAATTTGAAAAACGACATTAAAGGACTGATTGTTTTCTGGATCACAGCGCTTTTCTGTTGGATGATCTTGGTACCTGAGCTAGTTCTGGCGGATACCGATGCTAAGGAAGCCAAATATCGTCAGCCAGCCGATTTACTTTTGGACGCAACCAACGAACATTTGCTCGTAGCGTGTTCTGGATCCGGGGAGTTGGAGGTTTACGATACTCACACGAACCAAAAAATCGCTTGCATTAAATTAGATGCGTCTCTCGATTCGTTGGTAAGTCTTGGTGGCAATTGGATTGCAACTTGTTCGACTAAATCGAATCAAACGCATATTCTTTTGTGGTCCGGCAAAACGCTACAGAGAGTAGCCAGGATTCCCAACTCGCATTCGCCCGTCAAACTCTATTGGGAACCGCAAACTCAAAGTCTATTCGTTGCGTGTTTGTGGTCGAGGCGCATTGAGGTGGTCAACTTGGCGGACGAGATGAAGATGTGGACTGAGGAAATTGAAACTAGGTCGACATCGAATACAACCATTAAGCCCAATCATGTCTGGGACGTTCCGATTGCTCCAAGGATGATGACTTATTTAGGCGATAGACGTGGATTGGCGGTGGCGGACAGTTTTGGCAGGGAGTTTCTAGTATTGGATCCGAACGATGGGCACACAATGATAAGTCATGATTTCTTTGGGACATCGATTCGAGGACTGGCTCTTCATGGAAAAGACCTCGTCACCCTGCACGCCATGTTGAATGAGTTCTCGAGGACCGATCAAAACGAGATCCATTGGGGCGTTTTGATGGCCAACGATGTTCGGTTAATCGAAATCGATTTGCTTATGAAGGAACGCGGCGATCGAATTTACGTTGGAGGGCGCGTAAATCCGGTTGGCGTCCCAGGAAATGGATCGGCGGAGCCGACCGCACTGTCGGTTCACGCTGAGACGGGAGGGGTTGCAGTTTCCGTAGGCGGAACGGACATGTTGGCACTGGGGCGTACCGATGCATACACGTATCAGTATGTTCCAGTTGGCCGATATCCAACTGCGGTCGCTTGGACTTCAAACGGCAAGTTTGTTTACGTTGCGAACAAGTTCGATGATACGATAAGTGTAGTGGACGTTGCGGGAGCTACTGTGGCGAGTGTTATTTCGCAAGGGACCATGCGAACGTTGACCGAAACTGAGTTGGGAGAGCAGCTCTTTCATAGTGCGACACTGTCTCACGATCGATGGTTAACTTGTGCGTCGTGTCATGTCGATGGTCACACCAATGGCCAATTATCCGACAATTTCGGCGACCGGAGTTATGGTGCGCCCAAGCGAGTACCAAGTTTGCTCGGGGTCAAAGGGACGGCACCTTATACATGGCTTGGTCACGAAGAACAGCTGAAGGGCCAGATCGTTTCATCGATTCGCAAGACCATGCACAGCTATCGCAAACTGGATGACGACGAGGTCGATCAGATAGCGGCTTATATGGAGGCACTTCCGCCGGTCGTTTCGCTTTCCGAAGCGCGCGGATTGACGTCGGATGCGTCAGTAACACGTGGACTTAAGTTGTTTGAAACACGCGGCTGTGCAGATTGCCACACGGGTTCGACTTTTACTTCACACGATGTTTATGACGTGGGTTTGGTAGATGAAAACAGGCAGAAGTTTTTCAATCCACCGAGTCTTCGAGGGGTTTCGCAGCGTGGTCCAGAGCTGTTCCACGATGGCCGGGCCGATGGCCTTCGAGGAGTATTGGTAGATAAGAAGCATCGGATCGAGGAAAGCCTATCGGAACAGCAAGTTGCAGACTTGATTGCTTTTTTAAGCACTTTGTAACATAGGTCAGTAGTCCACGTGGGTCAGTCGCTCCGTCGACTGACGTCCTCGATGATTCCAGCGCCAACGAGGATCGCGTGTTAGATCGGTGGGAATCGTTATTGGGAAGGCGATTGGTTTGGGTTATTCCAACTACACTGACCGCGAGTCGCGGAGCGACGTCGCCCACGTTCGCTATCGATCTTCCGAATCTGAAAGCGTATACTTAGCTAAAGCGAATGAAGGTTTGGCGTACGATCTTACGATTGCGAGCTATGTCATGAAGAGTATCCTTTCCAGTATCCATCACTATAGTAATTGGATTGTGGGTGCATTGCTTGTTGGGATTGTTTTGCTTTATCTGCAGCCCAGCAACAAACGCAACATCAAGCCGTCGACAGACGCTCACTTTCAATCTGTGGTCGCTCAGGAAACAAGGCCAGTACTGGTCAAGTTCGGAGCAACATGGTGTCCACCTTGTGTTTCAACGGATCGAGCATTAGCCGAGTATGAGGGCACTTCCTCTGGCGAAATCAAAGTGGTGATAATGGATGTCGACGAGAACCCCGCGTTATCCAGGCACTACGGAGTTAGGTCGATTCCTCACTCATTCCTCTTCTTAAATGGCAAAGTCATTGACGATCGCGTCGGCGGGATGGACGTTCGAGAAATCGAATCGTGGTTAAAATCCAACGAACGGCATTGGAACCCGTCTAGGATCGGGGTTAAATGATTTTGCTGACGAATTCGCCGTCGGATAGCTTTGTACGGATTAGCTGTCCTGGCTTCACGTGTTCAATGCTCATGATCACCTTGTCGCTTTCCGCATTCAAGGTTACCGAGTATCCTCGCGCAAGCGTCTTGAGCGGACTGATCGCGTCGAGAACCTGCGACACCCTTTCCAACTGTTCCGTGCGCGACTGCATGAGCCCGTCGACGATGTTGTCTAACGATTCATGCAAATCATCCAACAGTTGTGTTGGCGTTTCCAATAACCGTTCTGGCGATTGCAACACCGGACGGCTTGCGACCGAATTTAGTCTCAGCTCAGCTTGACTCAAGCGATGAAGAAGCAGCGTGTCGAGTCGACGTTGAATCGCTGCAATTGTTTCGAACACTTCGTCACGACTTGGAACAATTCTCTCGGCTGCTTCCGAAGGGGTAAGGGCTCGGACGTCGGCGGCAAGATCGCAGAGCGTAACGTCGATTTCATGGCCAACGGCGGATACCGTTGGCAGCGGGCACGCAGCCACAGCCCGCACAACAACTTCTTCGTTAAAGCACCAGAGGTCCTCCAACGAACCGCCACCTCTCCCCACGACTAGTACATCGAGGGCAGGTTTCAGCAGAGCAGCCACACGAATTCCCTCCGCAATCTCCAATGCAGCCCCGTCACCCTGAACTCGCGAAGGGATGATCAATACACTTGCACCGGGCCATCGCCGCTTGAGGACTTGCGTGAAGTCATGGATCGCTGCCCCGCTAGGACTTGTTACGAATCCAATGCGAGTTGGAAAAGCAGGCAACGCTTTCTTGCGATCGGGTGCGAAAAGGCCTTCTTTTTCGAGCTTGGCGTGCAGTCGTCGAAACGCAGCCTGCAGTGCTCCGAGCCCTTGCTGCTCCATGCGAGTTATGATCACCTGATAAGTGCCACGCGGACCGTAAACTTCGATTCGGCCTTGGACCAAGACCGCCATGCCTTCTCGAAGGTCCATTCCGATGCGTTCAAAGGTCGATCGCCAAAGGACAGCTGAAACCTGACTCGTCGCATCCTTGAGCGTCAAGTAAACGTGACCAGAGGCTGATTGATTGAGGTTTCCGATTTCACCGGCCAACCAGAAGGTAGGGACCGTTTGTTCGATCGCATTTTTCACCCAAGCGTTGAGTTGGGCTACGCTGAGCGGAGCGTCCGAACTGGTACCCGGTCGAGGCTTTGCTGGCGACTTGCCAGCGGGCTTCGATGCCGGATTGCTTTTGCTCGGAATCGCTTTCGGTTTTTCTCCGAAAAAGGCGTCCGCATCATCGCTCCATAAAAAGCCTGTCACAATTCAATAGCTCCTTTAGGTACCGGAAAGAACCCACGTTCGCCGACTCGTCGCGACCCGTCCGCCGCCCATGTTTCTGCCTCCTCCGTCACCGCTACCAAGATCGATTCAATGTAGCGTCGATAATCCTCAATTTCCTCTTTGCTCGATTTGCGTGGAACTTTTATAGCAGGTCCAAGAACGATGCGGGCTCTGGAACTGGGACGCGGTATTGCAAACTTATCCCAGGCCCCTGTATTTCGCCATGGCCTATGAAAACCACACCCCAAAGGGACAATTGGAATTCCCAGGAGACCGGCCAGGAAGACACAACCACTCGACAACTCGCGTCTAGGGCCTCGGGGACCATCCGGCGTGATAACGAGGCTAGTTCCTCGGTTGTTGCGTCGAATTTGCAAGATCGCTAGAACGCCACCGCGTGAAGTCGACCCCCGACCCGTTTTAACACCAAATTGTCGAATGACCTCGGTTAGCCAGTGCGCATCGCGATGCTGACTCAAGAGCATTGTCACATCGCAGCCGCGCCGATTGCATGGAGGCAGGGCGAGATACTCGTGCCATACGACATAAATGGCTGGTCCCTCGAACCCCGCAACGGCTGGATCCATTTTCGGTTCATAGCAAGCGATTCGAGAATCGAGGGTTCGCATCCATGCTCGTATTCCGAATGCCAAAAGCGTCCCACCCCAACGCATGGTCATGCGTTGGAAGTCGATATTGGGGAACCGCATTACTCGCTGAGTTGCCATTGGCCGGAAAAGACTTCGACCGCAGGCCCAGTCATAAAGACGTGATTGTTTTGTTCATCCCATCGCAAACGCAATTGGCCGCCCCTCAGCGAATTGAGAATCTGTCGATCGGTTTTTCCCGTCAAAACACCTGCCACACAAACCGCGCTAGCTCCTGTCCCACACGCCCAGGTTTCTCCGGAACCGCGTTCCCATGTGCGTTGTCGAACCTCACCCGGTGACAGCACCTCAACAAATTCGACATTGGTTTTCTTGGGAAACCGATCATCTCGTTCAATCATTGGCCCAATCTCAAGAACCAATTCATCCGTCGCTTCAGGAACAAAGATCACACAATGCGGGTTGCCCATGGAAACACAGGTAGCAAACAACTGATGGCCCCGGAACTCAAGATGCCAATTGATGACATGAGACGTCGGGCTGGCGCCAAGCGTTGTCGGAATCTGTGCGGCCTCAAGCCTTGGTGGGCCCATATCCACCGTGACCTGGGAAACCCTTCCGTTGGCGACGGTTAGGACGAGCGAGAGCACACCGGCCCCCGTTTCGATGGTGAGTGATTCCTTCTTGCAAATCCCATGATCGTAGACGTATTTTGCGACGCAACGGATTCCGTTGCCGCACATTTCGGATTCGCTCCCGTCGGCATTAAACATGCGCATGCGGGCGTCCGCTTTTTCGCTTGGGAGAATCGCAATCAAACCATCGCCTCCGATGCCAAAGCGTCGATCCGAGACTTGAATTGCCAATTGTGGCAAATCCAAGGGCAACGCTTGGTTGAAACCACTGACGTAGACATAGTCATTGCCAGCACCCTGCATCTTGGTGAAATTCAAAAGGGAAGCCATGAGGATTATCGAAAGGGAGAGAGCGTTAGCCTGGTAATTTGAAATCGGGATCCGCGATGCCGCGAATGAGTTCCGAAAGGCGACTATAGAGTTGCAACATTAATTGCCAAGTCGCAAGATCGACATGGATAGAACCGCGCTTGTCATTTATTTTGACCACATCCACGACTTCACCGATTCTCGCATGGAAATACTCGAAGAGTTCAGCCAATTGTGCGGCCTGGCTCGGACTAAGTCGCTCCGGCAACTGCGGTGGCTGATTCAGATCTCGTAACGCCCTCACAGATTCCGCAAGAGCAGGGTCTAAATCAAAATCGCCGCTATCGGTCTTTTTGATCCTCTGCGACTCTTCCACCGCGGTAAGGCTTTCTTGAACGCGAGAACTGATTTGGTCATGCGTTCCGAAGAGCAACATGCTTCGACCGACAGAAATGATGTCGCCGAAGCGTAAGATTCGAAGTTGGCAATCCTGACCGTTGACGCGCGTCCCATTGGTGCTCTCCAGATCGGTGAGCACCAAATGGTCGTTGTCTTCTTGGATCTTGCAATGAAATCGACTGATTCGTTCGTCATTTAGTTGGATCGAGTTACCCTCTTCGCGACCGATAGATATCGGCGTTTTCAGGTCCGCGTAAGTGCGGCCACGATCTGCCCCTTGAACAACACGAAGCGTCAGTCTGGTCATTACACCCTCAAGGTCAAGGCATTACTGCTAGGAATATTGGTTCGAATTTACGCTTCCAATCCGATGTCTTCCAAGACCAGCGGAGAAGTGGATTCGACTATCATATCCGGTCGCCTTGTGAATGTGGGCAAGCCTGCACCCGCTAAAACATTGTCGAGCGAATCCTGGCTCTTGGCCACGATCGAATCGCGTGTCATCCCTCCGAAATTGCTCGCATGCCCAAATGCGGTAATCGGCCCATCAAATCCAGCTTTGCTCAAGACCGAGACGATTCGCACGTTGTCGATGACGCCACTCGTACCGGCCAATTGACGCATTTTGAGGCTGGCGTCTTCGATTGTGGGGAGCACTTCGGTGTCTGCCAGTCGTAGAACCGCAATGCGATTGCCTGGAATGGTCGCCAACTGTTCAAAAGTCCCACCGCCCACGACCCAATTGAATGTGTCGATGACCAAACCAACACTCGGGTTGGTGCAGGCGTTGAAAAAGGCCAAAAAGCCGTCCACGTCTTGAATGAACTTGAACTGGCGATTCTCGCGATTTTCGATGGCTGTCGAAAAATAGAGCCCTAACATTACTTTGTTAGCAGCGAAAATCTCGGCAATACGATCTACTCGCTTGCGGAGAACGTCAAAATACTCGTGGAATGGGAGTCGGTCGGTCGCCGCGGGCAACCTAAGGAAGCCAGCGCGTGCGTTGACTTTGCCAGCGATTTCGATGGCGGCAGGCAATTGGGCAAGCGTCTTTTCGAAGGTCGCTTCGTCGCTATCCAAGTCAATTGGCGTTTCAAAACCGCTAACCAACATCTTTGCACTCAGCAAATAGCGGGCTGCCTTTTCGAATTCACTTCGCTGAGTTCGCTTTACTAAATCGACGATATCGATGTCCAAACCGCGAAACCCGTAGGTCATTGCCAATTCGATCAACTCGCTTTGTCGTCCAGAAACACCCAATACGGTCGCGTTTAAATTCTTGTACATTCAGCCAATCTCCCAAATAAAACAAGCGTGCAACGGGCCAGTTGTCCAGCCAACGATGCACACAAAAATTGTCGTGAGCCCGGTTTATCGTCACGGACTCGGATTTGGGCTCCCAATGAGCTCCAAAAGGCGGATCACACCCCTCAATGGGTGGTGAATCCGAATGCGAAAGAGTATCGCAGAAAAAGACGGGACTTCCAAGTCGAAACACCGGAAAGGACAGTTAGCCACATGCAAATAGGTATCCCAAACCCCACCAATCGGCCTAGAAAATGCGCGAAACCGAATGCGTCTCATCGAACCGCCGAAGCAGTCGCTACAAATCGCACTTGGGTCGGAAAGGTCGCGACCGTCCGTCGGCGGAGCGACGTACCTACGGTTTCCTTGCAATCAAAACATAATATGGCGGCCATAACCAAGGCATCCCAGGGACGCGAGTTCTCGATTCGACGAACCAAGAAACCTCGAATTTGCGGTAGAGATACGGTATGTGGTCCGCACACGGACGGACATTGTCGATGTCGAACCAAGCAGGCCAAAAATGACGCGTCCACCAGCGATGATGCTGATGATCGACACCAATTGGATGCTTGCGGGCAACATAAAAATCGACAACTCCAATCACCCCACCAGGCTTCAACATCCGATACGCCTGATCAATCGCGGCAAACCAATTGGGCGTCATCGAAAGCGAGTAAGAAAACGTCACTATATCCACTTCTCCAATGGGCAAAAACTCCGTTGTATTCGCGGCAATGGTGACCGCGTTGCTCCATCCATGGGAGAGAATCTTTTTTTCAGCTTCCGCCAATAGTGATGGGCAAAGATCGACGAGCTTGATTTCGGAACATGCCTTCGCAGCCGGACCAGCAGCCTGCAACAGGTAGCCCGTCCCACACCCTAAATCGCACCACCGAATGCCTGGCCCGAACTGCAATCGCGATGCCAATTCATCGCGGCCCCTCAAAAACGGCTTACGAAAAGCATCGTATTGCTCGGCTTGATAGCCGTAGAAACTTTCAAGCCGTTCCGCGTGCGTGCTCCCCCGTATCGGTTTGCTCACAAACTTCAGCAACAGCACGAATTTCTTGAACCAAAACATAAGCGTCCTAAGGCGAGTGGCAGACTAAAAACTACCTGCCAAGGCTTCCAATGGAAGGGCGAGGCTCCTGCCGAGCTTGGCGTTGGTTCGGCAGGTGCCTCTCCCTCCCGGTATAAACAATGTTGCCGCTCGCCTACGCGAGTGGTCTTGAAATAACGCCAGCACGCCATTCGGCTAAACAAGTGCAACCGTAAGCCGTAACCCGCTCTTGACTCCGAATCTGCTCGGCCGTCTCGGAATCATATGCCAACAAGTCTCCCAAACGGACCGAAGTCCCCCCATGTAAGACTTTCACGTCATCAACGAAATCTGTTCGGAGTCCCAGGCTACGCCACAGGATTCGGCAGTCCGCAGTCGAACGCTCCAATATCGTTTGCCACTCACTTGCCAACTCCTGCGATCGCGATCCTGTTAACCAATCCATGTGATCGAGCAACACAAAGCGTGAAATAGAGCCGTCATGGCTTTTGAGGAAATGCTCAACGCTGCCGGTGTACGAAACTATTCGATCGAGATTCGTCTTCAGGTGCTCGAACTGATCTGCCGCCAGGTAGCGCGGGCAAACCTTCGGCGTGAACGAACCGGTTAGGTAGACTCGCCAAAAGTAGTTCTCCCGGATCGGAAGATGATAAATAATACGTTCCGCTTGACGCTGCATGTAAGCTTGAATGTTGGGCTCGAACCGTTGCACCTGCCGTCTCTGTTGAGGCGGAATGCCAGTGAGCGCCAACAAGAAATCGCGCCGCAACGCAAAGCCTAACCAAGGTCCCCAGAAGCGATCCTTGAGATCGCGTTCGTAAATGGCAATCTGTTCGTCAACACTTTTTGCTTCCAACAGTCTTTCGATGGGCTCTCGAACTTGCAACACGCGATCGATATAAAATCGAAACCAAGCTGCAAAATAGCCGGAGGTGGTTCGGTAATAAAAACTCGTCGAACCACAAAACAGTCCAATCTGACGATCCCAAAAACTTCGAAAACATTCGGCAAGGTGCGGACGCAAAGCGTCCTGGTAAATTTGGCGTGCATGCATGTGATGCCCAGATCCAAAAAACGCAAAGAAGTCTGACCAGTCAAGCGTCTGAATGGCTGCTCGTTTGAGTTCTAAGAGCGCATTTTGACGATAGTTGATGTCGATGGCATAAACGCAGGCAGGATTCTCCAGCAAATAGTCGAGCGCATTGCAACCCGCGGAGGTGATCACAAGAACGCGATCCGTCGGCCCGATTTGCAGTCCGATGCGATCTGCCCTCGGGTCCTCCCAGCAGGATGCATAAACCAAATTCCGCTCGTGAACCAAGCGGAACATGCGTTGCCCAAACCAATCAAACATCTTGGCCGTCGATGTTTGAAAACACGCTGCTGGGCTCTTGGATCCGCGTTGTCGTAAACCGTGGACCTCGCCACATGCGAAGGTAATGCCAGACCAACGATTCTCGCGGTGTGGGCTGTTGTTCCGACAACCGAGGCAGGTAGATCCATGGAATATTGGGGCGCTGATGATGCAACAAATGCCAATTATGGTAAAGCCAAACGCGATCGATCCACCCAATGAAACGAAGATTGCGTGCGCCGTTGAGCACCTCACGTTTTGTCCCGAAGTGATGCACGTATTGCATGGCCGACCAACTGTACCCAAACCCGAAGTAAACCAACGCATATTTCCAAAGGGGAATACCAAAGCTCCACATCATGACGCCATGAAAGACGATAGCCAGAATGGCCTCGACTTGAATGAGCCAAAAATCGCGAGGGTTGAGCGCATCCATAAACGCAGCGCTCGGTCGATCGAATTCAAAAAAGCGGCGCTTGAAAAGAAAGGGCACCACCAAAACCGCAAAATTCGACAAGACGACCAGCATCCAATAAAAACCAGTCAAGATTCCGTACAAGATTAGCCATTTCAGCCACGGACGATCGCCATCGAAATAATGGTCAAAGGCTTCATCGTCCGACCGGTTTCGGCGATGATGTCCGAGGTGCCCTTG
This sequence comes from Pirellula sp., assembly GCA_031372345.1. GTDB lineage: Bacteria > Planctomycetota > Planctomycetia > Pirellulales > Pirellulaceae > JBKCUI01. The sequence continues at coordinate 10,951 of JANMLD010000035.1, forward strand.
CCGTATCAGGTGGAACGGGGCTGGGAAGAGAATTGCCATGAGGACGCCCAGCCCATCATTGACGGTGCGATTCGGGTGCAGCATTCCATGTTCGGCTTCATGAATGATCGAATAGATCGAATTCCCAAGGATTGCAAATACTGCGAAAAGGATTACTAGATGCCACCACTGGGTTGCCAAGGATGTCGCAACCATGACCGCAAAGAAACAAACGATCTGGCCGCAAAGGATCAGCAAATTCAGCGTGGTCGGGATCGAGTATACTTCTCGGTTCGTCATAGTCGTCATGATAACACATACGCCATCCCAACCCGATACGTAAGTGAGGGACCCGCGACATTATCCCTCGCTTACGCTTCGGGTTGGGATACGACCATCTGCCGCTCGCCTTAGAATTCGTCGAATGCACATGAACCCACCCGTCCAACCGCCGCGACAAGGAGAACGGCTCGCGATCCAGGATATGGGCTCGATTCCGTTGTTCCCGGCTTCTTGGTATCGATTTGGTTCGCTTTCGGAAATCGCACGAGGGCCGATCTCCAAGGACCTTTTGGGCGAGCGGTTGGTTGCGTTTCAAACATCCAGTGGACAAGTCTCCGTTTTGGATGCCCGTTGTTCGCACATGCACTCCGATCTCGGTAACGGTCGCGTGGTCAACGATTGTATCGAATGCCCGTTTCATCAGTGGAAATATGGAATCGATGGTGTCTGTAAAGATATTCCCTGTACCGACGCGATTCCAAGCGTCGCAAAACAGACCGCGTATCCAACCCAAGTCAGGCATGGCCAAATCTATTTTTTCTACGGTCCTAAACCCCTTTTCGACTTGCCTTTCTATTTTGATGAAGCCCCCACTGACTTTGCCTTTAGCCGGACCTTCACGGAAGTCGTCGAAGCACCTTGGTACATGATTTCCATCAATTCGGTTGATATTCAGCACTTTCGTATCGCTCATGATCGCCGGTTGATAAGCGAGCCGAAAATCGACTACCCTAATCCAATGGTCCATCGCGCAAGCTATCTTTTTCAAATCGAAGGAGTTTCTTGGTCGGATCGAATCACTCGAATGGCAGGTGGAGCAACGGTACAACTGGAGATCACGGAGTGGGCCGGCAACGTAATTCTGGCGCGTGCCACGCTGCCGCGGGCACAAACATTCGGTATGCTATTCCTCGAGCCTCAAACTTCCCAACGCACACGGGCGCATATTATGGTCCTAGCCCGTAAGAGCAAAAGTGGGCTGGGTCGAACGATGCTCGACCCAGTTAGAACAGGAATCCGAGCGTTGTTAATTCGACGTTTCTTGCGGTCCGATATCCCAAGAATGAAAGGTAGTTATGTTCAACCTCAGACTCTCATCAGCCAAGACCAAGCGGTCGTCGATTACATGCAACTCCTTTGCAAGTTGCCCTGCGGCGGGCCTGCGTAATTTGGCTACGTTTGTATTCGCCGCCGCATTGCTTACGGTAGTCATTGAAAATGCTTGCTTAGGACAGGAGCTCGTACCCGCTCATGCCGAGTTGAGTCAGTTGCGAGAAAGGCTTTTTGCAGCCTACGAGTCTCGCAATCTAGATGCACTTCTTCAAGATGTCCATCCCGAGGTGATTGCGACTTGGCAGAACGGTTTTCGCGCTCGCGGCCACAATGCGGTTCGATCGTTTTATGACGAGATGCTCAATGGCGATCAGAGAGTGGTTCGCGACGTAAAGAGCAAACTCACCGTCGACGGACTTTCGGTGATCCATGGAGAACGAGCAGCGATTGCATGCGGCAATCTTGATGACCACTTCGAGCTAATGAACGGCACCAAACTGGATTTGCAAAGCAAATGGACCGCAACGCTTGTCAAGCAAGACGATCGATGGATGATCGCCAGTTTCCACGTCTCAAGCAGCATTTTCGAAAACCCGGTATTGGCCGCGTTTAAGTCTTGGCTAACAACGTGTGTCGTCGCGACGGCGGTTGTTGCTTCTATTGCTGGCGGCATTTTCGGTTTCCTGATGACTCGGCGACCAAAAGGTTCGGCGGACCATGCTGGCTAGTTGGTTGGATTCTCAGGATCGACGGCTTATTGAGACCGCGAAACGCGAATTGGAGGCACTCCTAACTCGCTCGGGCCGCGGCATCCTAGACATCAAGGACGTCCAAGATGCGAATCAACAGCATGGTAGTGACTTTGCTACGACTCTTTTGTACGCTTGGCTTTTGAGCTCAAAGGACCAAGGGCCATTCATTGCGGATTTTTTTGAGAATCGCCATCGTCAGTTGGAAAAGGCTTCGCTCTCAGACTATTCGCTGCCAGAAAAAGTCGTGTTGGTTCCAGGGGCCTTCTATGAAGAATATCCGGCAACTGGCGGCGGCGGCGAACTGGTCATGCATGAATTGGAGAAACTGGGAGTACCCGTTGTTCGGGTACCCATTCGAAGCGTTGGGACCTTGGAGCAAAACAGTCGAATTTTGCGAGACTATCTTACCGAAATGGGAAATAAGACTACGTTGATGGTCTCCTTGAGCAAAGGCGCGGCGGATATCAAATGCGCTTTGCGAGACGATCCAGAATGTTTTCAGCACGTTTCACTTTGGGTCAGCATTGGCGGCATCCTGTCTGGCACCCCTTTGATCAACTGGGTTGGTGCGAGACCACCTGTCGATTGGCTCAATCGGCTCGTTTTCTATTGGCGGGGACGAGACTACCGTTTCTTTACGCAGCTTGCGCGAGCTCCCGCGGGTGGTCTCAATTTCGAATTGAATCTACCCTCGCATCTCCAGGCGATCCATGCAGTGGGATTCCCCTTGCGGTGCCATGCAACCACGCGGTACGCTAAGATCTGGCACAAGCGATTCGCCAAGCACGGACCGAACGATGCAGTTCTGCTGCTCGAAGATTTGATGCGATTGCCAGGAATGATTCTTCCGATCTGGGGGGTCGATCATTACTACAGTCCCAAGTGGGATTTTCGCATGTTGGTCCATGGTATGCTACGTTATTGGAACAATCATGTTTGTCCGCCGACGAGTGCAATAATTCGGGCGGAGATGTGAAAACGACCAATCGTAACCCGATACGACCAATCGTAACCCGATACAACCAATCGTAACCCGATACGTAAGTGAGGGACCAGGGACCTGCGAAATTGTCCCTCGCTAACGCGTCGGGTTGGGATACTTCACTACTCCGCTCGCTTTACAAAACCCCTGTCGAATCCATAGACTGTTTATGAAATCGAATCGAATGCGGATTGCACTCCTATCCCCAAAAGGTCCCTTGTATCGGCATCGCGGTGGGATTTTTGGCAAGTCGCTGCGATACAAACCGTTGACCCTCCCAACGCTCGCATCATTGATTCCCAAGGAATTGGAGGCCTCGGTCGTCTGCATCGATGAAGGTATCACGGATATCGATACCAATCTCGATGTCGATTTGATCGGGATCACAGTCATCACCGGGACCGCCGTCCGTGCTTACGAGCTTGCTAAAATTTTTCGAGATCGCGGTACTACCGTTGTGATGGGAGGTCCGCATGTGACTCTCGCACCGGACGACGCTCAGCCGCACGCAGATAGTATTGTGGTTGGCTATGCGGAAGACGAATGGCCGCAATTGCTCCGCGATTTCGCGGCTGGCAATCTCAAACCGCGCTACACACAAAGTCCAAAGCTCAGCCTAGCCAATCGACCGCTTCCTGATAGATCGGTTCTGCCGAATTCTCGTTATCTAACTTCCAATGTGTTCGAAGCCACCCGCGGTTGCGTTCACAATTGCGATTTTTGCGTCGTTCCCGCTGCCTGGGGACGCAAGCCACTTCACAAGCCCGTCGAATTGGTCATCGAAGACATTCGAAAACAAAAAGCCAAACAAGCCATCTTCGTCGATCTGAATCTGATCGCGCACAAAGACTATGCTGCCGAATTATTTGAAGCCTTGATACCGTTAAAAATTCAGTGGTATGGTCTGGCAACTACCATCCTGTGCGATGACATTCCGCTACTGGACCTTGCGGCTAAGTCAGGTTGCCGCGGATTGCTAATGGGGCTCGAGTCCATTTCGCAGGTCAACCTGCGGGCTAGCCATAAGGCCTTTAACTCGCCCGACGACTATCGTCAGGTTGTTGAGCGGTTGCATGCCCGTCGCATTGCCCTGCAAGGTTGTTTTGTATTCGGGCTCGATGACGATACTCCAGAAGTTTTTTTGAAAACAGCCAAGTTTGCTGTAGAAGCCAAAATCGACCTGCCTCGATTTGCCATCGTAACCCCTTTTCCCGGTACAGCGCTCTATCATCGCTTGGAGTCGGAACAACGCATTTTGACGAAGAACTGGGAACTGTACGATGGGCAACATGCGGTCTTCCAACCTGCACACATGACCGTCAATCAACTCATGCGTGGCACCGAACAAGCTTGGAAGTACGCTTATCGATGGTCGAGCATCGCGTCCAGGTTGCGACATACTGCGGCCCCCTGGTACATCGCGTTGACTACGAACCTGGGCTATCGCTACTACGCACACCGCCTTCATCAGTTTTACAACTGTGACACGTGGATGGATCCTTTGGCAAAATTCTTGCCGCAGAGTCGAACGCACGATACACTCGAGGCCGTTTCGTGATCACCAAGCAATATAGAGTGACGATAATCCATCCGTGCGTTGGCCGAACACGCGGGATGAAACGCTACATGCGAACCTGGCAAATGGAGCCTCTACCAGCCGCCATGCTCAGTGCGCTCTTACCTAAAGAAGTCGAGCGACGATTCTACGATGATCGCATGGAAAAAATCCCATTCGATGAGCCAACGGATCTGGTGATGATCAGCGTTGAAACCTACACGGCCAAACGCGCCTACCAAATTGCCAGCGAGTATCGCACGCGTGGAATTCCTGTTGTCATGGGGGGATTCCATGCGACCCTTTGTCCCGATGAAGTTGCAAAGTATTGCGAGTCCATCGTGATCGGCGAAGCGGAAGAGGTGCTTGAAGAATTAATGGAGGACTACCGTAGTGGAGCGCCGAGAAAAATCTATCGATCCGCGGCCAGGCCCAAGTCGCTGACCACCACGCCGGATCGAACCCTTTTTCAGGGAAAGAAGTATTTGCCTCTCCGTTTGGTTGAGTTTTCGAGGGGCTGTCGCTTCAAATGCGATTTTTGCGCCATTCAGTCCTATTTTGATTCGACTCATAATCATCGACCGGTGGATCGCGTGATCGAAGAAGTCAAACGGGTACGCAACGGCAGGCAGCTCATCTTCTTTATCGACGACAATCTGACTTCATCGTTGGACGAAGCCAAGGAGTTGATGAGGGCCTTGATACCACTTAAAATTCGATGGGTCAGTCAGTCCGCTATCAACGTCGCCTTTGACGACGAAGCGTTGGAACTGATGAAGCGAAGCGGCTGCCAGGGAATACTGATTGGCCTTGAGTCCCTTTCTCCTGGTTCACTCAAGGAGATGAACAAGAGTTTCAACTTGATGAAAGGGGGGCCCGGACAGGCCATTGCCAATTTGCGGCGATATGGCCTGCGAGTCTATGGCACGTTCGTGTTCGGCTACGACTCCGACACGGCAGAAACGTTTGAAACCGCGCTTCGTTTCGCAAGAACAGAGGGCTTGTTTATTGCAGCCTTCAATCATATTACGCCGTTCCCAGGAACGCCGCTCTATGAGCGACTACAAGGCGAGGGACGCATGCTCTACGACGCTTGGTGGCTCGACGACCGCTATCGCTATAGCATGATTCCGTTTCAGCCAGCAAACTTTAGTCCCGAGGAATTGCAGTCCCGTTGCACGCAAGCTCGCCGCGAGTTTTACTCTTGGGGCAGTATCGCTAGCCGCGGGATGCACCGCGTCAACTACCGCGATCCTACTATGTGGTTGAACTTTTGGGCCATCAACGCCATGCATCATTGGGACACCGAGGGGCGCAATGGTTTGCCTTTGGGGGATGAAGCTTGGACGGGCAAACTACTCAAAGCCGAGGAAGCCGAGATTGGCAAGTTTTCAGTTTGAGCTTGCACGGCCTGACGATGACATGCAACTGCGGAAGCTCCTGGCTCGCAATGTGATGTCAGGCGAAATCTCGCTCAGCTTTCGGCGGGAGCCTGCCTATTTTGATGCATGCCAATTGGATGGAAACGAATCTCAAACGATCGTTTGCCGCGATTTGGAGAACGATAGAATCGTCGGTCTCGGATCGCGATCCGTCCGCGAACGCTTTGTTGATGGTCAGGTGGAGCGCATCGGCTATCTTAGCACATTGCGACTTGATGAAGAGCATCGTCGGCGCGGCCTAGTCGCCCGTGGTTTTCGGTTTTTCAAACGACTCGATAGCGATCCCAACGGTTCTTTTCAGACAAAATACTATGTGACCACGATTGCAGATGGCAACGCCGCGGCCGAGCAGACATTGTTGGGGGGACGAGCGGGGCTTCCTCACTACCATCGCATCGCCACCTGGAATACCTACTCCCTATCCATGCGGCGATGTCGATCGACGCCTATTCCAGGTGTCGAGGTTCGACCTGTACATGAGTCCGAACTTGGTTTGGTGGTAGACTATTTGAATACCGTTGGGGCTAAGCGAAATCTGTTTCCAAATTACCGCATCGAGGATTTTGATCCTAAAACGGGAACCTTGCGAGGGTTGAAGAGATCGCATCTATTCGTGGCATGGGAGAAGGGTGACATTGTCGGTACATTTGCCCTTTGGGATCAATCTGCCTTTAAGCAAGTGGTGGTCGAAGGCTACGCGTCGTGGCTGCGTTTGTGTAGGCCGTTGTACAATGCCTGGGCCGCTTGGAAAAGGGATCCTAAATTGCCTAAGCCAGGAGAAGTGTTGGAGCACTTCGTAGGCTCATTGTTGGTTGTCCGGAACGACAGAGCCGAAGTGGCTGATTTGCTTGTTTCCAGGGCCTGCGACGCCTACTCTAAGACTCCCTGTCGTCTGCTCTTGGGGTTTGACTCCCGGTGCCCGCTGCCCGCATCGTTTGCATCCCGTGCAAGCCATGTGTACACCACCGGCGTATACTTAGTAAGCTGGGACCCCATGCAATGCAAAAAGTACAATCGGGATCGTTTGATCTACTTGGAACTAGGTTGTTTGTAAAATGTCTATTGCCAGTGCAAAAAGCGAAGCGTTGTCGAGCCAAATCGAGTTGGCGGACTCGTTGAGCGCATGCGATCGGGAACAGATGCTTGTTCTCATGCAAACCTATTATGAAGGAGTTTCTTCAAGGGATTTTCATCGCGATTTATCGGAAAAGCATTGGGTGATAACCCTTAGAGCGCCCTCTGGAGAAATTTGCGGATTCTCGACGCAGGTCCTCTTGCAAGTCCCTGGCCAATTCGATTCCCTAACGCTGTTTTCTGGCGACACGATCATTGCTGCGGCGTATCGTGGCAGGAATGACTTAGCCGGTCTTTGGGGAAGATTGGCCTTGGAACAGATCGACCTTTTCCCGGGCAAGAAACTGTATTGGTTTCTCATTTCCAAAGGGTACAAGACATATCGCTATCTTTCATTGTTCTTCCGAGAGTTTTACCCGAGACACGGGGTCGTCACTCCTCCAGAGTTTTCCAACTTAATACGTGCATTGGCCGAAAGGAAGTTTGGAGATCGTTTCGATGCGACACAAGGAATTGTTCGGGCTACTGAGCATGGCTGCCACCTTCGGGCTGAAGTCGCGCCTGTTTTGAGCCATCGACTACGAGATCCCGATGTCGCGTTCTTCGTGGAATCGAATCCAGGTCACGCGTTGGGTGACGAACTTTGCTGCTTGGCACCACTGCATCGACAAAATTTCACCTCGGTCGCTTACAGAGTCATTGCGGCAGCGTCGACGACGGGAACTCGATGAGCATCTCGGCCTATGCAATCAACACGGCCTGGATGCTGCGATGCCGATCAGAATGGCAACGCTTTGTGGCGGACACCAAACGCGTGAAGGAGACGCAGGCCGCGTATCTAAAGAATACGCTTCGTCGCAATCAAGACACCACGTTCGGGATGCGTCATGGTTTTGCCTCGATCGACTCGCCCAAAGCCTACGAGCAGCGCGTGCCGCTGATGATCGAATCCGACTTAGAGGTTGCGGTTGCCGCAATATCGGAAGGCAGGACGAGTGTGCTGACGCGGGATCCCGTCCTGTTGTTGCAGCCGACGAGTGGTTCGACGCGAGCGACCAAGTGGATCCCGTATCCGCAATCGCTACGCAATGAGTATCAACGGATGGTATCCAGTTGGATCGGCAATCTGTATTGGGAAGTGCCACAAGTCCGGCGTGGCCTAGCGTACTGGTCGATTTCGCCAGCCGGGCTCTCTAGACAATCAACCAATTCGGGAATTCCTATCGGATTCGATGACGACACCGAGTATTTAGGATTGGTCGAACAATGGCTAGCGCGGCGCGTCTTGGCGGTCCCTTCGTCGATTGCAAGAGAGTCGGATATCGAGAGATTCCGCTATTTGACACTCTTGTACTTGTTGCGGGCCAGCGAACTTTCTCTCATTTCCATTTGGAGCCCGACGTTCTTGTCGGCGTTGTTGGATCAACTTCCAATGCAGGGCGAGTCTCTTCTCCGAGACATTCACAACGGAAGCGGTAGTTCGCACGCAGCCGAACTTCACCCCGCCTTGCAGGTCCCGAATCCCCGAAGAGCGAGACAACTTTCGAATATTTTTTCGAAAACCGATTCAGCGGAATCCATTTACCGGCGGGTTTGGCCCAAGTTAGCGCTCGTCAGTTGCTGGATGGATGGAAGTTCCAGCGGCCTGGCGTCGCGTTTGCAATCCCAGATGGCTGGCGTGCGCTTTCAAGCCAAGGGTCTGCTTGCAACGGAAGGCTGCGTTTCATTCCCTGTAGTCGGGTATGACGGATGTGCACTGGCCATCCGCTCGCATTTCTTCGAATTCTTCCCATATCCGCAAACCGATGGCCAAACCTACCTGGCAGACGAACTCTGTGTGGGCAAGCAGTACACGGTGGTCGTTACTACTGGCGGAGGCTTATATCGGTATCCATTGCACGACATCGTCGAGGTCACAGGCAAGTTGAATCAGTGTCCCTTACTGCGATTTGTCGGAAGGAGCAATCAAACAACGGATCTGGTCGGCGAAAAACTACAAGAATCGTTTGTACAGCAGTGTATCGATCGGACGTTGGCCGAACAAAGTATCACCGCATCCTTTGCTATGCTTCTAGCGATTCCACAAGATTCTGCAAGTAAGGGCTTGAGCTCGGTTTGCCATTATCGATTGCAGATCGAATCGGATTCGGCGTCGCTTGACTGCAAGCGATTGGGTTTAGAATTGGACGCCAGACTCAAGGACAACATTCACTACAAATACGCTCGCGAGCTAGGCCAACTCGGGCTAATTGGAGTGGATCGTTTGCCAGGACCAGCAGGTACTGCTTGGGTTGATTATGAAAAAACGCAAACGAGCAAAGGGCAAGTCATCGGCTCGGTCAAGCCGAAGTCATTGGCCTAATGTCGCCTTTCGCTCCGCGAAAGTGCGCATCGCAAACTCGCAACGTGTGGCTGACGCGCAACGTGTGGCACGTCCCTGAGGTTACGAAGGGCGTGGTGAGTCGCCCGCGTGGATTATTCATAAAGTTCGTTCATTGTGGATGTAGTTCTTTCTAGCGTATTGCGTTTTGTCGATTCACAAACAAAGCAGACTGCTTTTGGTAGCCCGACGTGTAAGCGAGGGAGTTTGCCGCAAACCCTCGCTTACGCGTTTTTAAGTTGAGCAATTGCGTTTAGGGCCGAAGGCCCGGTAATTTGCCTAGCCCAGGCCAACGGCCTGGGACTAGGCAAAACGCAATTATGTTAGGGCTGAAGGCCCGTCCGTTTGTCAAATCGCCGGGCCTTCAGCCCTAACTACTATCGTGTTTGCATGTCAACCAGGCCGTTGGCCTGGGCTAGGTAAATGATTGGGCCTTTGGCCCGAAATACATCTAAGCGTGCAACTTCAAAACTTACGCGTCGGGTTGTGAATAGTCTTCGCTAGAAACGTTTGCGAAACTTCCCACGCCCATCGCTACCGCCCTGGGACGAACCACACGAGCTTATCTCATGCTACCCTTGCAAGACTAATTAATCTTGCTTTAGCACCGTTTCTTCGAATCTCGCCATCCAAGCAAGCGACTTCTTGAAACTTGCTAAGCGAGAGCGAAGCTGTAGCAACTGACGTTCAATCTCCAAACTGGAAAGCTCGGTTTTGGCCAAATCGTTGGAAGAGACTCCCGCTACATTTCGCGCCTTTTCAGCAATCGCAATTTCAATCGTACGCTCTAGTTGGTTTTTGACGATTCCGTATTCGGACTCAGTCGTCTCTAGTTCCAACTGCAATGAAGACTTTTCAAAATCCCAGACTGAGCGAGTTTCATCGATCGCGTTCTTTAAGTTGATGGCAGCCTTGCTCGCCCCTGATTCCGAGTTGTTGGCGTTGAGTTCCGCCAAATCCTTGATGAGCTTCTTTAATTTGAAGCCAATGCTCATGAACGACCGCTGAGGGTCCGAAGACGTTCCGGCAATTGCATTAGGGCTGTTGGTCGGTTCGCCAGTGGTAGGAACTGAGTTGTTGGGTTGAGGGTTGAGGGTTGAGGGTTGAGGAGCGAAAGGAAGCGAAGGGCGTGGCAGGCTGGAAGAGGGAGCATCCGTAGTTGCTCCTGGTTCGATTGAGCCAAAGCTTGGTGCATTTCTATTTGAGAATGCAAACTTGGGTACATCAAAGGGCGTTGAAATCGGCCCCAGCGTTGGACGCAATTCTTGATTGCTTGATATCGGAGCCGGAAGATCAGTGGTTGGCGTTGGTATCAAGCTAGGTGAATCTCTAGACTCCTCAAGATCGGGGAGGTATGGATTGCCCAACGGTTCCATTGGTAGGTACCCAGTTCCTCCTGAGATAGTTGCGTTTGGTCCCATATTTGGGAGTGCATTCGCAACAGTTGGGTTCCAACTTAGTTCGTCCCGTTGTCCTGTAAGTTCCTTGAGGCGTCGATCGACGATTTGTGATTTCAGTTGATAGCGTTTGGCCAGTAGCTCCTGTGTCTGTTGAACTTCGGCTCGGAGCGCTTCGACTCGCGATGTTTGCTCATGGTGTCTAGCATCAAACAACTCGGTTAACTTCCGAGATAATGCTTCGTTGAGACTGTCACGTTGTTTGATATCCGCGGCACGAAACCGTTGTGAAAGTCTTTGGACTTCGGCTTCCAAAGGCTGAAAGTCTAAAGTAGGAGCCATGGTACCGCTTGGCTCCATCGTCGTAACAGGAATATTGACGAAGCGTTGCGTCAATGTCTTTACACCAGTTACCGGATCTACGAAGGGTATGGTTTGGAGTTGCTGAACCATCCGAGTGACAGCCTGCATCCTCACGGGAGCGGGCTCGGTATTTGCTGGCTGGGGAAGTGCACCTGAGGGGGCAACTTCACGATTTGCGAAGTTATCGAGGCCATATGAGTCAACTTGATTGAAAGGTATCGGAACACCCACGCTGCCCAAACGTGGATTGGATGTTACTGCAGGCCACTCAGTCCTTTGTTCTGAGTCCCGCAACACTACAAGTGCACGATTCTGTTCCGCTTGAGCGCTGGATCTCGCTTGCGTCATCACAAACAAAGTGAAGACTCCCAAGCATAGGCAACCCAAGAGCAGCGTGAAGAATCCGTAGCGATACCACCGTCTC
>JANMLD010000100.1:0-4699 GCA_031372345.1 Pirellula sp.
GATGCCACCGAATAGCGATTGGTGTTTTCGAAAGACTTCTCGGATCCATTCGTTATCAAGCATTGATTCGAACGGGAGATCATCGTGAAGAAAAAACCTTGTAATGCATCTTGAAAAGTGAACGAGCGTTTGCCGAAGGAAGATGGTATAGAAGACAAAGTAAAATCCCTCCTTGGATTTTTTTTGCACAATACCAAGGAGGGAGTTCCAAAATAGCCAAGGCAAGGGACCTAGTACCAGATCAATCACCAAGGTTGGCGAATTTTACTGAAAATTTGCATTCAGCCGCTAGATCACTTACGCGCAAATCGAAATTCGACAGCACCATTCGTGCCAGGCACCTACTGGGTTAATCGTGGCCAATAAGTACTACTTTGAATGGATACATGGCTGTCTGAGTTTTGGCGTGTGGGAACATCAAAAAAGGGGAACGGTCTCAATGTCAGACGCGGCGGCGATCTAAATTAGGTTGCCGGATTGAGTTGTTCCAAAAAACAGCACAGAACTAGTGCAGTTTTCTCGGCTTTCTGCCCCTTCAATTGATACAAGCCGAGTCGCTTGTTCCTACAGCGCTTGGTCCTGGGGAGTCGATCATAACCCGATACGTAAGTGAGGGACCTGCGGAATTGTCCCTCGCTTACGCATCGGGTTGGGATATTCCAATCTGCCGCTCGCCTAAATACTGATTTGCCCGGTTCCGTCTCCGAATTTCACATCGTTGATGCCGACTGTTTCAAGCATGGACGAGAACAGATTGTTGAGCGGCGTGTACTGCGGATACTCTAGCAAACGTCCTGTCTGAATGCGGTTGCCACCTTTTCCGGCCAGCAAAATCGGCAGGTCGTGGTGATCGTGGCGATTGCCGTCCGAGATGCAACCTCCGTAGACAATCATCGAATGGTCCAGCAAGTTGCCGTCCCCCTCTGGGGTTTCTTTGAGTTTCTTTAGGAAGTAACAGAATTGCTCGGAATAGTAGCGATCGATCTTGGCGATCTTTTCGATACTGTCTTGTTTATTCTCGTGGTGGGACAATTGATGGTGGCCATCTTTGACCTCAATCATCGGGAACGCGCGATTGCTCCCCTCGTTGGCCAACATGAAGGTTGCAATTCGAGTTGTATCGGTCCTAAAGGCTAGCACCATCAAATCGTACATCAATCGGATATGCTCCGTTGGGTTGCTGGGTTTGCCGTTTGGTTCGACCACTCCATCGGGCAAAGCGACAGGGACTGAGAAACGATTGATACGCTGTTCGACTTCGCGAACGCTCGTAAAATACTCGTCCAGCTTCCTTCGATCGTCGGTACCAGAGATGCGATCCAAGTGCTTTCGCTGATCCGTTACGAAATCCAAGATGTTCGACTGCATTGCCCGCAAGCGAGCGTCGGTGGAGCCTGCAGTACCGAAGAGGCGTTGGAAGGCTCGAAGCGGATTTATCTCTTTGGCCGTTGGCAGCGTTTCGGATCGCCACGAAATATTATTTGAGTAAGCACACGCATAGCCCGAATCGCACGAGCCGGCATCTTTTCCTTCCTCGGTGCCGAGTTCAAGCGAAGCGAGTCGCGTTGCGCGACCATACTCATCCGCAGCGATCTGGTCGGCACTGCGGCCTACCTTGATTTTAGACCCAGCTGTTTTGTAGGGGTGAGCACCGGTTAAGAACGCAGCCGCGCTTCGAGCGTGGTCGCCCGGACCATCTCCCAACGACTGCGCATTGACCTGCGCAAGACCTTTCAGAACATTGAAATCAGCCTTGCATTCTGCCAACGGTTCAAGGCTCGGCGAAAGTTCCCAATCCGTACCCTTGCCTTTGGGAAACCACCTCTCGGCATTGGTGCCGTTAGGGAAAAAGACCCAAGCCAGTCGCGTGGGCGCAGTGGTTCCGTTTTCTGCCATAGCGGCCACCGCAGGCTTCATCAAATCCAAGCAGGGCAACGCGAGTGCGACACCCACTCCGCGAAGCAAAGTCCTGCGGCTTAGTTGTCGCTGCTTGAACGATCGATGGAGGGCCTTATCGTGCATCGGTGAGTTTTCCAATTGGATTGAGGTGGGGTTTTTGAAGGAAGGCATCGCTCAAGACGATGGCCTCGACAATCGAACGAATCGATCGCGAGTTTTGATTGGCGTGCTCAACGATACGGTCGATGTCGCACTTGTCTTGTCTTTGCAAACCCCGCCCGAGGGCATAGGTTAGCATTCTAGTTGAAAAATTTTCCGTAATTTGTGGTTTTCGGGTGGAAAGCAGAGCTACCAATTCCGCTGGTCCCTCGAAGGCCCGCCCGTCCGCTAATTGTCCTTTTGCGTCAATGGCCTTGTTGCCGTCAAGCTCTCTCCATCGACCGATAACGTCGAAGTTCTCCAGTCCCAGGCCGATAGGATCCATCAATTTATGACAGCCAGCACAGCTTGGATTGCTTCGGTGAATTTCCAGTCGCTCTCGCAAGGAAGCGTCTTTTTGATGCTCCGCTTGGTCGAGGGAGGGGACTCCAGGTGGGGCGGCGGGAGGTGGATCCCCTAGGATATTTTCCAGGATCCATTTCCCTCGCTTAACCGGTGAAGTTCGAGTGGGGTTCGAAGTCAAGGCGAGGACGGACGCGTGGGTTAATAAGCCTTTTCGGTTGTTCTGCAGGTCGACTCGAATCCATTTTTCCTCGTCGTTGTAAAGTCCCTGCCGACGCTCGCTCGTCCCTCGTCTTCCTGAAGTTCTTTGATACAGGTCCGACGGATTTTTTCCTTCGAACTGGACTCCATAGAACTCGGCCATCCGTGGGTTCATAAAAGTGTAAGGTGCATCGGCAATTTCATCGATGCTGCCCTTCCTCAAAAGGTGAGCGCAAAACAACTCCGTTTCTTTGACCATGGCCCAGACCAAGCGCTCGTTCCAACTCGGGAACTTCTCCCGGTCCACCTCAATTTTGGGTAGGTTTCGCAGACCAAGCCATTGGCCGAAAAACCCCTTTAACAACGCTTCGGCGCGAGGGCTTTCAAGCATCCGAGCAATCTGTTCTTTCAATACTTCGGGGTTTCGCAGCTTTCCCGACTGAGCCAACTTAAAAAGCGCCTCGTCCGGCATGGTTGACCATAGAAAATAAGATAGTCGCGAGGCCACACCATGGTCATCTAGCTCTCCCGATTCATTGCTCTCCGAACGAAATAGAAAGTGGGGGGATACCAGAACGGCCTGCAACCCAAAGCGAATCGACTCTTCGTAATTGAAGCCTGCCATTGCGGCCTTTTCGCACACGCCAACTACGGCTTGAAGTTCGTCGGTCGTGACTTGGCGACGATAAGCTTTGGGAAGGAGTTGATCGAATACCCGGCGGGCTGCTTCGGGTAAGCCGATCGGCGAGCCCTCCGGAGAGTCTTTGTGGTCTGGATGAGCAATGACAATGGCTTCGTGATGTTTGGGAAACGACGGCTCGCCGGTTTCCGGACCGTTGACTCGAATCGAGTCAATGATCAGTTTTCGACTCGCGTCGGTCCGCTTTTCAGGATTGGCGTCGTCGTAGTATTCGATGGATAGTCTATGCTCACCCTTCTCGAACGAAATGTCTTGCTTGAAGTTTTCGTCCTTAGAGGAAACATCCAACTCGGCGATGGATTCGCCATCGACTGCGATGCGGACTTTGCAATTGTCTGGTTGCTTATCACCAAATCGCATGCGAACGCTCAGGTTGTATTTGCCCGCCGAAAGATTCAACAGAATGGTTTGTATTTCGGAATACGCAAGCTGCTGGCCTTCGAAGCGTTGTTTGCGAAAGGATTCGCGATCGGTCTCGATTACGGCCTTAGAGAGAAAGGCCGCAGCTTGGAGGTACTTCTCCAACATGATCGGTGGCAGCGTCAGCACTTCCCCTTGGTTGTCAAATCCATTGCCGACATCGTCCGACACAAATCCGATCGATTTCGACGGTGAAAGATCCAAACCAAGAAGATCTCGCACTGTGTTGTCGTATTCGACTTGATTCAAACGCCGTAGCGTCACTTTTGGAGGGGTTGGAGCGCATCCGCAATCCACCTCGTGAAGTGCCGATTGAACCCAACCGATTAACTTTTCTCGATCAGCCGACTTAAGGGTTGAAGATTCGGGTGGCGGCATCGCGTCTGCACGAATAACCCCGCGAATTTGTTCCCAAGTGCTCGCGTGTTGCCGGATCTTTTCAAGATCTTGGTAGTCTTCAAGATTGACGCCACCCTCGTTGGAAGTCTGCATATGGCATTCGCCGCAATGCTCTTGCAGAATGGGCCGAACCACCTCTGTCCATTCCTGCGTAAGTCGGATGTCGAGGGGCGATTCCTGGCAGAAAAGCAGACTTGTACAAAAGAAAGCACCAAGGCAAATGGACAGCGTGCTGGCGGTCGCCTTAGGCATTCGGACGAAGCGATGGATTGAAATGGTATGGTTCAAGTCACGATTATGGAAAGCAGTGTTGCGAAGGATTGGCAGAGCCAAAGGGTGGATTGGCAGAGCCAAAGGGTGGGAGGTGCTCGCAACAATTGCGGTGTTTATTGGGTAGGAGCTCCACTTTGGAGGTTTCTGTATTCTAGCCCAAAGACAACCATCGAGGCAAACCGAAAGGTGCTGGATTATGTAGCTGAGCGAGGCTCTCGCTCAGAAGCCTTGATACTATTGTTAGGCGAGCGGCATGTTGAAATCTTCCTGACAAGTCGTTATTTTGGAGGGCGAGGCTCCTGCCGA
>JANMLD010000128.1:0-6358 GCA_031372345.1 Pirellula sp.
TAGATCCGTCGCTCCGCCGACGGATGCCCTGCATAGTAACGCCGATTGCATGACTCGATCTGAGTCGATGTTTCAAAGCAGCGGCAGCCAACGGGTCGGACGTTGTTTGGAAGGAGATCGCTCGTGCGGTTTCATCTACAGGGACCGCCGGTCGCGGAGCGAACCGGCCCACGTAGATCCGTCGCTCCGCCGACGGATGCCCTGTTTCTTAACGCCGATTGCATGACTCGATCTGAGTCGATGTTTCAAAGCAGCGGCAGCCAACGGGTCGGACGTTGTTTGGAAGGAGATCGCTCGTGCGGTTTCATCTACACGGACCGCCGGTCGCGGAGCGAACCGGCCTACGATGAATAATAATGAAAACTGCCTTGCTTGAGACCAGCTTTTGTGGGATTGTCCGCAATGTAAGCACGATACTTTTCGAAGTCTTCAAGGTCTCGCACTAAGTGATCAAACTGATCTACTTGCCAAAACTCACCGCTTTGGTGCATTCGCTTGTTTATTTCCGTAGCGGTGAAGTGCTTCCAGGATGTGCACTGTTTCTCAAGTGATTCCTCATCTCGGAATGCAGCAAGTAAGTGGACGTGATTGGGCATGACTACAGCGTCTGTCAATACATAGCGGTCCCCGTCAAAGTGGAGCAGACTCTTTAAAACAATCTTGGACATGTCCGTTTGCCGAAGAACACAAGCGCCCGCAGCATTATCAAGATGTTCATCCCATAACAAGAAGGCGGCCCAGTGCAGTTCCGCTCGCTTTTTCGGTGGTAGATCCGCAATAGCAGATTTCCAATCGGAATTAGGATTCAGTTGATTCGAAATCGCCAGTTCCCGTCTCTCTTTCGTAATCCTTTCGAGCGCGGAAATTGGAAGCGAGTCTGCAGTTCGCCAAGTGATGAAACAGATGGTACCGGCTTGTGCCCAGTGGGGTAGGTCTTTCAACACCACGGTGAAATCTCTTTTTCGATCGAAGAACTGCAGATCTGCGAATGGATTAGACATTTGGACTTCTCCTTGAATGATTTGCTGGTCTTGAGGCATTGAAAGATCGTGTATTTTATCTCGATCTTCAGGCAGTTGGGATACCCGGCTGTTGCTCGGGTGAAAATAGTTTGTGCGGTTTCATCTACACGGACAGCCGGTCGCATGCCGCGGATCCGTCGCTCCGCCGACGGATGTCCTGTATCTTAACGGCGATTGCATGACTCGATCTGAGTCGATATTTTAAAGCAGCGGCAGCCAACGGGTCGGACGTTTTTTAGAAGGAAATACTTTGTGCGGTTTCATCTACACGGACCGCCGGTCGCGGAGCGAACCGGCCCACGTAGATCCGTCGCTCCGCCGACGGATGTCCTGTATCTTAACGCCGATTGCATGCCACGCTTTGAATCGATATTTCAAAGCATCGGCAGCCAACAGCCAACGAGTCGGACGTTGTTTAGAAGGAGATAGCTCCTGCGGTTTCGACTACACGGACCGCCGGTCGCGGAGCGTACCGGCCTACGTTGTCTGCCTCCTATATCTTCCCGGCGAAACGCCAAAGCGTTTCTTGAAGACCACGCTCATGTACTCGGTGTGTTCAAATCCCGCGTGCTTTGCAATTTCGTCCAGCGACAACTCACTCTGCTGCAGCAATCTCTGCACGCGATCGATTCGAATCGTCGCGATCATGTCGTGCGGTGTCTTGCCTGTCGCTTGCAAGAATTGAGACTCAAGCGTCCGACGCGAGAGATGGACATGCGTTAGAACATCTCCAACGTTGATGCCGTCGCAAGCGTGGTCCCGAATAAATCGAATGGCGGACGCAATATCGTCATTCGAGACCGCCGTGATATCCGTTGACTGCCGCTGTACGATACCGAGCGGCTTCATTAAAAGCGATGACATGCCGCTCTCAACCCTTCCGTTCATTAAGTCGTCCAGCAACTGCGCCGCGTGAAAGCCTGCACCGCGAGCATCCGGTGCAACACTTGTCAACGACGGATGCGAGAGATCGCATAACAGAGAGTCATTGTCCACCCCGATCACGGCAATTTGTTCTGGAACGGGTAAGCTTATGTTCCGACAAGTGTCCAACACAATCTGGGCTTGAATGTCATAAGCGCATAACATCCCAGTCGGTTTCTGCAGCTTGGTCAACCAAGCTTCAAGCGAAGGTTTCTTGGCGGACTTGACGGGTGATCTTGCATACGGCGAGTCCGTTTGGAAGCAATCGCACGGGACGCCGGCCAGTTGGCAGCGCTTCAAGAAATGCTCCATTCGCCACGTGGACCAGTTGAAGTTTTTTGGGCCACAAAACGCAAACTGTCGGAAACCTCGTTCAAACAAGTGATCAAACGCTAAAGTTGCAATGGCTTCATCGTCCGTTTCTACCCAGGGTATGTCTGCAACGCGTCTGGACGAACTTAGGTCCACCACCGGAACATGGAGTTTGGAGATGCTCTTGGCAATCTCAGCCGTTTCGATACGAGCGATCACCCCGTCTCCCTTCCAATTGCGCAACCATCTCGGCGGCGTCGCGCCTCGCTCTTGTTCGGGGAGAAATACAGACCAACTATCTCGCTGCCGCTGGTATTCTACGATACCTTCCAGCAATCCGCGAGCATACGCATTCGAGGTCTCAATCAACAAGGCAACTGACTTCCGTTGCTTCTTTGGCTTGGTTTGCTGTGGCATCGAAATCCGCTAGTGAAAAAAACCTCATCTTTTTTGCGCAATTTATCATGGCACAAAAAGGGCTGCATTGCCACACTACCAATGGAGAAAAACCGTCCAATTTCAGTCCTCACTACCACCTCTCATCCAAATGACGCAAAAGAAGATCAATGTTGCTATGGTTGGCCTCGGTTTCGGCGCCGAGTTTATTCCGATTTATCAATCCCACCCCAATGCCAACGTGATCGCGATCTGCCGAAGAAATGAAGCCGATCTCAACCTTGTAGGAGATCGATTTGGCATCGCCAAACGCTATCAGGAATTCGACAAAGTCCTAGAAGACCCAGAAGTCGACTTCGTTCATATCAATTCGCCGATCCCCGACCACGCTTGGATGAGTATGCGTGCACTCAAAGCCGGCAAGCACGTCATGTGCACGGTCCCAATGGCAACCACGATCGCGGAATGCGACCAACTATGCCAAATGGTTGCCGACACAGGTCGCAAGTACATGATGGCCGAAACGGTCGTTTATAGCCGCGAGTTCTTGTTCATCAAAGAAATGTACCAAAAAGGCGAACTCGGCAAGATTCAATACATGGCCGCATCGCACCCTCAAGACATGGCGGGTTGGCCTGAGTATTGGGAACGCATGATTCCAATGCATTACGCAACGCACGTGGTATCACCCGTTCTTGGCTTGGTCGACGGACGCGCAGAATGCGTGTCGTGCTTCGGATCCGGCACGATCAGCGATAGCCTTGCCAAGAAATCCGGCAACTCGTTTGCCGTCGAATCCTGCCACATCAGGATTAAAGACAGTGACATCTCCGCCCATATTTGGCGATTCCTGTTCGATACCGCCCGCCAGTACCGCGAGAGCTTCGACGTCTACGGCACCAAAAAGAGTTTCGAATGGTCCTTGGTAGAAGGCAAGCCGCACATTTTGCATACCGCAAAGTTACCGGAACACGAAATCGCCAGCGAAGTAGCCGTCCCCGATTACGCTCACTTGCTACCTGAACCCATTCGCAAGTACACCCAATCCATTCAAGATGCCGACCATCTATCCTTCATTCAGGGGGGCGGACATGGCGGATCCCACCCGCACCTTGTGCATGAATTTATTAGCGCTCTAATTGAGAACCGCGATCCTAGACCGAACGCGGTTACCAGCGCGAATTGGACTTGCGTCGGCATTTGTGCCCACGAAAGTGCAATCCAAGGCGGGCAACTGGTCAAGTTGCCTGAATTCACGCTAAAGTAATCATTCGTACTCTAGACAGAATTCATCCCAAATCCCTCCCCAAAACCTTCATCGAAATCCACCTACTATGCCGAACCTAAGAAGCGTTTTTTACTGGACGTTTTCCTTCGTCGTTGTGTGTCTCCTGAGTCGTCCAACCTGGGCTCAGGTCGCAGCCCCAAGCAAAGATCGCGTCAAAGTGATCATGCTGGGTGACAACGGTCATCATCAGCCAGCTTCGCTGTTTCGAGCGATTCAAAAGCCGCTAGCCAACGTTGGCATCGACTTGGAATATAGCGACGACACAGAAGCGACATTAAAAAGCGAACGGCTCAATCGGTTTGATGTCTTGCTCATCTATGCAAACACCGTCAAGATCACCGAAAGCCAAGAAACGGCACTCCTGGATTACGTGGCAAGTGGTCATGGCTTTGTTCCACTGCACTGTGCGACCTATTGCTTTTTGAATTCGGACAAGTACATCGAATTGTGCGGCGCTCAGTTCAAAGAGCACGGTGGCGAACGCTTCACAACGCAAATTGTTGCACCGGAGCATGAAATCATGAAGGGCTTCGGCGGCTTCGAAAGCTGGGACGAAACCTATGTTCATCACAAGCACAATCCAGTCAACCGTATCGTATTGGAGGAGCGAAGCAAAGGAAAACTGGCCGCGGGTACCACTTCGGAGCCGTGGTCTTGGGTCCGCACGCATGGCAAAGGCCGCGTTTTTTACACTGCTTGGGGCCATAACTTAGACACATGGCAACAGCCTGGCTTCCATAACTTGCTCGAACGGGGCATCAAATGGTCCGCAAAGAAATCGCTCGCAGACGTTGCTCCGTTTAGCGACTCCAAAGTATTCCCAATTCCGAAAATGACGACGGTTCCAGCCGATCTTCCCAAGTTTATGTTTACCGAAGTTGGCGGAAAGATCCCCAACTACACTCCGGGAAAGAAATGGGGCGTACAAGGTGAGCTTATCACCACCATGCAGAATCCTGTCTCACCGGAGGAATCGGTGAAACACTTTGTTACGCCTGAGCAGTTCGAGATGAAAGTCTGGGCCTCGGAGTCCGACGCTGCCGCCAGCGCCAAGCCTTATGCAGGTCTTGGCGGTAAGCCAATTGCGATGAACTGGGACCACCGCGGTCGCCTATGGGTGTGCGAAACCATCGATTACCCAAATGATTTGCAACCGCCCGGACAAGGCCGCGACCGGATCCGAATTTGCGAGGACACCAACCACGACGGAATTGCCGACAAGTTCACCATTTTTGCAACCAACCTCAGTATTCCTACGGCTATCGTTTGCTATCGTGGCGGTGCCCTCGTTCAAGACGGTCGAAAGACCGTTTTCATGAAGGACACCGATGGTGATGATGTTGCCGACATGCGACAGGAACTCATTACCGGTTGGGAAATGAGAGATACGCACGGCGGTGTCAGCAATTTCCAATATGGACTAGACAACTGGATTTGGGCGATGCAAGGCTACAACGATTCGACGCCAGTCATCAACGGAGAAAAACAGCAGAGCTTTCGGCAAGGCTTTTGGCGATTCGCTGTAGAACCGGGCCAATCCGATGAAACGGCCCCAGTCTTCGGCTTGGAAGGCGGAAAGGCTTCCCGCGAGCGAACTCAGAAATTTGATGCGCACTCGATTCGTGTTAGCAAGTTGGAATTTATTCGCTCGACCAACAATAACACTTGGGGATTTGGACAAAGCGAAGAAGGACTCATCTTCGGTTCAACCGCCAATGGAACCCCTAGCGTCTTCATGCCCATCCCCAACCGCTATTATGAGCGAGTCAACGGATGGTCGACTGAGTTGGTGCTGGCATCGATTGCGGACAGCAATAATTTTAGTGCAATCACGCCGAATGTGCGTCAAGTCGACTGGCACGGCGGCTACACCGCAGGTTGCGGTCACGCGCTGTACACTGCCAGAAAGTACCCAAAAAGTTGGTGGAACCACGTCGCTTTTGTCTGCGAACCGACTGGTCACTTGGTCGGTGCCTTCGTGATCAATCGAGATGGTGCTGGCTATAGAAGCACCAGTCCATTCAACCTCGTTGCCAGCAATGATGAATGGTCTGCTCCCACCATGGCCGAAGTCGGGCCCGATGGAAACGTTTGGGTTCTCGATTGGTACAACTTCATCGTCCAACACAACCCCACGCCTCCAGGCTTCAAGAACGGCAAGGGCAACGCCTACGAATCCGAACTCCGCGACAAATCGCATGGCCGCATCTACCGCGTCGCCGTCGCAGAAGCCAAGCTTCCGCAGACACTCTCCCTCAAGGATGCCTCTTCCGAAAAGCTCGTCGCGATGCTGAAGAATGATAATCTCTTGTGGCGCAAGCACGCGCAACGACTTCTCGTGGAGCGAGGCCAGAAGGATGTTGTGCCGGCACTCGTGGAACTGGTGAAGGATAACAGCGTCGACGCCATTGGCATC
>JANMLD010000132.1:0-16801 GCA_031372345.1 Pirellula sp.
GGCCAACGAAGTAGGTCGACAATTGGCAAGAGCTCTGTTTCGCCCGCTGGATCTTTCCGATGGCTTCGCCAGATGTTTGAAAGCCGCGATCGACGAGCAAAGCCAAGGCTTCGTCGTCCGACATGGCGGAACAATGCATTCGGTAATCCAAGATGGCGTTCAGCACGGCTCGCATATAGAACTTGAGCTGGTGCAGACGCAAAGCTAAGTCTCCGTTGCCGTAACCCTCGTCAAGCATCATCTGTTCTGTATAGACGGCCCAGCCCTCCGCGAAGACGCCTGACGAGAGGACTTTCCGAATGAGCGAATCCACCCGATTGCTATAGTCCAATTGAACGTAGTGTCCAGGATAGGCTTCGTGGATTGTCAGGATTTGCAACATGGAACGATTGTATTCCTGAAAGAATGCTTCCTGACGATCGGCTGGCCAATCCGATGGTGGAGGCGCGATGGCGTAAAGGCTCTTTGCTTTGGCATCGAGAGGTGGAGCCTGGTTCAGATAGGCCGCCGAGAATCCGCGTTGAAACTCTGGCATCTCGATGATGGAGCACTGGTCCGGCGCAGGCAGAGTCAGGATCTTTTTGACCTGAATAAAAGTCTTGATCTTTTCTACGGTGCTTCGCGCATCGTCGACCAGCGTGGCGGACTGACCATGGTCTTTGCCAAGTTCCGACAAAACGGCTCGGATCGTCTCGCGTCGACCGATCATGTCATCGGCTGGCACCGGTTTGGATTTGAAAATGGAACTCCAGAGCTGTTTGGCGACGTAGTACATTTCCCGTTCGACCCGGATGGCTTCGGCTTCGGCCGTATCGATGACTTCTTGGGCCGATAGTCCAGCGTCCAATTCCATGGCCAGTTTTTCGCCAAACTTTTTTTCTCCGATTCGCCATTCACCGTTGGAGCGTGGCAAAACTACTTCCTCGAGGAATTTCTTGTAGTCTCGAAGCGATTCGGCGGCTTTGCGACAAGGTGAAGCAAGAGTGCTGATTTGCGGCGACTCCTCCGCCAGCGCAAAGATGTCCTTTTCATAGAAGGAGATAGCCCCATCGGTTCGCTTGATCGCAACCTCCGTCAGTACCTTGGGCGGGTTCTTTATGGATTCCTTGGCGGCAGCGATGACCGCTGGAATGAAGGCAATTCTGCTGACTGCGTTTTCGACGTTTCGGTGGCGTGGCAATGTCGACTGCGTGAACAACCCAAACACGCTGTCGGAACAATACTGAAGGTAGATACGTGGGTCGTTTGCAAAGTCATCGCTGTTGTTGAATTGCCAAACTCGGTAACGAAGGAAACTCTCCCAGATTTCCAAATCAATTTGAGCATTGCGTGACAGGGCCGATCGGTCAAATTTCTTGGCCAAGTCCATAAGGAAATCCTGGTCGCGTTTTGCGTCTTCAGCCCTGGCTTTGGGCGACAAATCGTCCATCTGTCCATCGTATTCCCGATTGCCTTGCTGGGTCGAGAACACCGGGTGTCGTTTGCATTCGGCATCCAACCACGTTTGAAAGGCTTTGGCGACCTGTGCATCGTTCGGACCTGGGATCGCTTTGGCCGCCTGAGCGAACGCGGGTACAACATGCTGCAGATGGAATAGACTGGAAAAGAGAATCGCCATTAAGGCAAAAGTTCGATTGAAGTGCATGATTGTGTTTTTAAGGGAAATAAGGAGAGCGGCGATTTGAAAACTACGAATCATAACCCGAAACGTAAGTGAGGGACCTGCGAAATTGTCCCTCACTTACGCAATTGTCCCTCGCTTACGCTTCGGGTTGGGATATGGCAGGCAGAAAACAATGGCAGGCAGAAAACAATATACCGTATAAGATTATGCCTAAGGCGAGCGGCAGATTGAAAACTACCCGCCAAGGGTTTCAATGGGAGAGCGAGGCTCCTGCCGAGCTTGGCGTTGGTTCGGCAGGAGCCTCTCCCTCCCGGTAAGTACATTTCTGCCGCTCGCCTAAACAAAACCCAAGTGCTACCACTCGCTCCAAGAACCACTAGAAAACGAATCAAGAATGCCGAATAAGCTCGCTGGATCGACCAGCCCATATCTGTTGCAACATCAAAACAACCCAGTCCAATGGTACCCATGGGGAAGCGAGGCGCTCGAACGAGCACGCCTTGAATCCAAGCCTATTTTTCTTTCGATCGGCTATGCGGCTTGCCATTGGTGCCACGTCATGGAGCATGAAAGCTTTGAGAATCCAACCATCGCGGCGTTTCTGAATGACAACTTTGTGTCCATCAAGGTCGATCGGGAGCAGCGGCCCGATCTGGACCATATTTATATGCAGACGGTCCAGATGTTGACCGGATCTGGAGGTTGGCCGATGAGCGTTTTCCTAACGCCCGATATGAAACCATTTTATGGTGGCACCTATTGGCCTCCCGAGCGTCGTTGGGGGCGTCCAGGATTTCTAGACGTCTTGCAAGCCATTCTCGATGCTTGGCAGAACAAACGTGAGACCTTGCTCAAGCAAAGCGAGGAAATTACTCGGCATCTGAAATCTGCAAGTCAATCCAAACCCAACGCGGGCGAGCAGGATAGCGACATGGCGCTCGATGAGTCGTTGTTATGGAACGCGGACGGGTGGTTGACGCAAGCATTTGATGCACGCTGGGGTGGGTTTGGTGGCGCCCCCAAGTTTCCGCACGCCATGGATATTCGCTTGTTGATCCAACTGCAAACACGTCGCCCTAGTGAACAACGGCTTCATGTCATTACCAAGACGCTCGATTGCATGGCCGACGGAGGCATCTACGATCACCTAGGGGGAGGGTTTGCACGCTATAGCGTCGATGAAAAATGGCTGGTCCCTCACTTTGAAAAAATGCTCTACGACAATTCGCTCTTGGTCAGTGCCTACTTGGATGGTTATCTTCTCACCGGCAATATTCGCTATCGAAATGTCGTCTGCGAAACCCTGGACTATGTGTTGGAGGACTTGACGGACGAACAAGGAGGCTTCTATTGCACTCGCGACGCGGACAGCGAAGGGGAAGAAGGAAAGTTCTACGTTTGGTCCCGCGAAGACATCCTCACTATTCTGGGCATGGAGCGGGGAGAGCTATTTTGTGAAGTGTACGGAGTCACTTTCGGCGGCAACTTCGAAGGCAAAAACATTCTCCACCACCCTGAGCCACTCAAGGCCATCGCAAAGCGACTTGGGATGTCGCTCGAAGCCCTATGGCAGGAGTTGAAAGCGGACAAGCAAGCACTCATTGAAGTTCGCAGCAAGCGAATTTGGCCTGGTCTTGACGACAAAGTTCTTTGCTCCTGGAACGCATTGATGATTTCAGCCATGGCAAGGGCCGGGGCCGTTTTTGCTGCTCCCAAGTACCTTGAGGCAGCCGAGAAAGCCGCGGACTTTATTCAACGGTCGATGACCAAAGCCAACGGTCGACTGCTGCACGCCTGGCGAAAGGGGACGGCTGAAATCGACGCATTTCTAGAGGACTATAGCTATCTCGCCGATGCGCTGGTGACTCTCTTCGAATGCACGGGAAACCCAAAGTTCATCGATCAAGCTTGTTCGCTTGTGGCTGCAATGGATGAGCACTTTCATGATGAACAAGGAGGGTTTTTCTTCACCGCATCGGATACTGAGGAATTGATAACACGTTACAAAGACCAACACGATGGAAGTGTGCCTAGCGGAAACGCAATGGCCGCAACTGCCTTGGTGAAATTGGCTCACCTGACCAATGACGCCAGAATGATTCAACTCGCCGAAGAGACATTGAAACAAGCTTCGGCATTGATGCAACAGTCACCTGCGTCGGTTGGTCAGATGCTCATTGCCCTTGATCATTTCATTGGTCCCAGCGCCGAACTCGTTTATGTGGCTCGCGATGCGGATGCAAAGAAGCGGGCGCTAGACCATGCGTTTGGGACGCTCCGACCGCGCACGCTCATCGCACTTGCGTTGGACGAGGGTGAACTCGGCAATTCGTTAGCGGGTTCGAAAGTGTCAGGCTTGGTCGAGGGAAGAGGGCTTGCTGGCGATGCGTCGCTGGTCCTGTATCGATGCAGCGGAGGAACGTGCCAGGCTCCGGAGTTGCTTTGATGGAGTGGTGGAGTGGATACCACGCGTGAGCGATTATAGCCCGACGGGCTTTAACATATTAGCCCAGGGCAGAGCGTACCGCCGCCCTGGGTATGCTCAAACACGACGCCAAAAGCCCTGAAAGGGCGAAACAAACAAACCATCGTTGACGTACCTACTATTCTAAGTCATGCCCCTTCAGGGCAAAATGGGACGTTTTGCTGTTACCCAGGGCGGCGCTTCGCGACGTTTCGTCGCTACGCTCTGCCCTGGGCTAGGATGTGGCTGCCCCATTCGGGGCGTAGTCCGAAATGGACTGTGACCGTAAGGAGTTAGGTGTACGCCAAGCACCTATTGAGGGCACCCTAATCACCCTTTGCAATGGTTTTGATCCGCTCGATATAGTCGGTCGGCAGTTGGTGCTCTGCCGCACCGGTTAGGATTGCGTTGAGGTAATTCGCACTGGGGACCGCCGTTTCCGACGAGAACTTTTCGCCAATGTAGGCAATGCAGTTCAGGATTTCAGCGGTTTGAGTAGTGACCTGGACTAACTCGCGGCGATAGCAGTTTTCAGCAACACCCTCAGCCACATCGAGTTGGGCCATTGCATGTGGGCTACAGAGATATGCGACACCTTGGACAACCTTTCCTTGCGCAGGAACGATGGTGGCGTAGACATCCTCACCGACAAGGACTTTCCGGAATGCAAGCTGGAAATTGGAAAGGACCGCTGGACGCGAGGCGGGGATGGAACCAGTTCGGCGAAGCATTTGCTGTTTGGACAAATTGCTTCCGTAAGCAAAATACCAAGATTCGTTTTGCGGCATATGGAGAATCTTACGGGTTTTGCAGGAAGGCATTGCGAAATCGGACTTGAACGTATCGCTTTGTTATATCACGGATTCTATGATAGCCGTTGCCTTGTTTGGCAATGGTTCGTATTGGTCGATCGTCGTTCCAAGGGTTGGAAATGTTCATTCGGGTTGGTTTTGAGATTGCGTTCACCTTTCCCGAGCCCACGTCTATCGTGCTAATGCTTAGGCTGCATCCTTCGCTAGACGCTCAGGTCAGATCTCCTGAGCAGTTGAGAGTTGAGCCACGGGTTCCGATCATCTCCTATTTGGATCTTTATGGCAATCGATGCAGCCGTCTCATGGTTCCAGCGGGGCGTTCGACGTTTTTCAATGATGCTATTGTGGAAGATGACGGCAAGCCGGATGTTTTGGGATGGGGGGCAATTCAGCACAAGCCGCAGGACTTGCCGAACGAAGTCTTACTCTATCTGCTGGCTAGCCGATATTGTGAAGTCGACGGTGAACTAAGGGAGATCGCTTGGTCGCTTTTTGGGCAGCAGCCGGCTGGTTGGAGTCTAGTCCAAGCCATTTGCAATTTCGTGCATGCGCATATTCGATTTGACTATATGCAAGCCCGAGCGACGCGAACAGCGTTGGAGGCTTACAGGGAAAAAACGGGTGTATGCCGCGACTACATGCATTTAGCGATCACTCTTTGCCGGTGCTTGAATATCCCTGCCCGTTATTGCACGGGCTACTTGGGGGACATCGGGGTGCCGATCGCTCCCTACCCGATGGATTTCAGTGCATGGTTTGAAGTGTATTTGGGTGGGAGGTGGTATACGGTCGACGCTCGCAACAACACGCCTCGAATCGGTCGGGTACTGGTCGCGCGTGGGCGGGATGCAGCCGACGTCGCAATCACCACTACCTTTGGTGTCAATCGACTGGAAGCATTTCATATTCGTACCGAAGAAGTGATGCGCGACGGCTCGAAGTGTGTGAAGTAAACTACATTGTCGCCTTTCGCTCCGCGAAAGTGCGTCTCGTTAACGCACTTTTGCGGAGCAAAAGGCGACATTACAACACCTTCCCCAAGGTCCAATATGCACGGATACCCCTTCGTCGACAGCGTTACTATTCCGGTTTCCAATCGCACGATTCCTATTCGACTTTCTGGTAGTGGAGTGCCGTTGTTGCTTCTTCACGGCTATCCGTTGGATTCAAGACTTTGGGATAGACTTGTCCCCTTGCTAGCCACGGACCACCTTTGCATTGCCCCCGATTTGCGTGGTTTCGGTCGAAGCGTTGAAGAACGAATGTCTTTTTCGATTGCCGATCTCGCAGATGATTGTTGCAAGCTTTTGGATGGGTTGCAGATTCGCCGATCGGTAGTCGTATGCGGGTTGTCGATGGGGGGGTATGTTGCTATGCAGCTAGCCGAAAGGCATGCCGCGAGACTAGCAAGTCTCATCCTAACCAACACCCGAGCCAATGCCGATGAGGCTTCGGGGGCATCGAACCGTCGTGCCAGTGCAAGTCTCGCCCTATCGCAAGGGGTGGCAAAAGTGGTGTTGCCCATGTCCGACAAATTGCTCAGCGTCCAGACATTGTCGAATCAACCGCAGGTCGTGGAACTGGTTCGCACGATGATGCTTGAAACATGGGCTTCGACCCTTGCTTGGGCCCAGCTTGCGATGGCGGACCGGGAAGATTTCCGTGTTAAGTTGCGCGCATGGCAGATGCCGGTGGTTTGCGTTGCCGGCGCGGAGGATACGATTGCTCCGCCTGGAGTTATGGCGGAAATGTCGGCGGGGATCCCCGATTCTGAGCTGAACATTGTCCCAAATTCCGCCCATTTGACGCCACTCGAGTGCCCGGAGGAATTTGCCCAAATCGTTCGCAATGCCACCTCCACGTTACGTTTAGGCGAGCGGCGATGCGAAACCTACCAGTCATAACCCGATACGCAAGTGAGGGACCTGCGAAATTGTCCCTAGCTTACGCTTCGGGTTGGGATATTCCAATCTGCCGCTCACCTAAAAGGGGGTTCTTCCTTCGAATTAGCATTTCTGGGTGGAAATTCGCCTCGTGTCACCAGTGACATACCAACCAAATTCGTTATTCTCTTGGCATGTCGAAATCTAACTTCTCAGCGAAATGTCCGACTTGTGGCCGTCCGTTTACGGCTGAAGTGACGGCTGCCCATATGCCGTTTTGTTCGGATCGTTGCAAATTGGCTGATTTGTATCGATGGATGAGCGAAGATATTGGAGTTCCAACCGGTTGTTCGGAACCCGAAGACGAGCCCGAGCCCGAGCCACCTCCGACGACTCGACAATGGAATTTCGATTGAAACTGCCGAATAAACACTCTGATCCACATCTGACCAAGACGTTTCCAACTAAATGAAAGACTCTCCTGTCGACTCCGTAGCCACTCCCAAGGTCGTGATCGATTGGTATCGCTCTACGCCATGGTGGCGTGTCGCTTCGCAGACCATTGTTATTTCCTGGCGATCGACGCACTTGTTGTTGTGCGCTGCTGGATTGCTTTTAACCCAGCTTTGGTTATCCGCATCGCTGAAAATCTTTGGCCCTGAAAACGCAATCGTGCAGAGCTGGATTAGCCCCAGCCCTGGCTCACAGGCTTTGCTGCCAGTTTTGGACGCGCAAGGCACGGAATCGCCTTTATCGATTTGGCAACATTACTTATTCCCCGTGTACCAGTGGCTTTCCAATCCAACATTGAATGGCGCAGCCTTTTGTCTCTCTTCCGTTATTGGCATAGTGGCTATTTGGTCGTTTGTGGGTGGATGTTTAACACGACGTTCGGTGGTTGAACTTGGCACGAAAATGACGGCTCCATGGGCGGAGAGTATTCAATTGGTACTCAAGCGGTGGCAATCCATCGCTTGGTCGGTCACCATGCCCAGCGGCCTCATTTTGGTGATCGCTTTAGGGCCATTGTGCCTGGGTTGGATTTCCAACATTCCGATGATTGGAATGTGGTTGGCGGGTCTACTCATGATCCCGATGGTTCTGCTTTTGATCGGTATTGGTTGGTGCGCCGCGATCACCTTGTTTGGATTTCCCCTTTCCGTTTGCTCGATTGTGACTGAGAAGGGGGCGGACGCTTACGACGGAATATCGAGATCTGCGGCTTACACTTTTCAACGTCCGTTGACATTGGCTTTATGCGTCGCCGCAGCTCAGTTTTTGAGTGGAGTCGGCGGATCCCTCTTGTCGATTGTCCTGACTACTGGATTTCGTGTGGTCGAAGCGGGGTTTGACATTGGTTCGTATTCGTCGTTGAAGGACATGGAGTCGATGTGGGGACCAGTTCTTCGCGGAATCGTTCCTCTCCTGTTGACCGCATACGGTTTCAGCTTTTTTTGGACGGCAGCAGCGGCAACGTATTTGATTTTGCGAAGGGATGTGGATCACGCAGAATTCGACTTGATCGATTTGGGGAACCAAGAGCCCAAACCATTTCCAGAGTTGCCCAAGAAGGAGCCGCTGGCTCCGCCGAGCGTTCCTGAATTAGCAGATGTGGCGGAATAAAAATCTTTCTTCGCGATATTCCTTAACGTCCCCTTAAGGATCGCATTCTTAAAATGCACCTGTCATCCGACATGGATGCTGCCTCGCAAGATTTCGATTATTTGCGGCGGAAACTCAAGGACAAGCGGTACTGGATAGGAGGCACAAGTTTAGTATCGCTTGCTGACGAAAACTTTTCCTACGGCAAATCAACGTGAGACTAGCCCTCTCCGTTCGAATTGGCTTGAGTCTATTGATCGTCAAGATTGACAGACCGTTTCTTGTCCCACACACACGAAGTCATTGCTGGACCAATCTCGGTGGAGATCACCGAACCACATTAGGTCGGCAAACTCATCGGTTCACATTCTCATCTTGTAAGTACTGGGACAAAACATGAAGAAACTATCAAAGAAGGTACGTAGTCGCGTCATGCGACTGGAAAAATTGCTGCCACGCGAATTGATGGCCGTCGATATGGCTGGCCTTTTGCGTTCTGGTAACTTCGCCACCTATTCCGTGGACGGTACTGGAAACAACGTCGCGCAGGTCGAATGGGGTAGCACCCAAGAGAAACTGCTGCGACTGGCCAAAGCGGAATACGGGGACGACATTTCGACCCCGAGCGGGACCGATCGGCCAAGCGCTAGAGCGATTAGCAACGCCATAGCCGACCAAGGGGATGAGGACATCATAAGCGATCGGAATATGGCTGCATTCGCTTATGTGTGGGGACAGTTTATCGACCATGACATCGGATTGACTCCGACCGCTGGCACCGAAAAAATGAGTATCCCCGTACCAACGGGCGACTCCTACTTCGATCCCGCGTCCACCGGCACGAAGACCATTTCTACTAGCCGTTCGATCTTCGATGCAACGACCGGTACCAGTCTTTCGAACCCCCGAGAACAGGTCAACACGATTACCTCGTGGTTGGATGGTTCGATGATATACGGGTCGGACACCAAGACTGCGGCTGCGCTTCGTACGATGTCGGGTGGCAAGCTCAAGATTGGGGCGGACGGATTGTTGCCCGTCAACAATTTAGCCAACTTCCCAACCGGCACGTTGACCATGGCCAACGATGCACACCGACTGCCGGACAACAAAATGCTTGCGGCAGGTGATGTTCGCGCCAATGAAAACATCGAATTAACCAGTTTGCAGTCTTTGTTTGTGCGAGAACACAATCGTTGGGCAACCCGCCTGGCGACGGAAAATCCGCGTCTTACCGATGCAGAACTTTACACGCGTGCTCGCGCGATCGTGATCGGCGAAATCCAAGCGATCACTTACAACGAATGGCTTCCCACGATTCTTGGCCCAAGCGGCGTGGCTGCATACCGTGGCTACAACGCTCAAGTGAATCCAGGTTTGAGCAATGAGTTCTCGACGGGAGCGTTTCGATTCGGTCATAGCCTGTTGGGAAATGACGTTGAGTTCTTCGACAACAACGGTAAGGCCATTGCCGAAGAAATTGAGTTGAGCGATGCCTTCTTCAATCCCGCGGCCTTAGAGGGCAAGACAATCGATTCCATTTTCAAATACCTTTCCTCGGACCCAGCTTCCGAGTTGGATTCGAAGGTGGTCGGGAGCGTTCGGAACTTTTTGTTCGGAGCGCCGGGCCAAGGGGGCTTTGATTTAGCCAGTCTGAACATCCAGCGTGGTCGCGATCACGGGATTGCGGACTACAACGACGTGAGGGCTGCAGTTGGGCTGCCAAAGGTTCGCAGTTTTGCGGAAATCACTCGTAACCGTGAGTTGCAAACCAAGCTGCAGCAACTCTATGGATCGGTGGACAAAATCGACTTGTGGGTTGGCGCTCTCGCCGAAGACCATTTGCCGGCAGCGAGTGTGGGACCAACGGTTGCAAGAGTACTTGTTGACCAATTCCAACGCATTCGCAACGGCGACCGGTTCTGGTATCAGAATCAGTTCACTGGCCAACTGCTCAGAGATATCGACAACACGCATTTGTCCGATATTCTCAAACGCAATACCAGCCTGACGAATTTGCAATCCAATGTCTTCGTTTTCCAGGCGACATTGGAGGGAACGGTCTATGCCGATCGAAACAACGATCGTCGACGTGGTCCTGGAGAAGATGGTTTGGCGGGTTGGACGGTCGCGCTCATCAATTCCGCTGGTGAAACCGTTGGGACCAAGGTGACGGATCGAACCGGTCGCTATGTCTTTGATGTGCAATCTGGAGTTCGAACGGATGACTACAAAGTCCGCGTAGTGAAAAACGCGGGTGGAGCAGCTGTTTCTCTCTGGTCGCAACTCTCGGCATCGATCACTCGGGGGGACCAATTCGTTCGCGGTTTGGACTTGCCAGTATCAGGGCCGCAGCCAGCTCCCGCTGCAATAACTGCGGCTTCACCTGCCATCGCAACAGCCGTCGCTGCTCCAGCACCGTTGGCGACAACTGCAGGAATCGATCAAGTCATGGAAGAGATCGGGTCGCTTCGTCGCAGACGGATTTAGTGTAAACTTTAGGAACGAGTGGCATGCCTGAAGTAAGAAGCAACTACGTGTGGCACGCTCTGAGGTACGAAGGGCGAGGGAGTCGCTAGCAATCGTCGCAACAACTCCCCACGCCCATCGCTAGCGCTTTGGGACGTGCCACACGGATCGCGATTCGGTTAACGACGAGCACGATTCAAGCAACAAAAGGCTGAACATTTATTGACCGTCCGTCGACGGAGCGACGGAGCGACGGACCTACGGATAACAGGAATCAAGCATGCGTATATTGGTAGTTGAGGACGAGATTGATCTGCAAGAGTCGCTTGTTCAAGCACTTCGTGAAGATGGTTATGCCGTTGATACAGCCGACAATGGCCAAGATGGTTTGCACAAAGCCACGGTTTGGGAATATGACATAATCATTCTCGATTGGATGCTACCCAAATTGAATGGCGTCGAATTGCTGCGTCGGTTGCGTCGCATAAAGAAAACGCCGGTGATGCTGCTTACCGCCAAGGATGCGGTGAATGACCGCGTGACGGGATTGGACGAGGGGGCGGATGACTATTTGATTAAGCCATTTAGTCTCAGCGAGTTGTTGGCCCGTGTCCGTTCGCTCATACGACGCTCAACCGGCAATGCTTCGAACCGCATTGCATTTGGCACAGTGGAAATCGACCTGGCCAGCAAGACGGTTAAGGAGTCTGGCAACCCGGTCGAATTGACAGCCAGGGAGTATGCGATGTTGGAATTGCTGGCGGTACATGCTGGCAAACTCGTCAGTCGAACAATGATCTACAATCACATCTTTGATGAGCAAGATGACACGCTTTCGAATCTAGTCGATGTGCATATATCTCATTTGCGAAAGAAACTCGGGAAGGATTTTATCGAGACTCGGCGCGGCCAGGGATACATTCTGCATGGTTAACCTGTTTCGATCGTTGCGTTGGCGGTTGCAAGCGTGGCATGCAATCATGCTCCTGTTGGTCATAGCCGTGTTCGGAGCATTGCTTCATTGGGAAATGGTTCGAGCGCATTGGGATCGGGTGGACGACGAACTGCTGGGAGCAGCCCGAATATTAGAGGGATCCATGAATGCGGTTCCGTCGACCGTTCTGGAAGCGATGGCCAAAGATGTTACCGCCCGAACTGGGCCTCGTCGGCGTCCACAATTTCCTAACCGGCCCCGTCGCGACCCGCAAGAGAGTTTGCCGCCAGCAGGTCCCCCGCAATTGGAGCGGCCAAGACCTAGCCCCATGCTGGATTGGAAGTTTCCAAAGATACTTGGAGAAGCAAAATCGGATTGGAGCCAAGAGGAATGGGAGGCATCGATTGAGTTGCCACCGCAGCTTCCGGAGCATTTGGGCCGAGTCGAGGGGCCCGCCTATTTCGTAATATGGCGGGCGGACGGCAGCGTTCTCAAAGAATCAAAAGTTCCGCCTCAGAGTCCGTTGCTTACGGACCCTATAACGGTTGCGATCGACCGCGATCGTTATGCCCGGCAGCAGAGAGGAGCGTTTCGCGAAGTCTTTATCCGCGGTCCATTCGAAACAGTCATTTGTGTCGGGCGACCTGCGGCGGGTGAAGTGAGCAAAGTTTTTGCGATGACTTGGACGCTTGTTTTATCGGGCCTCTCGGTTTTAAGTATCGGCCTTGTCGGAGGCTGGTGGTTTAGCAAACGCGCCATCGAACCCATCGAGCGAATGAGCCGGACGGCACAGCGCATTAGCGCGAACAGCCTGTCGGAGCGCATCGAGCTTTCAGGCTTCGATTCCGAACTGGAAGGCCTTGGGACGTCCCTCAACACCATGCTGGATCGTTTGGGACAGGCCTTTGAACAGCAACGGCAATTCACCGCCGATGCGTCGCATGAATTGCGCACTCCGCTGTCCGTGATACTTGCAAGCAGCGAGTTGGCGCTCTCCAAACCGCGTACGGCTGAGGAATACCGACAGCACTTAGTCAAATGCCAACGTGCAGCCACGCGAATGCGAGAGTTGGGGGACTCGATGTTAACGTTGGCCCGACTGGATGCAAACCCAACCCTTGAAACCCAGCTCGTCGATATGGCCTCCGTGCTGGGCGAGGCAGTAGAATCCATACTGCCACTGGCAGAAGAACGATCGGTACAAATTGAAACGGATTTGCAACCCAGCCCTCTTTTGGGGAATCGTTCGATGTTGCGGCAAGCCATTGATAACCTGCTTTCCAACGCGATCAAATACAACAAACCCGGCGGAATGGTAACGGTTCGATGCAAACAGGTTGACCAAAATATCGAAATCGAAATTCAAGACAACGGAATCGGTATCCCGGAGCACGCCATTCCAAGACTCTTTGATCGGTTCTATCGGGTGGATGAGTCAAGGTCACGCGAGGCAGGCGGGACAGGTTTAGGCTTGTCCATCGTGAATCAAATTGTTTTGTGTCACGGGGGTACCATTTCGGTCGAGTCCAAGGTCGATTCTGGATCCACTTTTAGGATCGGCTTGCCGTCAAAGACCTGATTTTGTGATACTTCCCTCGGCACAAAGAGCACCAATGCGACGGCATGTGAATGCCCCCGAGTTCACTCGGGGGATCCTTACCATAGCTCTAGGGAACTCTCGACTTCCTCGCACCGGTTTGACACGCCGGAGCGCCAAATGTGATAACGATTTAACGCTTCGTTCAAAAACACCGAATGCAGTTAGCCTGTACGGTAACGTGCCACGGTTGCATCGAGGTCGGTTGAAAGGCCTGCTGAAATCGAACTTCCTGTTTTTTGGGGCTGTATTTCAGCGGGAAATAACCTGTTTGCGCTCGTGATCGCAGGGACGTTGGTCTAAAATACATATCCCCACCCTGGTCGAGATCGACCACCTATCCAGCGCCTTCCAACCCGACTTCAAAAGCAATCGAGATGACCTCTTCCGCCAGTTTTCTAAAGCGCTTCGGGTTCGCTGTGTTAGTCCTGGCTGGATTGATTGCCATGGGTGCCATTGCACCACAATTCATCAAACCCGCTAGTGCAGTCAAACATCTGACTCACACGATGGCTCGTGGGAACTTGTTGGTGACCGTTACCGAAAACGGAGCGGTCGAAAGCTCCAATAACAAAGAGATCAAATGCTTGGTACAAGGTGGTAGCACCGTTCTATGGGTGGTTGAAACCGGAACACTGGTCAAGGCTGGCGACGAATTGGTTCGCCTCGATCAATCGAAAATCGAGGACAAGATCCTGCAACAACGGATTGTTTATGAAACCGCTCTTGCCAATAAGATCACGGCAGAGAGCGATGTCGCCGTCGCTGAGATTAGCATCACCGAGTACCTGGAGGGTTCTTACCAAGAAGAGCGGAGCAAGGTGGAAAAGGAGATTTTCGAAGCCGAACAGGCACTCCGCAAAACAGAACTGTCCTACGACTCGGCAGTTCGATTGACAACCAAGGGGGTCCTCAAAGGCCTTCAGTTGGAAGGAGAGAAATTTGCAGTCGATTCCTCCAAGAAAGATCTTGAATTAAAGAAGACCAAGCTACTTTCTTTAGAGAAGTACAGCAAGGAAAAAATGCTGCAACAGTTGCGAAGTACTCTGCGTGCAGCGCAAGCCAAACTCGCCTCGTTTGAAGCTTCATTGGAGCTGGAGAAAACGCGGCTCGACCGTGAAAAGAAACAGCTAGAGAACTGCATTATTCGAGCGGAAACTTCAGGCATGGTGATCTTCCCCTCGATGGCTGCTTGGAAGGACACGCCCGATATCACCGAAGGGGCTGCGGTACGCGAGCAGCAGACGCTCCTGATCATTCCGGACGTCAGCAAGATGCAGGTCAAAGTCGGTATCCATGAATCGAAAGTCGACAGACTCAAAGTGGGCATGCCAGCGAAAGTTCAGCTTCAAGATCTAGTCCTGGACGGAGAGGTTAGCGAGATCGCCGAAGTCACTCGGCCAGCAGGCTGGTGGACTGGCAATCTTGTCAAGTACGATACCAAAATCGCGATCCAGCCCCATCCAGGCTTGAAGCCTGGGATGAGCGCTGTTGTCGATGTTGTCTTGGCTGAGCACGAGAATGTACTGACCATTCCAGTCGCGGCAATCGTCGAAAGCAAAGGCG
The DNA here is from genome assembly GCA_031372345.1 of Pirellula sp. Taxonomy (GTDB): domain Bacteria; phylum Planctomycetota; class Planctomycetia; order Pirellulales; family Pirellulaceae; genus JBKCUI01. The sequence continues at coordinate 14,952 of JANMLD010000132.1, forward strand.
GGATGAGCTGCTGGGTTCAAACCGAAAAAGGAGTCTCTCAACGCGTGCTTAAGCTGGGTGACACCAACGATGAGTTTTCCGTCGTCACGGATGGGGTAGCCGAAGGGGAGCAAATTGTATTGAATCCATTGGCCTTCGTTAACGAAGCGCAAGCTGTCGCCATCTTGCCGACAAGTCGCTCTGAAAAAGAATCGAAGCCCGCCAGCGAAAGTGCTAAATCCGAGTCGAGAAAAAAAGAGATAACCCAGGTCTCCAGTCCAAAATGAGTGGATCGCTCGGCCAAACATTTCGCTTGGGTTTGAAGAGTCTTTTGTTGCAGAAGCTGCGTTCGGCACTTGCTGCATTGGGAATCTTTATCGGAACGACAACGGTCATATGGTTGGTGGCGATGGGCGAGGGGGTGAGTTACCAAGCCCAACAGCAGATTCTAGAACTGGGTGCGACGAATATCATCGTGCGAAGTGTCGAGCCCAGTACGAGTGGCGGCGATAAAAACCGCGTTAAGAGTTATGGACTGTTGCGAGCCGACTTCCGGCGAATTATGTCCAACGTTCCCACTATCACGCGAGCGGTTCCAATTCGCGAGTTGAAACGCGAGTGCCGTGTCGATAGCCGGACTGCAAGTATTAACCTTGTTGGTTGCACGGAGGAACATTTTGAGTTGAATCGCCTTGAGATAGCTCGCGGCCGATGGATGGCCAAACAGGACAACCGTGAGAACCACATTGTGCTGGCGGATGGAACGGCAAGAAAACTCTTCCCAGGTGAGAACCCCATCGGGAAATACGTCAAGGTCGAAAGCGACGTTTACACCGTGATCGGCCAGACGAAACCACGCGGTGCATCTGCAGCTATCGGTGGTAGCTTGGATTCACGGGACTACAGCTTCGATGCTTATATTCCACTGGAGACCTTTCGGCATCGAGTAGGGGACCAGATCATGACTCGAACCGGCGAAGGCATGAGTTTCAAAGGGGAGATTGTTGAACTCACCCAGATTACCTTAACGGTCGGCAACATCGCGCAGGTGGATGAAACCGTGGCTATCATCGAGACGCTCATGAAGAAGTATCATGAGCAAGAAGACTACGCAGTGGTGGTCCCGAAAGAACTGCTTCGCCAAGCGGAGCGCACCCGAGCCATGTTCAACGTCATGTTGGTCGTCATCGCAGGGATTTCGCTTTTGGTCGGAGGCATTGGCATCATGAATATCATGTTGGCCACCGTTACCGAACGGACGCGTGAGATCGGCATTCGGCGAGCTTTAGGTGCGAAACGCAGAGACATCATTCAGCAGTTTTTGGTTGAGACATTGGTGCTGACCGGGAGTGGAGGGATGTTGGGCGTATTGTGTGGCTTGCTCTGCGGTCCGCTATTTCGAACAACCCGGTCGCTGATAACCGCCTTTTCACCCGATCTTCTGCCGCCTATCATTTATACGTTAGAGCCACGCATCGCGTTGTGGTCGGTATTGCTGTCCGTGTTCATTTCGCTCGGGGTCGGTCTCTTGTTCGGGCTTTATCCAGCTCGGAGAGCGGCTATGATGAATCCTATCGAAGCACTGCGGCATGAATAGGAGATTTTCCGAATTGTCGCCTTTCGCTCCGCAATTGTCGCCTTTCGCTCCGCGAAAGTGCGTTTGCACGGCGCACTTTCGCGGAGCGAAAGGCGACTAAAATCACCGCCTCGACGAAAACCATGCATTCAAAATCACGCGTTAACATCGACAGCCTTCGATCCGCGGAAAAAATCTTGCGGCAGATATCTCGCCAGCACCCTTGATTAGGTCCTACGCATTGGGAAAATTTCTGGGGCTGGCCGAGGGCCGCCGCGTTTGGTTCAAAGACTAT
>JANMLD010000231.1:0-1500 GCA_031372345.1 Pirellula sp.
GTTTTGCGTGGATGCATGATAATGCAATCCACGACTTGGCCAGCGATGCTTGAAGTGATTCGCCGTCGCCAATCCACCGCCTGCGTCTCTAACGACCAAGGATCAATGGCGTAAGTGTTTGAATCGCACTGACAAGCGGAACGACCACCGATGACCGAGCGGCGGCAAGTAACGATTCTAAAAGTCAAAGCGGTCGATCCGCCGCTTCGTGTCCATCGGATTGTTCGTCGGTCTTCGATTCATGACGTACTCCGGTGTTATCAGCTGACCGAGCAGAATCAACTTTTACGAATTGATCGTCGAGCGTTCTAATGTCGACCTCGATACCAGAGTATACACCATAATGTTTTTGGAATCTTGTGCTGTCACCAACATCGCTTGTGAAGTCAACAATTTGCCCAGACTCATCGAAAAGGTAGGCGGGCGGACCAGACGATAGTGTCCAAAGTCCCGCGGTCGCGTCTCCAAAAACGCAAACATGATTTGCTGGATTAGAAACGCGGGTAGCTCGCTTCAAAGGTACGCCTTGGGCTTTGAGTTGTGAGTATGTTTTAACGCCGTTCCCAGGTGCAAGGCGAGTTTGATGTCTTACCACAGCGATCAAGTATGCGATCGGCAAGGCAATCATCAATGCAATCGTTATCATCGATTTAAGTTTCGACGCCGCCATCACCTGTTCCATTCTTGCCGACGAACGCCCCCATTCATCGAGTGGCGGCAAGTAAAGTTTCTAAAAGTCGAGGCGGCCGATCCGCCACTTCGATGCAATGGTTAGTTATTTTCCGTTCCAGACGAAACAGTTCGGCATCCGCAGTCGAAACCTTGCGATCGCATCGTCAGTAATACGAGTCTTGTTGACGTTGAGGTGGCGGAGTTCCGCCAGTTGCGTTAGGTACTCGAGTCCAGCGTCTGTCACGTCCGTTCCAGCCAGGTCGAGATCGTCCACGACCACAAATTCCTGGAATAGGCAAAGTTCGGCGTCAGTTATAGCACCCCTTACGAATGAGACCATAACACTTTTTGAATCCCAGAGTACCAGTCCGCCCTTCGCGGCAATTTTTTTCACGGCACTGAGATATTCGCGGTACTGTTCATTTTCGGTCTCTATCGCAACGGAATCGCATTGAATCCAGTAGTGACGACGGACCATGAAATCCAGAAATGCGATTGGGGAGAAAAAAATCTCTGCGAATGTGGAACGACCTGGGTATCGTGCAAACCGCAATCGCATCACTGATTCTTGATTTGCGAACAGGGATGTTTCCGATGTAAGTGCCGAGAGATACGCAACTGTGTACGCGAGGATCGAAGTCACTGCAATCACAATGAGGAGGATCATGGAGTCAGCATTTGTAGAAAATAACGACCAAATTCAGCGAGTGCGAGGAGTAATCTCAACGCAAGTCAGAACGCCCGACCGAGCACTTCGCTGCAATTTTTTGTTCGTCCTTATTCTGGCGTATCTATGTCCCGTTCGCAATCGCTGCACTCGCTCGAACC
>JANMLD010000258.1:0-2269 GCA_031372345.1 Pirellula sp.
CCACACTCCCATCGACACGTCCAATTGCCACCTTGCTCGGTGCCGATCTTTTTACCGATGTCGTTGCACCTCTATCCCAATCAAATCAAATCGCAATCCTCCGCGGACAAGCCAACGGTGCCTTGCAATCACCGGTTTACCCTCCGACAGGTGGTGTTGAACCAATCGTCGTAGCCGCCGCCAACGTGCTTGGTAACCCACTACCCGATATCATCGTCGGGCATCGCAATGGAACCATCACCTTCCTCGAGGGGCAATCCGACGGCTCATTCACGCTGCGTCCCGATCTGACGCTGCCCAATCCCGTCCCCGATCTCAAAGCCATCGATACGACTGACCTGAACGGCGACGGTCTCTTAGAAATCTTCATCGCTGGCGGCAACCAAGCCGTCCAACTCACTTCCGCCGTCGATCCACTTGCCGAATCCCCCATCCGCAACGGTGGATTTTCAAACGGGCTCAGCCATTGGATCGTGAACTCCCTCGGATCAGCCACTGGCCAAACGCCCGGCACTATCAACGCACTTTCAAACGTTGCCCAGTTCACCGAAAATCAATCGTTCTTAACATCTCTGAGTCAACGCTTCGTTATTCCCCCAAATCCACAATCGATTCAGTTCGACCTGCTAGCCCTCGGTATCGATCCCGCCGGGATAGCTCAAGTTCCCGACGCGTTCGAAGCCTCATTGCTGGATCAAAATCGCAACTCGCTCGTCCCACCACATAACCCCCGTTCCACCGCCTTCGTCAACTTCGGTGCAGGCAACTCTTACTCGGCTGGCTCGCGCGTCACCCGCAGCGGGTCCACCATAACGCTCGATATTTCCAACCTCACACCGGGAACCGAAGCCACCCTACTCTTCGACCTGATCGGCAATCCAGGCGGCGAACGTTCCACCGCGACCATCGACAGCGTTCGAATCATCCCCGAAATCATTCGCAACGATGCCTTTGTGGTCACCTCTCTTCCCGGTCCCTTCTCCAATGCCCGAGACATGTCCATCGGCGATGTCGATGGAGACAGTCGTCCCGATATCGTGATCACGGACTCGGGACTCAACGCCATCGTTGTCCTCAATCGCACCGCCGGAGAAACTTGGAATCGCGACCCCATCGTTCTACCTGCTGGCTCGAATCCAGGGCTCCTCGCGTTAGGAAACTACACCGCGACAGACAACATCACCGACATCGCAACCTATTTGAATGGCACGAACTCCATTCTCTCCCCAATCGTTTCCAACGTCACCATTCCCACCGTTCAATTGATCGCACCCCCCAATACCATAACACTACCAGCCACAGCCAGCGCGGCATCGCAGTTAGGCACATTAACCCTGCAATTCAGCCAACCCATGTTCGTTGCGACGCCGACGACGCCAGGCTCGGCCAACAACATCAATGCCTACCGCGTCTATCACCTCGGCCCCAACGGAATCAACAACGCAGGCTCCGGCGACGACGTCTCGTTCACAATCCTATCCGCTCAATACGATAATTCTTCCAATCGAGTCCAACTGCAATTGGATGCAACCACGTTATCCAATCCAGCCATCGCCGCCGGTTCTCTCTACAAGATCATCGTCTCAGGTGCTGACCTTTCAAACGGCCTGCGCGATGTCGCGGGAAACCCCATCGAAAATGGCCAAGACTTTACAGCCACCGTAGCCTTGGAGCGAACACCAAGCCTTTCCGCAATCGCCGCCATGAACGCCGACGAAGGCACACCGATTCTTGTCGCCCCTTCGCTGTCGCACTACAATCACAATCGCGTCTACAATGCGGTCTTCGATTGGGGTGACGGCTCATCCACCAACGTCGTTGGCAATGACCAATTCCCCATCGAAGCGTTCGCGTCAAACCATGCCTACTCCGACGAAGGTGAATACACCGTCACCCTGCGAATCTTTGATGGCGCTTCCTTCATCGCGCAATCCGCCGCACTGGTCACCGTTCGCAATGTTGCACCATCGCTCCCTCCCCTGACTCCCATAACCGCATCCGAAGGGCAATCGATCAGCACCACTTGGACAGCTACGGACCCCGGTCTCAACGATGCTCTATCGGCCATCATCAGTTGGGGGGACGGTACTTCGACCACCCTACCTGCGACAACCCAAACCGGCGCAAGCCGATCCTTTATCGTCGCCCATACCTATCCCGATAACGCTACGTACAGTGTCCGCTTAAAAATCTCCGATGGACTCGTCGACGTGAGTTCAACCACCACCGCCACGATCGCCTCAGTTGCTCCTGCCTTCACCGTAAGCAA
>JANMLD010000333.1:0-48042 GCA_031372345.1 Pirellula sp.
CGGAAAGCTTGGGAGGGCGACTATTCGTTGAGTCTAGCCATAAGTTCCAGGGGACGAACATGCGTGTTGAGTTTGCGATGGAAGGATCAAAATAATGAGACAAGATTTGGAGGACCCATCCCTCGTTCTGATTATCGATGATGAGCATGGATTGAGAACCGCCGTTTCGGGACTTCTGGAAATGGCGGATATCCGATGTTTGGAGTTTGCGGATGGCGAGTCCGCAAAAACTTGGCTTGCAGTGAATCATGAATCAGTAAGTGTTTGCTTGCTGGACTCATCCTTGGGAACGAGCAACGTATCTGGTTTCGATTTACTAAAGTACCTTCGATCAAAGAACTCTGATCTGCCAGTACTTTTCTACTCGGGTCGTGACGAGAATCACGCCAAAGCTGCCCTAGAAGCCGGAGCAACCCTCTATGTTCGAAAACCATTCGACCCGCATAGTCTGATATTTATGGTCAGAACACTTAACAGGATGAGCAAGCTATCGAAACAAATGGCCGTGACCTGGGCAGATCGAGACACACTTCAACGATGCATCGATGCAATGGGAGCCGACGTTATGTTGCTTGACAAAGACAACTGCGTTCTCCTTGTAAACAAACGCAAAGCAGACTCGATTAACGAGGAAATTGCGAAAGTTCTAGGGTCGAAGTGTTGGCAGTATGCATGTCCGCACGATGGACCCTGTGCGGGATGCAAGATGATTAAGGACGACATTGCTAATTACCGTCCGAATTATGTCAATGAGATCGAAATTAGCGGCAGGAGTTTAGTGACTCAGACAGCTCCCGTTGTTGACCCAAATGGCGAGATTCGGTATTTCGTCCAGACTGCGACGGACTTTACGCGATACAAAAAAGCTATAGCACTCATCAACAACTTAACACGCATGTCAGTAGATCGGGACGTCCATGAAATCTCGCGGTTCCTTGTTGACTCCCTACGAAATGACCTTGGTTACGCTCGAGTGAGGATGTACTTGCAACAGGACGATGGTTTGCGTGGGATTGCATCCAGTGGTATGCCAAGCGGGTTTGATCTTTCGACTTTCTTGTTAGACGATAATGATACACACGCACAACTGGCGTTCACTGCAAAATGTCCGATTCGGCTGACCGCATCGCAACTGCGCAAAGAGGATATTCACTTTGTCGCTTTTGAGAAGGAAGGTGTACGGTACCAAATTCAAATCCCAGCGATTTCAGCAAACAGACGAATGGCTCTATTGACGGTTGACGACAAAGGATCAAACGAAGATTTAATGCCCGAAGATGCAGCTCTTCTTGCACTTATTGGACCCGCCGTCGCAGATGCATTGCAAAGCGCACGCAATCGTGCAATGCAAACCAAGAGAATTCGATGGTATCGAGGCTTCGAAGAGGTGGATAATGCAATCGCAGACGCGAGAAACGTTGATGCTTTATTGGCTACTATAATCGATCACCTGGTTCTGCTACTCAATGGAAGTTGTGGGGTGGTGATGCGAAGGGATGCAAAATCCCTCGGTTTGAGAATCGTCGCAAAGTCGAAAGGACTTAATGAACGACTTATCGGCTTTGAGCACAATGGCCTGCACGGACTTATGCATCGTTGCCTTTCTCAAAAGACGCAGGTTTTTGTAACTGATGTGTTGGTAGATCCGGATTTTATTGATTGCTATCGGAACTTAACTGAGGCAAGCGAATGGAAACAAATCCTGTACGGTACAAATACACTACTTTTAGAACCGGTTTTCATTCGGGGGGAAGTGGACGCAATTCTGGTGGTCTGTTTTTCTAAGCAAACGCACTTACCCAAATTGGATCTGGAATTCGTTGACGATATGGCACGGCGTATCGCAATCACCTTGACAAAGCTCGATGAGACCAAACGCATAGAATCAGCCTTGCTCAACGAAGTCAAACTCAAGGATTTGGCGCTGCTCTCAACGGGTATCGCTCATGGAATTAGAAATCCACTGACCACTTTGCAGTCAAACATAGACGTCGCCATCGCTCAACTTCGGATTGAGAAAAATGACGTCGACTCGGTCAGACGAATTTCCGAGTCTACATTCAAAGAAATCCAATCCGATGTGCTTAGGAGTATTGCGATCGTCAATCGGATTCTCGATTGGGCTGGGCCGAAAGGAATCGAGCCGAATGAGATTGTACCTGCGGATATCGTTCGTGATTTGATCGAAATAATAAAACCTCGATTGGACAAAGACGGGATTGAGATTCAAGTGACGTATCCAGAATCCAATGCAACGATTTTTGTTGCGCCGGATGCGATCAGGACAGCAATTACGGATCTGTTTTGGAACGCAGTCAAAGCGATGCCGAATGGTGGTGCGATAGAAGTTGCTTTTTCGGTGAATGAATCTTCTGTTTCTATTTCAGTATCCGATTCTGGAATTGGAATGACTCAGGAGCAACAATGCCGGGTTATGACGTTTGATCCATATTCGCCTCTACCTGAAGGCGGGACAGGCTTGGGGTTGTACCTGGCTAGGAAAGCTATCGAGTCGTCAGGTGGCAAAATGACATTGCAAAGCGAGATCGGGCGCGGCTCGACATTTACAATAACGTTACCTCGAATCGTGAAAGAGTAGTTGGAAAAGCTATGGATCACATTGCACTTAATGAACTGCGCAGAGTTCTTGTTGTCGAGGACGAGTCCAAACTGGCTCAAAATTACGAGAAGCTTTTTCAATTGAAGGGATGCGAAGCGAGGCATGCTTTGGACGGAAAAACCGCGATTGAGTTGTTGGAGGATTTCGAACCAGATTTGATTTTGCTTGATCTGAATTTGGGCATTATCGGGCGGAATGGTTTAGATATCTTGCCGACTTTGCTGGCGAAGTGTCCTAGCAGTTGCGTCATCGTTTTTACTGGAGTTGGCAGTGTAGAATCCGCCGTCAAAGCATTACAGCTTGGAGCGTGGCACATGCTTGAAAAGAAGGCCACTCCCTTTGAAGATTTGTTCACGATTGTTGTAACGATTCGAAATCGCAAGCTTGAGTTCGATAGGATGCGTGATGCGGCCCTCCGCAATATCGAGCACCAAGCAAGAATGAATAGCACGTTGAATTTGGCGAATGGCGTTGCTCATGACGTTAAGAACAGAGTCTCCCATTTAAGCGTATTGACGAGCTTTTTAGAATCATCAAACGCAACTCGGGAACAGATGCAATGGATAGAAAGCCTACGGTCGTCTATTCGTTTGCTGGACTCTAGCGTAACACAGCTTTATGAGTTTTCTAAGATTCAGAAGATGATTTGTTCGTCGGTTAGTTTTCGTGAGGTGATTGAGTCAAGCACTCAGCAAATCAAACAGAGACTTGCGTCTGAACATAGACAAATGATAAGCATTTCTTCAAATTTCGCGGATGACGCATTGGTAGAAAGCAATAGCAGTATGCTGGCTATGGCGGTCAACAATGTGATAGACAATGCGGTCGACTCTATTGGGAAATCGAAAGGTTGCATTAAGCTTTCACTGCTCGCCGTTGATGGTGCCGCAGAATTTTTTTGCTGCGATGATGGCCCCGGTTTTTCCTCTGAGGGCCTAGAGCGTGCTGATATGCCGTTCTTTACAACGAAGGGCAAATCAAATCACGGCAATGGTCTGGCCTTTACCAAAGAAGTCGTCGTTTCATGCGGCGGTAGCATCTCATTTGGAAACAACAAAGACGGACCAGGTGCGTGGGTAAAGATTTCTTTGCCAATCTCAAGTATTGATCCAATTACTAAAATGGAACAACCACTTTCCATTGGAGCCGCGAGCAGATGAATATTTTACTACTTGAAGATGATGATTTACATCGACCCGATTTGGCGAAGTTCCTGGAAGCCAAGTTTAGTCCAAACGCCAACGTTTGGCCCGTGGAATCGGCGGCAGAAGCCAGAACATTGCTTAAGGAAAACCCAGAGCATTTTCATATGCTGATTGCTGACGTACGCCAGGACGGCAAGCCTCTTGGTTTGGAACTTGTCCTTGAGGTTGCGTACAGATTGCCTTCGATCGTCTATTCGGCGCATCCGGAAACGTCCTTTGCCGAGTTCAACAATCCTGGCCCGATCGTGTTTATTCATAGAACCGACAAGTTTGATGAACACATCGTTTCTAAGGTTAGCGAAACCTGGGCGAAAATCCAGTTCGTGTCCAAGAATAGGGAACAAGAGAAACATCTTCGAAATCACTCGCTGTCTCATTCACGAGGTGCCGTTCTGGCGATTCGAGTACATCTGAGCGTTGCGAATAAGGACAAGGTGCCGACCGATTTGATGCTCGATTGGGATTATATGTACATCTCGTTCATCGCAAGAACACTTCAAGCAAGTGCTGCCAGCCATGGGGGGCAAGTCTATGCCATTGCTGATCAATCGATCATGGTTTTCTTTCCGCACAACGATGAGGGCGGGAATGTAATGCAGCGAGCGTTTGATACCTTCCGCGATGTAAAGATCGGAGTGGGAGATATGGACACTCAGGTTCTGAAGCAATTCCCTTTCAGCGGTGGGGTTGTGGAGGGGCGAGTGGCTGCGGGAATGTTTGGCTCACAGGTTGCCGGAATCGCCACAATCGTGGGACGGGTAGGTGATACGGCGAGTCAGATTGCCGATCTTTGCAAGGCTGGCGAACTTGGTTATGTCGAAGCTCTCATTAGTAATGGTGCGAAGACTGCGATCGGTCGCGTTCAGGGCCAACGGCGCCCAATTATTACTGAACTCACTGGTTTTCTCGGCGAAATTGACATCACTGCAATCGACTTGAGGTAATTGAACATGAGTAAATTAAGGCGAGGGAAGATTCTCATCGTTGAAGACGACATTGGACTTGCAGAAGCATTGCCGGTTTTTCTTGAGCGTTTCCTGTTTCAAGTGCGAGTTGTTTCGTCAGTAGATGCCGCGAAAAAAGAACTAGTGCTTGATCATTTCGACGTGATGGTTCTTGATTGGATTTTACCCGATGGCGGTGGACGAGATGTAATGAACTTTGCCAGAGAGGTCGTGCCCGAAATTGGTATCATTGTGTTTTCGGCACACGAGTCATCGGATTCGGAATGCACGCCGGTGGCAGATGAATTCGTTGAAAAGGGACAAGATGTTCTCGCCCTAAAGAACGCAATTGACCGTTGCATGCGATTGGCGAAAGATCGAGAGGGATGGATTCGTTCTCCGAGTGAATGTGGAAATGGATCAAATGTCGAATCCATCGCAGAATCGATTACAAACGGCATCGATATTAATGAGTATGTGAAAGGGCCTTTTGCGGTTGCTTCGGAGGATGAGTGGCTTTCTTCCTCCGTTGCAAAATACATGTGCAGGCTATTTAAGCGGCCAGAGATGCCAATCAAGGAGATTGATCTTAAGAGTCATTCCGAGCGAACTCCATATTCGCGACTCTTTGGTGAATGCCGAACGCAATCGGGTCGAAGCCCAAGCTTAGTGAGGGGGATACTTGACGATCCAATGCCTTCTTGCGTTGTGGTTAGAAATGCGCAGTTTTTGAGTCAAGACGACAGTGAAGCATTGGCGAGGTCCGCGGCCACCCGGAGCATTCGCCGAATTGGTTCTGAAAGGGATATTTTTTCGGATTTTCAATTGATCGTAACAGTTGGTGGAAATGGTGGAAGCGATCCAATCGCACGAATTGGCGATCGATTGCGTCGCATAATCGGCGACCGCGTTGTTCGAATTCCATCACCTCGCGATATCCCTGGAGGAATGAAAGCGGTAGCGATCTCCAGCCATTCGAGTTCTTGTAAAGAACCTCGCAGCCTGAACCCGGGTATCGAGAAACTTCTTGAGGCCGGGTTGTGGGGAGAATCCTGGGGCATGATGCCCCAGTTTTCGTCTAGCGATCATGGTTCTGAAAATGTGATTGAACCCGAGATGCTTGGATTTTCGATGTTCGAATCCGCAATTGTAACTCGAAAGGACGGGAAGTCTGTAATTTCAAAATGGAAGGACGTCGAAATCATTCCCCGTGCGATTTACGTTTGCCGTGTGCTAAGCGAGACAAAGGGCAACATTGCAGAAGCTGCTCGAATTTCAGGAATGCGTAGGAATGCAATCTACGAAATCCTGAGTCACTTTAAGATTGACATTGATCGTTTCCGACCGAGGCCACTATTTGGTCAACTCGACTCAACGGTACGGACGTCCCGTTCCGAGACAAAGTCCTCTTGACATTTAGTCCATTAAATCTTTCTGACGATCATAACACGTATAACACCGAAAACAGCATGACCTGGACCAAAGTGATTGACCTCGTACGTTGGGCAGACAATGCAAGCGCTCGTTTCGAGTTTCCCAAGCTTGTCCGCAGACTCGTTCAACGAGCGGCACCAAAATCAAATCGAATAGATTTCCCCTGTGACGAGCAAGTGTTTCGCCCAGGACCTGATGGCGTCGTGGAAACCTTGGAACGTACTCGCTATGTCCCGTATGGAGTTTCATTTTGGCAGCTTGGAACAGGCGTTGATCCCGCAGCCAAGGCAAAAGAGGATTATTCGGTAATTACGAGTCAGATCAGCATTGAGGAAAGAAGCAAAAGTGTTTTCGTCTTTGCGACACCAAGAGTGTGGGTAAAGAGTCGGGAATGGGCTTTAGACACTAGAAAAAGGGCGGAATGGAGAGATGTCTTCGCGTATGATGCGAACGATATCGAACACTGGTTAGATTTGCTTCCAACTGTTGATCTCTGGTTTGCAAGGTTAATTGGAAAACCATTGGAAGACGTGATCCACATGGAGCAATATTGGGAATCGCTCAAGTCCATCGCCGAAGTAAGATTGAAGCCCGAATTGTTTCTAGCATCGCGAGACGAAGAAATTGCGTTGCTCGAAGGGTGGCTTGCGCAGGCTCCAAGATCAATCTTTCTCCAAACAGAATCGGCGATGGACGGAGTTGATTTTGTAGCTGCACTGTCACAGCTTCAAGACCATTCAAAGTTCTCAAATTCACTATTGATCAAATCGGAAAAAGGCTGGAACTCGATCATACCCTCCAGTGAGCCATCAATCTTGGTTGCAGCCCCTTCCCTCTTATTGCGTTCTACTGATATCGAGTACGCATGTGCTCATGGTCATCATGCAATAACGACGGGCCTCAACGGTTCGCATGATGTACTTACCTGCCGAATTCGAAAGCAAGATTTTTATGACGTTGAGAGAGCTCTGTTGGCTTGTCGGTTTTCGGTAAGCAAAGCCAAGCAGATCGCAAGAGCTTTTGGCGGTAGTACTTCAATCCTCAAAAGACTAATTTCGCGTTTTCCTGATTCCACATTGCCCTTATGGGCCCGAGATGAACATCGTGCCAAACTGGCACCCTTTGCATTGATTGGCTCATGGGTTGGTGTATCAAGGAGATCATTGCAAGATGGCTTCACGGAACAGTACCTTGATACGGATGTTGTTCAAGAACTGGTCCAAGTAAGTAGAAACGAGCTTGAAAGCCTCGTCCTTCGATGGAGCCGCTGTGATGATCCACTCTTCACAACGATTGAGAACACTGTATACGTAAGTTCGCGCGAGGATGCTTGGTACTTTCTCGGCGGATATCTTCTCGAATCACAAAAGGAAAAGTTTCAAGAGTTGGCTTTGTTGATTTTGGAGGAAGAAGACCCCGCATTTGAGCTACCAGTTAATTCACGTTGGCATGCACCGCTTGGTGGCAAGTCGCACGCGCTGTCGAAGGAAATCAGAACCGGAGTTTTGGAATCGCTTGCAATTATGTCGACGTTGCCGACTTCAGTCGACCAAAACGCGCCGTTGACTCCGCAAGTTACACGCCGGATCGTAGACGAAATCTTGCCCGTCGGCGTAAAATGGCAGAGATGGGCCTCAATTGGATCGAATCTCCCGCTATTAGCGGAAGCCGCGCCTGATGAATTCCTCAAAAAGGTATCCATAGATTTACGGAGAACGAGCCCCCAGCTTAGGTTTTTGTTTCAAGATCAATCCTCATCCGCATTTTCCGAAGTTGTTCACAGTGGCCTGCTGTGGGCCCTTGAGACTCTTTCATGGACCCCAAAATACTTAAGTCAATCGACTCTCGCATTGATTCAGCTGTCTGAGCTAGATCCAGGCGGGATCTATACAAACCGTCCGTTCAATAGTTTAGTAGAAATTTATTTGCCTTGGATGTGCCACACGACCGCAAGTGTGGAAGAACGAATTGCGATATTGTCGCACGCGTCGCGATCGCATCCTGAAATAGTTTGGAAACTTGCATTACACCTTCTACCTGGAAACTATCCGCACACTTCTTTCGAAACGAATACTCCACGATTTCGTCGTTGGATGGATGGATGGAATCGCAATCCCTCACGTGGCGAAACCTATGTCTACTTTCGAGCGTTAGCTAATCTTGCCTTAAGCTTAGCAGGCAAATCGCTTGAAAGGCTATCCCTTTTGCTTCGTCCGACTATCGAGTTGGGAGATAGCTATTTGGAACGATTTCTAAACCAATCCGAGGCTTCGGTCGTTGACTTGCGATTTGGAAATGATCAATACAAGCTTTGGGAGTCGCTTGATGGTCTACTCAGCGACTCAACACAGTTCGCTGGCCTGTTATCCTTGCTCGATCCCAAATCAATTGACCGAATTCAACAGCTTCACAAACGAATCGAACCTAAAGATCCAATTCAGAAAGGGAAACGTTTTTTTTATGCAGACACCGTTCAAATCAAAGTTGAATCTGACCTGCAGTCGAAACGTATTGAAGCACTTAATTCAATCTTTTCGAAATATGGTAGATTGGGATTCCAAAAATTGGCAAATGAAGACGCGATTCGAGAGCGGGCGTCAATCGGTTTCTTAGTTGGAACCTCCATGACCCTTGGCGAAAGTGATTTGTGCCTGCCATCTGGATTATACAGTGCCGATCAGAAATGGCGAGAATTTTTGCATGGTTATATACAAGGTCGTTTTCAGAAGCTTGGCGTATGCCTCTTTGACGAAGTGGGACACAGCAGTGATTGGTCTCCGACCGATATAGGGACCTTTGCACTGGCCCTCCCATTTACTAAGGCCGTGTGGCGATGGGTTGGAAATTTTGGTGCTGAATCCGAAAAAGCATATTGGAGTCGCTGTTACGGTTTTGCATTGAGGGAGGATCGCGAGGAGCTGGAGTATGCTGTTGGAAAACTACAGAAGTCCGGAAATCCCGATCTTGCGGTTCGCAATGTATATTTTGCAATTAAGGACGGAGTGACGCTGGAAAGTACGTTTGTACTCGACTTCCTTGATGCAATCCTGCCCGCTTGGAGTGAAAAATCGCATGAGGACAGAAGCAAGCTCGCGGTGGCCATCCTCGGGCTCATCGAATTTTTGCAAAACATGCTAAGCGATTCTTCAATGCGTCTTGCGCAAATAGAGTGGCAATGCTTTTCACTCTTTGAACGATCTCAAAGCAATATTCAGCCAAAGGCGATTTTGAGAGAGTTTATGCAATCGTCCATGTTTTTCAATGATGTCGTTGCAGAGTGTTACCAAAAGCTTAATACGCGACTGCGCGACGAAGGTAAGGAGAGGGCTTACGAACGCCAACAAAGCGTTCGTCAATTTGTACGTCGGATTCATTCGTTGCCGGGGCTGCATGCCGATGGCACCTTCAGTTTTCAATACTTTTCAGACTGGGTTCATCGAATTAGGCTGACGGCAGTTCAGCGACTACAGCGTGATGAAACAGACGAGGTACTAGGTCGAATCATCGCACAATCCTGGTTCCGAATTTCAGAGAGCCAAGAATTGCCGAAGCTCTGCTGTTTATTAACGCAACTAAACTCACCTGCGATTTTCGCAGGTTTTCGAAATGCGTTTCTTAGTGCTGAATCAAGCCAATGGATTGATAGCGAGTCGGGCAGAAGAGAACTGATTTCAACGTACAATAGAATGTCTGACGTCGTCGCCAGCCTTTGTTTCCCAATTGCAATTGTCTTTCGCGAATTGAGCGAGTTCTATAGTGAGCAGTTGCGCAAGGATGACCAAGAGATGGAGAAGAAGCGACTCGGCAGAGACTGAAGTTTGAATGATGCCAGTTTCTCCGCAAACCATTTCTGGCCCACCTTCAATAGGTCGCTCATGCCTTGCCCGACTTCTTCTCCGGTGCGAGCAACGTCGATGCTTTCTCCCGGATTTCATCGAGCCACACTTCGTCGGCACGACGTTGGTACTCAGCGGAAATCGCTGACGCTTCTTCTTGGACTTGCTGTTCTCGAAGATTGATTGGCCGCGATGGTTCGGATTGAAAGAGGTTGACCGGAGTTGCCGATTGCTTGAGACCATAATCGTTTCTCTCAAGGGGCTCTCGTCTCCTAACGGGCAGAAAGGCGATGGCGAGCAAGACCAGGGGAGCTAGGTGCCATGCACCTAGCTTGCTTATGTTTGTTGCTGCAACGTTCTCTGGTTTGATTCGCACAAGGACCAACGGGATCGCGTTTCTCGTCGATCTTCAATGGAGACAGGGACGAGTCAACCGTGGTCTCGCCACTTGGTGTTGCTGCAGGTGCTTCCTTCAACGACTGAATCCTGCGTTGCACGGATGTGAATTGGCTTGTCTCAAGAGTCTCCGCCATCGCTGCGCGGATTGCCTTGCGCGGTACTCTTACGACAACGTCAAAACGCGAATATTACGATTTTTTCACAAGAAAAGCAACAAAAAGTCCTTTAAATGGTTCTTTAATATTTTCTTTACGTGAAATACACGTATATTACACCTTGCGTCCTTGCGGGCAACTCAAAACATGCGAACTCGTGAAAAAATCATAAGCAAGTTATGCTAATCAATTTTTCCGTGGAAAACTTCCGATCGATCGGTTCCGAACAGACCCTGAACTTGGTGGCCTCTAAGAGCCAGAAAGGTCATGAGGACCATTGCGTCGAGATACCAAGTACAGACGAGCGTGCGCTTCGGACGGCTGTGATTTACGGTGCTAATGCTGCCGGAAAATCGAACCTTGTTCGAGCGATGGGTTTTGCACAAGACCTCATCGTTGCGGGGGCAGGGCCAACGAAGCGGATTGCTCTCCAGCAGTTTCGATTCACGAACGAGCCAGCACGCCCGTCTTCGTTTGAGTTTCGTTTTATGCTTGGCAATCGAATCTATGTTTATGGTTTCGATATCACCAGGGACGAAGTGACCGAAGAGTGGCTTGAAGCTACTAACGACAAGGGACGTGAGGCGGAAGTCTTTCACCGAAAGGGTAAGGAAATTTCGTTCGGGGATCTCAAACGATTTGAACAAAAAACGACTGCTTCCATTGAGGCACTCAAGGCATTAGAAACCCTTGGCGTACGCCCAAACCAGCTTCTACTTAACAAAATCGTCGATCTCGATGAGGAACGCAGAGGCGAGTTACTCAACAGCGTTGTCTTTTGGTTTTCAGAATGCTTGTCTATCATTCCGCCTGAGGCCAGCTTCGGTCCGATCCTTGAGTATCTGGACAGTAACAAAGGCTTTCGCGCTTTTGCAGGCGAATTTCTCTCCAGTATTGGCACTGGAATTGGTGATCTAACCGTAGAGAAGAACAAGATCAACGCAGACAAACTTCCTAAACAACTCGTCGAAAGCCTGCAGTCCCTACGGGATAATGATGCGTCGCCAATTGTTGTTGGTCCAGGAATGAGTCTTTATTTGGACCCCGATGATCCGACCACGGTAATTCGCAGGAACCTTGCCTCCAAACACTCCATAGATGGAAACGATTTCTCGCTTTCCTTCGACGAAGAGTCGGACGGAACGCAACGTTTTCTTCATCTCCTTCCAGCACTGTATCACCTTAAAACTCGCTGCAAAGTTTTCGTGATTGATGAACTTGATCGAAGCTTGCATCCGTTGCTTGCCCACGCGCTGCTTAAATTCTTCGTGGAATCTTGTCCTGGAGCATCTCAGCAGTTGATCGTAACAACACACGAAACGCATTTGCTTGATCAGGATTTACTTCGAAGGGACGAAATTTGGTTCGTCGAAAAAGACGCGAAACAACAAACGCATCTTTACTCGCTAACCGAACTGAAAGTTCGCAACGACTTGCGAATCGAGAAGAGCTATCTGCAAGGACGTTTTGGGGCCATTCCATTCGTAGGGGGCATGGAAAAACTCATGCAGTTGATCGAATGCCCTCTAGAGACGAGCGATGCGTAAGAAGCGACCGATTCAGCGAATCGAAAATCGGACGCGCGATGCGTCGCTCGTGGTGATTGCCTCGGAAGATCGATTTGCGGTGAAGCAATATTTCGAACTTTTTCAATCTACTCGGATTCAGTTTCATGTTTTGGAAACGGATCACGGCGAATCGTCGCCGCAGCATGTCATCGCGAGATTGGAGGAATACCTCGATGTATACAGTGTAGGTGAGGGAGATCAATTCTGGCTTGTCTGCGACACCGACCATTGGATTGAAAGCAATCACATTCGGAATTTGGTCGAGGTCGCCAAGCGATGCAAACAAAAAGGCATCGACGTTGCGTTGTCCAATCCTTGTTTTGATCTGTGGTTGTTGCTGCATTTCGATGCCTTCCCATCTGCGACGACTTTAACTAGTTCGCAAATTGGCGATCTGATTCGAGGGAAAGTCGCCAACTTCAATAAGACCAAGATCTACAATCTGCCGTTTTCGGAATCCAGCATCCGAAATGCAATCGAGCGATCTCGAAACAACTTCGTCCAATCTGATGTCATCCCAGGCAAACCACAAACAGCGATACATCTAATCATTGAAGAACTTGTGCAAAAAGAGATCATTCGATTACGTGAGTAAGCTCGCAACGCAGCGAGTTGCCGAACTAGTTCCTCGCAACCGTATCGGACTAGTTTTCCACTTGTAATTCCTTCTCCTTGCCAATTTGCCGAAAGAGAGCTAGCACGATTGCGATGGTCGAAGCAGCGAGGGTGTCCATTTGGAGGAGAAATCAAATGGGTCAAACCTCTTTCTTTTGATCGTCGAGCGGTAAAGGTCGCACTCTCGGTCGCCCGCGAGGTCGCATGGTTGATTCAAGATCCAATCGTCGCGCGATGGATTCAATCCAGCCTTCATCCCCGAGTGGTGCTCCGCGTCGGGCACAGATGCGAATTGCTTTGAGTTCACCGTCAGTAAGTGGTTCATTGACTCGATCAACCCAATTCGGAAGACGCGGTATTGGCCATGGGGACAGCAACTTGGGTTCAGGCTCTGAATCGAAAAACTCTTGAAGCGTCACTGGTAAAGATGACCTTTGCCTGTCATGTGGTAGTGAGCGTTGTGTCGCATTGTGTGCGTCCCACAGATCCACTTACAAAATCGCCCCATTTCGCCATCGACAAGTGGACGCAGCATCAAATGCCAATGAGTGCCCATGATTTGGTACTCGTAAAATTCGACGTTGTAAAGCTGCAACGCTTCATGAAGAACTTTTTCGAAAGCAATGAAATCACCGGTCTTGCGAAAAATCTTCGCACTTAAGTTCGCACAACAACAACCGGCGGCTATGGACAGCCGGGGCAAGCCAATGCGTACGGACCAACATCCACAGGTGTCGGCTACGAACAGCCGGGGCAGCCCGCTGCATACGGTCCTCTAGCCGCAGGCGGCGGCTATGGACAAACCGTTTTGAAGTACCAGCGAGGCCCCGCTTACGCATCCGGAAGTTTAACCGGCACTTTCGAGCAGTCGGGACCGGGAGCGTGGATCGAGCGAAATTGCAAAGGGGTCCATCAAATCCGGGAAGTTAGTCGAAATTCGTCGATCTTAGTGTTGGAAAGGACGGGAGCTCAGGCCGGTCAACGTTACAGAATTGACTTGGCTAGGAATGAGATCGTCGATTCCGCGGAACCAAATATCTCGTACAAAATTGTACCTCCCGTCACTTTTCCGGGAGTGGGTGGCGGCGGTTGGCAGGAGCCAGGCACACCGAATAGTTACGTTCCTCCGCAACCCGGTCCACCAAGGGTCATCATTCCCGGCCCAGGTGGAATAGAAGGGCGAGGAGAGGATTTCTCGTCCCGCTAATGCCCCTGGTTCATGTGACCGTCAACCTCATAAAAGTCATTCGATTAACTCAAACATTGTTCGTTGCTGTCTCTTCGACCTGGTGAGGCAGCCACGCCTTTACTTATGTAAAATGGAGTGATTTCCTATGAGTACTTTTTCACAAAATGTCTGGCGTGTTTCGCTCTGCTTGACGCTGTGCATGACGACAGTCAGCGGCGCCCAGGAGCAGGAGTCCGGGCAACAAGCTGGCGCACCAGCCGAAGTGCTTGATCCAGCCTTCGATCAATATTTTGATCTCGCGTTGCTTGCCCCGGCAGTCGAGCGAGGGGATGCTGAAGCGTTAGTTGACCTAGCGATGCAGGCCGCTGTCGGCGAAGAGGTGCTGCTGCGTTCACACAAAGGCGCTACGGCCAAAGAAATCGCCAAAGTGGCGAAGGATGTTGCCTTCGGCAGTGGGAACGAATTGGCTCTCAAACGCTTGCTCCTGTTCTCGCGAAAAACAGACGACAAACAGCTGGTGGACGAAATTGAAACGCGCCGCAAACTGAGCGGCGGCTCACGAGCAGCGTCCGAGATGCTCAACGTGGATGACATCGCGGTTGAGGATCTGCAATCGTTTCAGGATTATCGCAGCGACATTCAGTTGGCTCGCCGTCTGGGCATCCGTTCGAAGCTCGAACAAATTCGTGACGACGCGAAACTGCGAGAGCTGCCCGCTAAGTTAGGCGATCAGGTTCTTGCAGCCCTTGTACAGGCGATTGCGGAACTTGAAGACACCACGAGTCCACTTGCCAAGCTGCTGGGCGCTAGCCGAGAATGCAAGAACCAACGCAGCACCGCACCGATCAGCCCAGTTCCCAGCCAGCCTCGCTGGAACACGGTTCAGCAGTTGGTTGAGATTGAAATCAACGAACCTACTCCTTTTGACGACTACCTCACCTGGGCTCCAACTCCTGGACGGATTCGCCGTTCACCAAACGCGGGGTCAACCGGACCGGTCATTGTCTGTCTGACGAATGATCCCGGCTCGGTAGGCGGGGATGTTCTGTTCGCCCCGTTTCAGTTTCAGTGGCCTCGCTACACAACTGCGAACGAACAAACGTTGACGCTTACATTGCCTGCTGACAACTCGGTGAATGACGGTTGGGTCAACTTCGTGGTGGCAGGTGCTTTTGGCCACCCCAGCGAGCGCGATAAGGACACGATCATAGAAGCGCGTTTGGAATCGCCGGGCGGTCGAGTGCTGGGCACTCACGCCATGATGGTCCGCGTTCGGAAAGCCGCTCACCGCATGACCGCCGAGGAGCGTGACCGCTACGTTGCGGCGTTGGATAGAATGCGTCCGCTGGACGGTTCGGCGGACATGATGCAATACTTTGAGGGCGTACACCGCGAGGCCGGTCCTCGGTCGCACAAGGGGCCCTCCTTCTTACCGTGGCATCGTGCGTTCCTGCTGCATTTTGAGCGCCACTTGCAGGCGATTGACCCCAGCGTTTCTTTACCCTACTGGGACTGGACATCTGACGTTTCGCAAATGCTCACTGGCGATTTCCTGGGTGATTCGACCCAGGAGGTTGTCGAGTTCGACGGCCTGAATCCAATCCGCAACTGGACTTCCGGTAATCAGCGCATCCACCGCAAGCCGGGGGTGCAAGGCATCTATATGGGAGCCCGAGACCCGCGAGTGGAGAATGCTTTTCAACAGTCAACATACGGTCCTTATCCGCAAGGATTCGGAGTGGAATTAGAGCAACGGCTGCACGACGATGGCCACACCTGGGTTGGCGGAAATCAAGGATGGATGGCTGATGCCGGGAAGGCGGCACAGGATCCCCTCTTTTATCTGCATCACTGCAATGTCGACCGAACTTGGGCACAGTGGCAATATGTGCATGATCGCTTCGGCGAATCGATACCTGCCGATTATTGGCCACCCGGTGATTATACTCCTGGAAATGGATACCCGGGCAACAATCTGGAGGCAGTGATGTGGCCTTGGAACGAGAGCGTTTCGGCCGCATTCCCGGCTTCAGGTCGGATGGGCATTTGGCCTCGTAATCCGACTGCGCCGCGCCCGCGTGACATGATCGATTATCTTGGCGTCAGATTACCCGCAGTTGATCTTGGCTTCTGCTATGACGACGTACAATTTGGCACAGCCGCTGGCGGGGCATCTTCCATGCCACCCAGTCCTCTGGTCTCTCGCGATGTGAATCGCACGATCTATGTGTCCACGCCCGCCCCGCAACTGAGTGACGAAGCCAATGACCGCGCAATTCAAGACTTTTTCGATGTTCAACTGCCACCTGATCAGCGACAAAAGGCTGGCGAAGCAATTCAGTACCTGAGCCGCGATTATTTCGGGAACATCGGACTCCTCCTCTGCAACGAACAGGAGCCAGAAGCCTTGCGAATCATCGCGATCAAGAAGGTCCCCTCAGCCGCAATTCTGGACTCGCTGCTGCACGTTCTTGAAACCGTACCGGCCGACCAACGAACCGAGTTAGCCGTTGCTGTCGCTCAGGCAGTTCGCGTTGCCACGGTCAGTGCGTCGGGGCATGAACAGCGGCAACAGATCGCGCGAATATTACGCAGATTCATCAACACTCCGTGCAGCGAAGTTCGAGATGTTGCCCTAGCCGTGTTGGTTGGCAGTCACGATCCGGAAGCGGTGCGATTCATCAAGGACAGTCTGTAAGGCAAAGTCGAGGGCTGCAATCTTCTGCCCGCGAATGCGATCTCTTTGCTGGCGTTTGACGACCCAGTCCAGCATTTGAACGTGATCCGTCCCTTCCTTAACAGTCCAGATGCAAATGTTTGTGTAGAAGCCATCCGCGCGGTTGAATTTGATCCCGCGACTCGACAGACGATCAATCAATTGTTGCAGGATAGGGGGCGACCGCTGGAAGTTCGAAGAGCGGCACTGAAAGCAAGCGAACGAGACATGCCGACGTGCCTAACGACCGTGAACAGCTTAATCATGGACGCCAACGAAGCCCCCGAGCTTCGCTTTGAAGCCGTGAATGCACTGGCGGGTATCGTCAGCGGCCTAGTTCGGACCATCAATCAACACGCTCAGCGGGTGAAGCTTGGCTACCGCGAGTCACTCGCCGACACCATACCCGCACTTTCGGATAAAGGGCGAGTCGAGATTGCAGGTCTGCTGGATCAGTTAGCCAATCAGCCTGGACCCGATGCCGTTCGCGCCGCAGCCGCAAAAGTGCTCCGATGGCTGCGGCAGAACGATCCGGCGTTGCAAGGGCTGGCCTACGTGAAGACCACGCAAAGGGGGAATGTTGATGTTTCTCGTTAACATCCAGCGGACCTCCAGGGCAGAGCGATGCATCGCAATTCTCGCAGGCTGGTTGCTACTGACGGTTGATGCGGTACTGGGCGACGAGCTCGACAGGCCGGTTGTGGCGCGTCAAGCGATGAGAAAATCGGCAGCGAATTCTGACAATGTCGCGACCATTGCACTAGCCCTGCGGCAGGCCAACGGAGCGACCGACGAACGGGAGGTCGCTAAGAATCTCGAAGCACTTCGCGTTATCGGCGTCAAGGCCTCGAGCGTTGCCGAATCGGTCGCTGAATTGCTGAATGAATCGTCGCCGCTGTATCGCGATCGAGACAAGCATGAATTCATGCGACTCAGAGCCTACGTGTTCGTCGTGCTGAGTGAGGTCGGAATTCCCAGTTCGGCGCTGCCGCTGATCGTCGACGCGCTGGCCAATAGCGATGACGAAATGGGTTATTATTTCGCCGCCGCCGCCCGCGCCGCTGGCTCTCTTGGACCACGTGCTCGCCCCTTAATTCCTCACCTTTGTGCGGGGATGCAGCGATACTACCACCGCGACGAATTTTCCCTCGAACGCTACAACCCAAACTACCCGCAGGAAGAGGCGACGACAGTCCAGGGCGAGGCCATTACCGCTCTGGCACAGATTTCTGCAACTTCCAATACACCAGTCGTTGAGTTGCTGAATTCGTACGCCAATGGAACGCATCCAGATACCCGCCGTTTCCCTGCGCTCATCAAACACGCCAAACGATCGCTACAACTCATGGAGTCCCGGGACACGCAGCATACAGCCGCCTCAACCGAACTTCGTGCGGGAGCAGAACCAGTAACTGAGGCAGAAAGCCGGAGCTAGAAATGAAGCCCAATAGAAATTTACGCTATTTCTTAACCGTCAACATGCTCGCGATTTGCGTATCGGTCAACGCGGATGAGACAACCGTGGTTAACTCCATGAAAGACGCGGCGGCTGCCCAGGACACGCCTCCCTGCAAACATTGCAAAGAAGCCGCGTTGCAAACGACAACGCCGCTTAACTTCGAGCCCTTTACCGAGTGGTTCGCCGCCAACAAGCGGACGGAGCTAGACTGTCTGGAAGTCGGGTTTACCGACCAGGACGGGCGGAAAGGCCAACTTTCATATTTTCGCGGTCGCCCCATGGTGATATCGTTCTTTTACTCCCGGTGCGAGAACCGACTCAAGTGCCCCGCAACCGTGGCGAAGTTCGGCGAGCTACAGCAATCACTGCAATCGGCAGGATTGAACAAAAGTGTCACACAATTGATGATATCTTTCGAACCTCAGTACGACACGCCGGGCCGATTGAATTCTTACGCAAAGAGTCATGGCATGAAGTGCAATGATGACTGCCGCATGCTTCAGCTCGACGAGAAGTCCATGCCCCAGGTCGTCAAGAACCTGGACGTCCCGGTTAACTACAATTCGGGTTGGGTCAACATTCACGGTGTTGTGCTTTACTTGGTCGATGATACTGGCCGCTTGGTGCGAAAATATCACACCCTGCTATGGGACAATCAAGCGGTTCTTGCGGACCTGACGAAACTGTTAAAAGAAGAAAAGTAGTAAGTTGCCCTTCCTGATTACACACTTAATTTTTGAGCGAGGAACACTCTGATGTCTAGAATTCTATTCGGCACTTTTGTCATTACGACGTTTTTATTTGCCAGCAACACCTTCGCACGCGACCAGGGCTGTGGTTGCGGAACCAGCCGTCCGCCACTTCGCTGCGGCACGGTCGTAAGCGTCGAGTGCGCCCCCTGCAGAACCAGCTACACACCGGTTGGTTGCGGCATGGTCGTCAGTACTGGTTGCACCTCCGGCGGCACCAGCTTTTCGCCAGTTGACTACAGTACGGCCGTCAGCAACGGGTGTGTCACTTGCAACGGTGGTAACTACCAGGACAAAGTTGTCATTGCGGACGGAGATGGCAACACAGGTGGCAGTGTCAATGAGAATGTTGGGGGATCCGTGAACGGTGGGGGATCTGAGAACGGTGGGGGATCTGAGAACGGTAAGGGGCGGCTGGACCCTGATGTTTTGACAGGCAGTCCGCAGGGCTTGCAAAGTATCAACACCGAGCGGATTTGGACCGATTCCAGTGGCATACATAAACGATTGGCCAGATTCGTCCGGATTGAGGGGACGCAAGTGATCCTGCTAAACGCTCAGGGCCGGACGACACGAGTTGAGGTTCAGAATCTGTCCACGGCGGACCAGCTCTTTTTAGATCAGTTGCGGCAAACGTCCATGAAAAGAGCTTTTCCGAGCAACCAGCAGCGAAGCGTTGCCAGTCGTTCTTAGTTCGCATGCAACTTTTCAGATACCCATTCATTATTTTGCGGCCTCGTTTGACTTCTTTGGACAAAGTTCCCAATTGTGTTGATTTGCTGGCCAAGCTTGGGATAATGCGCAGTTGGTCGCCAAGCCCCCCGGTATCGTTCCGACGCTTGGTAAATCCACGCTGGACGCCCGTCTCAGTTTGGAACATGGAACGCTTTCTCTCGATTCTTAGGAGCTGACGTATGTTGCGACACAAATTGGCTTTGTCTTTGACCCTTTGCGCGGCGATGCCAGCCGCGGTGCTTCAAGCGGCAGATAAAGATATGCTTCAGGCGGATAGCGGATTGAAGGAGGGCACGCCTGACATCAAGCAAGCTGGCCCTTTGGCCTTTGCTCCTCACGGAGTACTTCTCGTCGGTGACACGCTCAACGCGGCAATCTATGCCATCGACACCGGCGACGATCAAGCGTCTACCGGTGAAAGATCCGTCAACATCGAAGGGGTCAATCAAAAGATCGCTGCGATGATGGGTTCCGATACCGCCGAAACCGTCATCAACGATATCGCCGTCAACCCCGTCAGCGGGAATTTGTACTTGTCCGTGTCGCGGGGCCGTGGACCCACTGCAGTACCGGTGATCTTCAAAGCGGATTCTAAAGGCGTTCTTTCCGAGGTCAGTCTAGCGAAAGTCAAGTTCAGCAAAGCCGCTATTGCCAATGCTCCCGAATCCAAGGAGGGCCAACGCAACCCACGCATGAGCGCAATCACCGACCTCCAATACAAGGATGGAAAAGTGGTTGTAGCAGGGCTCTCAAACGAAGAGTTCGCTTCCAAGCTACGAGTGTTGAAATACCCGTTTGACGGCACCAGCCAGGCCACCAGCGTTGAAGTGTACCACGGAGCGCACGGCAAACTGGAAACCGCCTCTCCCGTACGCACCTTCACCACCTACGAAGATACGGTTTTGGCCGCCTATACTTGCACGCCCCTCGTCTCGATTCCAGTCGACGATCTCAAGGACGGAACGAAGACCAAGGGCAAAACGATCGCCGAACTCGGAAACATGAATAATCCACTCGATATGATCGTGTACAAGAAAGGCAATCAAGACTACTTGCTGATGTCCAACACGGCGCGTGGCGTGATGAAGCTGAAACTCAGCAAGAGTGACATCGATGCAACCAAGGCCATCGATTCGCCAATCAAAGGTACGGCCGGACTGCCCTACGAGACATTGAGTGATCTCAAAAACGTTGTGCAGCTCGACAAGCTAAACGACAACCAAGCCGTTTTGCTGGTGAAAAATGACGATCGCCTAGACATTCGAACCATCGAACTGCCTTAGCTTTAAAAAAGCTAGCCGGAAACTTCCGCGCTGCTTGAATGCCTATTCGTACTCGAATCGGGTTATTGCCGATCGAGTACGGGTATCGTCGCGGTGGAATCGTAGGTCCGCATCTCCGAGGCTGTGATTTTATTATTGTCGCCTTTCGCTCCGCGAAAGTGTGCCGCGTTAACGCACTTTTGCGGAGCAAAAGGCGACAATCCGACGCGGACAACCCGTGCCCTAACAAGGATTGACCTGTGTCTAAGACTTCTGCTGCTATTCTGGCTTGCCTCTTCAACCATGCATTACTTGGTTCGCTGACCGCCGCTGACGCCGATGACAACGGCAAGCAACCTGAATCGGCAACTCAAATACAACGCATAGGAAATTCGTCGGTTCAAGTCGAACTGAGAGAAACAACCGACTCTGCAACGTTTGCTGTCCTGGGGCTTTCTAAGCTTGAGCTACTGCAAAAATTGCCCCCTGAGGACCTGCGAAAATCCCTCACGATTCGCGTCCATCAACCGGGGAATACCAGCAACCTGCCTTCGTTGCTAGGAACGCATTCGGTCACGAATACCGAACTGCGCTTTGCGAGTCGATTTCCACTGAGCCCCAATGTTCAGTATAGAATCGAATTGGACCCTCTCCTTCTCGACGGTCCGTACGATCTACAAGGGCTAGTATTTTCTGTCCGTCAAAAGAAGCATGCCGCAGCCGCAGCCGTTTCTGCCGTTTATCCTTCTGCCGATGTCTTACCGGAAAACTTGCTCAAGTTTTACATTCACTTTTCGGCACCGATGAGCAGGGGAGAAGCCTATGAGCGAGTCCATTTGATGCACGACGGCGCGTTAGTTGAATCCCCCTTTCTCGAGTTAGGCGAAGAACTTTGGGACACCGATCAAACGCGGTTCACTTTGTTCCTCCATCCCGGTCGCATCAAACGAGGCTTGAAGCCGCGTGAGGATAGCGGAACCCCGATTACTGAGGGCAAGGACTATGCCTTGCACATTGACGCCGACTGGCTGAGCGCGGATTTGCAACCGTTAGCAGCACCGTTTGTAAAGAAGTTTCGCGTGGTCGGTGCCGACGCACAGCAGCCCGATCCCAAGAAATGGATACTCGTTGCTCCAAAAGCAAATTCGAAGGAGTCAGTCACGTTGACGTTCGACGAGCCTCTAGATCATGCAATGTTGAAACGAGTCGTGCGAGTTCGTGACGCTTCGAAAGCCGAAGTGCTGGGTGCAGTCACCGTGAAGAAGAATGAGACGGTTTGGTCTTTCGAACCGACCGAGCCGTGGAAACCAGGTACGTACTCGATTGGTCTAGCGATGATACTGGAAGATCTTGTTGGCAACAGTCTTGCACGGCCATTCGAAACCAAGGAGCAAAAAACAGAACCCCTCCTAAAAATCGATTCGGAAATGGCAATTGAGTTCGTCATTCCGTAAGTCGCCGAATCGATGGTCTGAGATCGTTGGTTGTTGAGATATTAAGAATCGAAGACAACTTGCATCACTGGCTGGCCTTGTGCCGGTACCGTAAGACAGTGGAAACAGCGAACGGGAACAAGGGTTGGGTTCTCCCAAGTTCAAGCCCGCCGGAGTTTCCAGTTCTGGTCCTACCTGAGGACAATTCTCCTTCATAAGCTAGACAACGCTCGCCGAAAATTCAAACACTCCAAGAAACGCAGCGTCTATCGGGAGCAAGCGCTGAACGATGGGAGCGGTCGAGCGTCAGCGCTTTTGCTCGATTTTGAACCGCAGCCGCTTGATCACCTAATAAACGACGAAACATGCGAGCAAGTTCGAACACTATTGGTTCGATTGCCACCGGAATTGCAACGCGTCTTGCGTTGGCGATTCAGCAAAAACATGACCTACAAAGAGATTGGCGACAAAATACATCGATCCGAAGATGATGTTCGGATGCTCATCAGACGATGCTTGGCGCGCATTCGAGTGGAGGTTTTATTGAATGAACCTTCCAGTTGAATCTGACAATGAGCCTCGTGTCGACCACAACCAATCCAATTCGAACACCAGCTCCGGCGTGATCGAACGCATTGACCGGCCAACCCAATCTGACGCGAGAAGGTGGTGTACTAGGTACAACCCGCTACATGTCGCCCGAGCAAGCTCGAGGTGCATTGCAAGATATTGGCACGACCTCCGATATTTTTGCATTGGGGATCATCCTTTACGAATTGCAGACTGGAAAATTACCCTTTGACAGTCCCAGCGACCACACGGTTCACAACTTGATTGTGGCGGCCAATCCGGAGCGGCCACGCGCGATCAACGCAACTATTTCGCGTGACCTTGAAGCGATCACACTGAAGTGCTTAGCCAAAGAACCCGCTGATCGTTATCAAACCGCTCACGAATTGTGGCTTGACTTGCAGCGATACCTTAAGGGAGAGCCAGTCGAAGCGGAAAAAAGCAACTGGCTACGTCGAACCGCTTACAGCGTTCGTCGACATCCGGTTGTCGTTAGCCTCCTAGTTATTTCTGGATTGACGAGCACTCTAGCTATTATGGGGCTTTCCTTGGCACTCTCTCAAGAGCATGCCGCCAGAGAAATCGAGCGAATATCGAGAGTGCGTGAGCAGGCTGCTGCACAGTCCGAGAGTGCAGCCAGGGACGGCGAACGCCTTGCCAACAAAAGCAAAGGGGATGCCCTGGCATTGCTTGCTTCGGTACTCATGGATTTGGCAGATGATATTTTTGCTGGCACGCAGATTGAAAGCGATAATCTGCTTGTTTCGCTTCAAAAATCCATTGGCGCTATGCAAGAGTACGTCACACAGTCTCCCGGTGACGCGAAGCTAATTCATCGGCTCAGCGTGCTCAGGTACCATGCGTCGATTGCTTACCAGCGCAACGGCAATATCGAACAGTGTATCAACGAACGATTGGCTGTTTTGAAACTGCTCGACGACGTGCTCAAATTGAAGCCGGGGAATGTAACCTGCCGTTTTCAACGTTTTCAGACGCTCAATTTCCTTGGGGATACGCTGGTCGGTGCAGCACCTGAACTGAGAGAAGCGTTACCACAGCTCGACGTTACCACATTGTACAAGCAGTCACTTTTGATCATCGAATCGCTCGCTGACGAGTATCCAGAAAACATCGACTTCCTCGACGCGCTGGCCTCGGCAAAGACTTCCAACGCAATTTACAATTGGAGGGCATCTCCAACTCGCGGCAAGCAGTTAATACTTGTGTCGATTGAGCTCTCAAAACGCCTATGGCGTGAACATCCCGATCGTCCTCGGCTCGCGAAACATGCTATCCTAGGACTCGCAAAGTTGGCTGAAAAGGAACTCCCCACACCCGAAGTATCCGCTGCATACAATCATTGTTCTGAATCGCTTCAGTTACTAAATGAGGCATGGGGACACGCCGCGAATGAACTTTGGGTTCTGATTGAGGTAGGTAAAGTCTACGACGTCTGGATCGAAGTGTTGGTACTAAGCGAGAAGTGGGATCAGGCTCTGGTTGCACTTGACCAACGAGAGAGCATTCTTGTGTCGCTCTGCGAAAAGCTCACCGACAGAACACCTCAATTAATGCGACGTGTCGCCAACGGCGTCCAGCGCATCGAAATCCTGAAGCGTTGCGGTCGGTCCGATGAGTTGATCGTTCAAGCTAAAGAACGACTGGTGGAATTTATAGAGGACGAAAAAGATCAACCCGGTTTCTATGACGCGCTCCGCGACAACCCAGACAATTTGAAAATTCCAATTGAAGTCGTGCTGAATAAAAGCGTCTCCCAATAACGCTGCACAGGTCGACCACTCGTAGTGGAAGGTGCGTTTCCGCGAAGTGAAATAATCACTTTTCTATCGCGATGCAGAGTTTCTCGAAAAAAAATCCTCCGGAATGTGTTCGGATTGGATCTCCGCTGCGCCATTTAGCTTACACGTCGAAGTGTATTGCAGATTTCGAACTGAGCACGGCGACAGGTTATCTAAGTTCAGATTCTTCCGCTCAGCCTAAGAAACCCACAAAATCATGCGCAAAACACCGTCTATCACATCGCCTGCCTCCTTTAAAACTGCAGCTAGACGTTATAATCTCCGACGAAAATTGAGCGTGGAGAATTTGGAGTTGCGTCAGCTGTTATCCGCCGAAGTCGCCCTTTCACTTGTTAGCACAGATTCTTCGGGTTCTGGTAACGTTTACCTTAGCCGGCCGGTCGATTACAACGGCGACGGTCTGCTGGACATGGCGACTGCCAACAATGGCAACAACACCCTAAACATTTACCTTGGTACAAACAACGGCTTGTTCAGCCTTAAGTCGACGATCTCTACTCAGGGAGTTGAACCCTACGGGAGTGACAGTGGTGACTTCAATGGGGACGGAATCCTGGACATTGCAGTAGCCAACAATGGCACGAGCAGTATTTCAGTGTTTCAGGGTGCCGGGGATGGCACATTTCTGTTCTTGAATAGCTTAACGGCGTTGCCAGGCACCTACCACCTCGTCGTAACCGATTTGGATGCCGATGGTAAGGCGGATATTGCAGCAAACCAAACCTCACCAAGCGGTATTGTCGTATTTCGCGGCCTTGGCAATGGAAGCTTCAGTAATCGCGACTTCTACGCAACTGGCGCAATTCCAACGCATGTCTACGCGGCCGATGTTGACAACGACGGCGCGAAGGACTTACTGACTTCCACATATGTGGGAAACACCGTCTCCATTCTTTATGGTTTTAAGAGTGTCGCAGGCAATCCGACCGGTAGCTTTGGCGCCGCCGAATCGCTGCCGTTCAGTTCCGGAGCGTTCGACCTGTCTGTTAGCGACTTTGATGGAGACGGATGGAAGGACATCGCGACAGCTAATCGAAGTGACGGAACGGGCGGCATTTTTCGCGGTCTTGGAAATCGCCAATTCATGCAGTTACCATCGCTGTCGGTTGGTGCACAACCCTACTCGATTCAAGCCGCAGACCTCAACAACGATGGCGTGCCGGACTTAGTTTTCAACAGTTTGACGGAGAGCAAATTCACGATCTGGGCGGGGCTTGGCAACGGTACGTTTGAGCAGAAGCTGACACTACCAATCACCAATGCTTACCGTATCGCATTAGCGGATTTCGATGGCAACGGCACCACGGACATGCTCGGATCGTCTGCTGGTAATGGTCAGTTTCGATCTTGGCTAAATAGTGCCACTACCGCGCGGACGACGCTGTCTCTGTTAGCACCAGCCAGCACGCAATTTGGGAGTCCCGTCAGCGTGACAGTCAGAGCATTGTCACCGAACGGTTCTGTTGATACGGCATTTACCGGCAATGTTCAATTCAAAAGTAGCGATCGATTTGCCCAGCTTCCGTCGGACTATACGTTTACCGCAGCCGATCAAGGAGTAAAGGCGTTCACCGTGATGTTTCAAAATAGTGGCAACCAAACGGTATCTGCCACGCTGATGGGTAGCGATGGAATCGTTGCTAGCAAGGTCGTTTTCGTATCAACACCACAGCTTGGCGATATACTTTTCAACAGCGGATACACGCAGAATTTGGCTGATGGAAATGCGGCAGTTGGTGCTCCTGCCGATTTTAACGCCGACGGCTTCCTGGATCTCGCCATAGCAAACGAATTGGCTAATACGATAACTATCTCTCTTGGACTTGGTAATGGGCGGTTCAGTACAAGTTTCACGTACCCCACTGGATTGGGTCCGAAACGTGTTGAAACCGGTGATTTGGACGGCGACGGCAAACTAGATCTCGTCGTGCCGTATTACATTGCTGGAAGTGTGAATATCTTCTATGGAATTGGGAACGGAACATTTGAACCGGCTCAACGGATCGACAATTTGCCCGATGCACACGACGTTGGAATTGGTGACTTCAATAGTGATGGCATACTTGATTTTTCGGCGGCTTCATTCAGCCAAAATGGTGTCTCCATTTGGATCGGAAAAGGTGGACGCAACTATTTCCCCCCAGCCTTCTATTCGACGGCCAACGGTCCGCTTCATGTTACCGTCGCGGACTTAGATAATGATGGAGCTCTTGATCTTTTGACTGCCAACTACTACGCAAACAACGTTGTGGCTCTCTACGGTAACAAGAGCGGTAGTGGAATAGCAGATGGTACCTTCGGGAATAAACAAGTTCTGGCTGCCGGGCTTAGTACGTTTGATTTGATTGCTACAGACTTGAATGGTGATGGAAAAATTGACATTGCAACTAGCAATCTAAGTGACGGTACCTCAACCATCTATCGTGGGCTTGGCGGTCGACAATTTCTGCAGATGCCTAGCCTCTCGGTCGGTCCACAGCCATATCATTTGGTAGCGGCTGATTTCAACGGTGACGGCCGCCCTGACTTGGCTTTCGCAAGTCTATCTAGTCATCAAGTGACTTTGTTCGCCGGCAATGGCAACTTGACATTCCAGCCGAAAGGCAGCTTGGGATTGACTTATGCGTATCGCCTGGCAACCGGCGATTTCAACCGCGATGGTAAAGTTGATTTGGTCGCTTCTGCGGCCGGCAATGGCGTTATGCAGACCTGGCTAGGTGTAGGCGCACTAACAGCCAGCGCTGGCGGACCCCACTCGGTCGCTGCAGGGTCAGCTCTATTTTTGGATGGCGCCAATTCGTCGACTGCGACCAATCGGGTTCTGACTTATCAGTGGGATTTAGACTACGACGGATTGGCCTTTCAACCCGACGCCGCTGGCCGCACGGCTTTGTTTGACGCGTCTCAAATGGTTGTAGGTCAGCAAAGAACAGTCGCTCTCCGCGTAACAGACACTTCAGGCTTTAGTGATACTTCGGTAACAACAGTATCAGTTGTTGGACTGAATTCCGAACTAGACGGAGTAGCATTGGCGACGGAAGAACTCGTCAATTCCACGACCAGCCGGGATCAAATGTATTCGGCGCTGGCCATGAACAAAACAGGTCAATCAGTCGTTGTCTACGAATCGGGAAGTAATGGAACACTTGATCTAGATATTCTCGCTCAACGTTACAATGTGACTGGTGCGAAAGTTGGCGGCGAATCGCAGGTCAACTTTGGAGCATCTGCTGAGCGTATCCGGTCAGGTGTCGCAATGGCCGACGATGGCCGCTACGTAATTGCCTGGCAAGGCTGGGGGGCGGATGCGCAAGGCTGGGGAATAAACGCCCAGCGATTCGACAAGGATGGAAATAAAGTCGGCAGCCAGTTTATTGTGAACCTAGGTTGGGAAAGTGGCTATCAAGTCGAAGTGGATTTGGCCATCAGCCCAGATGGTACAAAGTTTGTCGTGGTTTGGGAGGATTCACAGAACGATGGTTCTGGCCAAGGAGTGTTTGCAAGCCTTTTTGACTGGGACAGCAGTCTTACAAATGGCGGTCTTCTAAATACTAGGCTTGTGAATAACTATACATCCGGTGCACAAGATTCTGCCGACGTAGAGATGTTGGCCACTGGCGGCTTTGTGGTTACTTGGGCCAGCCAATATCAGGATGGTTCCGGCTACGGAATTTTCGCGAGGCGTTTCAATGCTTCGGGAAATCCGATTGATCCAACCGACATCCAAATCAATCGGTTCACTGAAGGTACTCAAACGCAACCCGATTTGGCAACAACCCGGAATGGCCAGGAGTATGTCATTACGTGGCAGACCGCACTCAGCAATCGCGTTACCGATATCGTGGCTCAGAGATTCGATAGCAATTTCAACCGCATAGGTGCTGAATTCATCGTCAATGAGACGTCAGCAGGCACGCAGTATTCTCCAGCGGTTGCCATTGCAAGTAATGGGTTCGTGACTTTTACTTGGACTAGTCCGGGACAAGATGGATCAGGCTTCGGTATCTTCGCAAGAACGATGGGGCCGGGCACAAATCAACTGGGGCATGAGTTCCAGATCAATAGTGTGTCTGTCGGCGATCAAAACACGCGTGGCAGTCGCCAAAGTATTGCCTACACACCCACTGGTGAAACTGTCGTAACTTGGTGGGGCAACGGTCCGGGCGACAATGTCGGCGTGTTTCAGCGACGATTTGCGTCACACAATCACGTGGTATCACCAATCACAGACGCGAATACGTTGCCCAATCAAATTGCCGAGAACTCTGCAATCGGATCAGATGTCGGCATCAGAGCGCTTGCTCTTGACGCGGACGTATACGATTCGGTCACTTACTCTCTCGATGACTCGGCAGGGAATCGTTTCGCGATCAATCCAACAACTGGCGTTATCATCATAGCTGGAGCGATCGATCGCGAAACTGCAGCAAGCTATAACGTCGTTGTTAGGGCAATAAGTACTGACACATCCTTTACTACCAAAGCGTTTACGATCGCAGTTGTCGACGTCGATGAGTTTGACACATCCTCCATCATCGACGCCAATACCACTGCAAACGCCGTCCTCGAAAATTCACCCAACGGAACTTTGGTCAATGTTACCGCTTTCGCCTCAGATGCCGATGCCACAAACAACGGCATAACCTATTCACTGGATGATTCAGCCGGCGGTCGATTTGCAATCGATCCTGCGACTGGTGTCGTCCAGGTAGCGGGCGCGATTGACTATGAAACCAGCACGAGTCACACCATTGTCGTGCGGGCGACGAGTGCGGATGGTAGCTTCAGCACTGCGTCGTTCTTAATTTCCGTGGTGGATGTCAATGAGGGAATCGTATTCACTGGTACTGCGGGAAACGACACGCTCAAATTTTGGGCCGGGCCAAGCGCGGGCCAGTTCTACTTCAAGCGCAACGCCGAAGCCAACTTATTGTTCACTGTCAACGGCAGCGTCACCGTTAATGGTGGAGGTGGGACGGATACTCTAATTATCGAGGGTACGAATTTAACCAATCAGTTCGATGTCTTCACCGATCGCGTGCGTTACAGCAACGTTGATTTTTATAGCAATCAGATTGCCACGCGTCAGATAAACGCATTGGGAAGTGGCGACACGATCAACGCTTATGGTGGTACCGCCAGTATAAACGGTGGCAGTGCAGTCGACAGGCTAGTAGCTCTCACTCCCGGAAATCAAGTGTGGTCGCTCACCGCTCCGAATGCCGGGAATCTGAACGGGCAAATCTTTTTCACGAGTGTCGAAAGCCTAATTGGAAGTGATGGGGATGATCAATTCCTCGTTGGACCGAGTGGTTCGGTGAGCGGTCGGATCGATGGGGGAATTGGTCTTAATACGTTAGACTACACCGATGTAACCACCGCGTTAAGCTTCAATTTACAAACAGGAGCTGCCACAAAAACTGGCGGTACCAGCAATATTGCCCGTGTCATCGGTGGCTCGGCGATCGATACGTTGACGGCCGCTAATGTAGCCAATCAATGGACTATTGGCGGCGGTGGCTCTGGCACTATTAACGGTAGCTTCAGCTTCAACGGCCTTGAGAATCTAGCTGGAGGTAGCCTTTCCGATGTTTTCACTATCGGAAACGCTTCGTTGGTCATGGGAAACTTGAGTGGAGGTGGGGGCGTTGACTCGATCGAGTATCAATCGAACGAAAACCTGATTGTCAACTTAGCTTCTTCGACAGCCTCCAAGATTGGTGGCACGATTTCTAGTGTTGAGCAGATCGCGCTGGGCGCAGGTGCTGATACGGTTGTCGGCCGGAATGTGACGAGCAACTGGAATATCACTGGAACTAACGCGGTTACAACATCCGGTGTCGCCTTCCAAAACGTCGAGACTTTGAAGGGTGGTTCTGGTACGGATACGCTAATTGGGACAGCTCAAAACAATCAGTGGAACGTCGACAACTCGAATGCGGGTCGTCTTGGCGGTCTTGTATGGAGCGGTGTCGAGAACCTCACGGGCGGCACGGGCGACGATGCGTTCGTGATCGCCGGCTCAGCCAGTGTAAGTGGAATCATCAATGGCGGAAATGGTTTTGACGTGCTGGATTATCGAGCATTCGGCGCAAGCGTAACGGTTGATTTGTCGATTGCGAATAGTACCGGAGTGGGCAAGTTTGCAAGTATCTCAACGATATTTGGGAGTGCTACGAACGATAGAATCATCGGAGCCGACAACGCGAATGCTTGGAGCTTTACAGCTAGCGGTGGTGTTGTCGATGGACTCGCTTTCGAGTCGTTTGAAACTTGGCAAGGCGGTACTGGAATAGACAGTTTGTCGGGCCCCAACACAGCGATGATTTGGTCGGTAACCGGAGCCAACAGCGGCAACGTTGCGAACGTCAGTTTTGCCTCGATGGAAAACTTGATTGGTAACTCGCAATTGGATATTTTTGCATTCCAAGCCAACGGCAGTGTCAGTGGCCAGATCAATGGAGGGTTGGGCGAGGATGTCCTCGATTATTCGGGCTCTTCGGCGGCGATTGTGGTGAATCTATTGAACAGTTCCACGAGCGCGGTTGGTAGCTTCTCAAGTATTAGCGCGCTCATCGGCTCCCCAGCTAGCGACACTTTGCTGGGGGCAAATAGTCCGAACACTTGGACCATCACAACGTCTACTACATTCACCGTAGGCTCGCTGGGCGTTGGCAACTTTGAGTCGTTAGTGGGTGGAACTGGAGTGGATGTGTTTCGCGCCAAAGAAGGGGTCGAATATTTCGGTTCGATAGACGGTGGTGCTGGCGTGGACCGGATGGAATACACAGCGTTTGTCTCCTCGGTCAGCGTTAACCTCAGTTTGGGAGCTGCCACCGGTTTTGCTTCGGTCTCTAGGATCGAAAACATCACTGGCGGAAATAGCGACGACCTTCTGGTGGGAGATGCGTCTGACAATGTGATCTCTGGTGGCAATGGAGACGACGTGTTGTTTGGAATGGCAGGCAACGACACTCTTAACGGCAATATTGGCCGGGACTTATTGTTCGGCGGTAGCGGTGCAGATCTGATTCGAGGCAGCAGTGGCGAAGACATTTTGATCGGTGGTTTGACAAACTATGCCCAAGAAGCGTCCGGGATCGTCAATCGCACAGCCATAGATGCCATTATGATGGAATGGCGACGCATCGATTCGCCCTATGCTCAACGCATCGCCAGACTCAACGGCTTGGCGCAGGGTGGACTTAATGGATCCTACTTCCTCAATGCCTCAAACCTGATTGATGATGAAGAGGTGGATGACCTCTGGGGCGATGCGGGATTGGATTGGTTTTGGGCAGGCCTAGGCGACGTCGTTCACTTTACCTCTGGCGAGGATGTCGAGAACCACTAGCGTGCCGTCCACCTCTATTTCCGTTTTTGTGTCGCGAAGTTGGCTGTTTACTCATTATTTCTTTCGACTTCGGGATGCATTGGGGGGCTGGCCATTCATGTTTTCTTGTTGTTGTTGATTCATTTGTTGCTGGTTCAATTGCTGTTGCTGCTGATTTGGGTCACTGTTCTTGACGTCTTTGCCGTTGGCTTTGGCCAGCGCCGTGAGCGCTTTTTCCATGGCTGCCCCGTTAGCACCGTCCAACTTAATGACTTCAATCGATCCGGTTGGTTTGGCCGCTTCGTCCAGTTCGTTGATCATTTCGCAAACCAACTTTAGAAGATCTTCGCCTTCCGCGGAAACGATAACCGAATTGGTGATCTTGTCGACGCCCATCGATAGCCGACCTGAAAAACTATAGCTCATTCCCCCCTCGAAGATCGAATCCGAAGACGATCCACGCTTCGATTCCTTACCGCCGCCTTCGCCACCTCCTCCGGACTTTTCTTTTTCAAAGGCTTTGTCGTTGGTGCTAAGCAAATCGCGATACGCCTCTTTGATTGCGTCGACCACCACATCGGCTTTCGAGAAATCGACATGCACGAGTTTGGAATATCGGAGTTTCTGCTTATTGGTTTTTTCAGGAACGTCCCACAGCCGAATCAATTCCTCAATCGTCTTGAGCTGCACATCATCCGCACCAATCACGATCAGCGAATTCGTGTCGTTGTCGGACAAGAACTTGAGCTTTCGTTTTTTACTCAGTTGCGGATCATCATTCTTTTTGTCGGAGGGAGCGTCGATACCAAAGATCCAACGGAATGCGTCGTTGTTCGAGTCCTTTTTGTCTTCTTTGTAATAGTCCTCGAGATTCCATTTTACCCAGGTGGGTTTCGAGTTTTTGATGTAATAGACTTCGTAGTTGCGCTGCGGAGGGGCGTTGTCGATCATCATCTGTTCGAGACGACTGAGGGCTTCGGTGTCATCGCCGGTCAAGACCAAGTTGCCTCGTTCGTCAAAAGCGATTTGAATGGGAGCGCTAGGTTGGTGCGTTTTGCCAGCCCGATCCTTATCAGCAAAAACGGATTCGGTTTCGACCTGCGGGTTTGCGGTCCTTGCAGTCGCCGGATTGGGTTTGGTCGCGTTTGATTTTTCATCCTGGTTTGGTTCGCTGCCAGATACTTGATTTGCCGAGGAGAGGAAGCCCGAGGGAACGCCGATTCGAGCCAGTTTTTCTTCGGGTGTGTTGGCGGTTTTCAAAGAAATGTCTTGGGCTTTTTCTTTTGGATCGCGCGGGGTTTTTGGCTTGTCCGTTTCCTTGGATTCGGCATCCGCGGCAGGCGACTTCTTGGCGTCGGCCGGATCAAATTGCTCTTCGCTTGGCAGAACCAAGGGGGTCGGCGAGATCTTACTCCAGGCCTGTTGCAAACGTTTCAAGTACTCTTTCGTGTCGCTGGACCGATTTGCATCGATCACTCGCATGCGGCTAGCATTTCCGCCGGCTGGGGGTAATTCGCCCAACTTGACGAGTAGCTTATTGACCTCCGACCGTTCGATTTCATTGGCCCAAATCAAAACTTGATTGTCTTGCGAGTTCGCCGCGACCCGAAACGCGTCGGTGGAGGTCTCTTTCTTGCTACTGCTGCTGTAACCCCAAGGATCGTAGCCGTAATTCCTGCGTGAATTATCGTCTTTCTTTTCATCGGTACCCATCAAAAACTTGATCGTTCCCACCACGTCTTCGGCTCGCAAGCGACGCAGTTGAATGACATCGACGTCGCGGGCGGACCCATCCAGTCGCTTGATGGTTTGCTGAATGGCATATTGGTCAGCAATCGATGCATGGGCTATGACTGCTTTGTTTTTCTCATCCACTTCCAAACGCGTGGTCGGTTCCAACACGTCCATCGACAAAAGAGAAGCCACCAGTTGTTTTGGATCGAGCGAACTGAGCCGGTAAACTTTCATCCGCGCTTCGAGCATGCGCATCGAATCGGCATTCTCATTGGCGACATCGATCCGTCGGACGAACGCGGCGATTATCGCCATTTTGTCCGGAGGAGCCGATGCTATTACGCTATTCCGTCTCGCATTAGCGACCAGATAAATATCTCCTTTGTCCTTCGTCTTGGGCGGGGCTGGAAGTCCTTGTTGCTGTCGCTGTTGTTGCTGTTGCTGCATCATCATTTGTTGCTGCTGCGCGGCCATTTGCTCTTCGGGTGACATGGGGCCTGATTTTTTCGCAGTTTCCAATCCAAGGAACTGTCGCAGTTGATCCTTGGCATCATTGGCGCGAACGTACTCCAAAACAAATTCGCGTGCGAGTCCTTCCAACGTTGACTGCGATTGCTCCTCGTTCAGAATGCGATTCAGTTCCGATAAATTGGCTGCCGTGTCCATGGCTTCGAGTCGATTGGTCGCAGCCAGTGCATGGAGATCGCCGTTGCCGCTGATGAGTGGTTTTAATTCCGAAACCACGTCGGCAGCAATCAGACTGTTCAACGAAAAGGAGACACGCACAAAACGATGGGGAGGCAACGAATCGAGTTTTGAGACATCGACTTTGGGGACTTGCGAAGTGTTGATGCCTTTCGTCTTCGAGACTTGGAGGATTCCGTCAAATTCCAAAATCGTAAATCCGCGAGCCAAAAGGTGTCTGTTGAAGAGGTCGCGAGTTTCCTCAAGTGAATGTTTTCTCTGGGTTGAAAGGTTTAGATAGTCGCCGGGCAGTTCTTGCCAATCCAAGGACATGTTGGAGACTTCCGATAACCATCGCATCAGGTCTGGCCAAGCTTGATTGCGAAATTGAAATTGCAACATCCCCTGCTCGTCAGGTTTGACATCAAACTCCCGTTTGTTGGGGGCTTCTGGCGGCTCGCTTTTGCGTTTGATGGCTTCGGGAGGGGTGTTCTCGGCTGGTTTTGCGTCACCCGGTTTTGTATCGTTTGGTTTTGCATCGCCAGGAGTTGGGGGTGTTCCGGGAGCACCGTTAACGACAGCAGGTGAATCTGGGACCGGACCGCCTGGCGGCATCGCTTTCCCCGATTTGCGAGACGGGGCTTCGGTTGCATCCTGCCCAATGGCGAGTAATGATCCAGTACACAACAGCCAACAGGCGAACAAGGACACTGTTAGAGTACGTGCGTAGGGCGTTCGCATATAGCTATTCCGATTTTAGATTGGTAGGCTCAGGGTATCGAATTTCATTTTTGCCAAGCAGCTTGCGCCACTGCTGGATTGCATCGACTTGGCTCTTGTCCGGATGGTAGCCCAGATTCTTGCCAGTGATATTCGTAAGTTGATGGATCGCTAACACACGCTCGTCCATGAGTGGGCTGGACAAGGCTTCAACCAATATCTTATCCGCGCCCGCTCCCAATTGCTCTTGCGAGGGTGGAATTAGAAGCGACAAAATCGCACTCAGGCGATTCGGTGAAGCGGATTGGATGGCATCGACGAGTTCCACTCGATGTTCTGTTCGACCGAGCGATTGCGGTAATTGTGCCAACAGGGACTGCCAATGACTGTGCAACTTCTCTCGGTTGAAGACTCCGGTTGGTTCAAATAGTCCATCGTAGCGCCCGAGCATCATGCGAGTTCTGGCAGCCAAGGCAGCCGTTTCGCCCCGCCGGTGGTTGGTCAGTTCGGATAGCTCCGATTCGATTTCTCCAGGTACCCTTCCTATGAGTGCTCGCTGCAAATCCGTGGCTGCAAGCTGATCGATCGCTCTACCACTTGTTCTAAACCACAATGGGGCATCCGACAGTTCCTGCATGCCTGAGGCGGCACCATTCGTCCAATCAACGTACTGGCCCACAGCGATCGTCCCTTGCCCGCCGGCGCTAGCCGCATGTTTAAAGGAATACTTAAGAGCCCCTTCGACTCCAATGAGCCGCACGGTGGATTGGCTTTCGATTTTGCCAGCTTGAACCATCTCGTCCGTGCCAACCGACCACTGATTTTGCAATTCCAATCCGCAACTTCCGTCCGCTGCTGCAAAACCAATGGATAACTCTAATCCGTTGCAATCCAACCTGATCTCCCTTGCATCCGGCGTTGCAAAAATAAGAACGCGACCGGAGCGCAAAATGACCTTTGGAACCCCAGCCTCTTTGGCTTGTTCCAAATCATTCTCACCCGCACACAACAATCGAATTCCCGGCTCGACTCGAAACTCGGTCCGCTGTGTCGG
The DNA here is from genome assembly GCA_031372345.1 of Pirellula sp. GTDB lineage: Bacteria > Planctomycetota > Planctomycetia > Pirellulales > Pirellulaceae > JBKCUI01. The sequence continues at coordinate 36,235 of JANMLD010000333.1, forward strand.
TGGCACGACGACCCGTTCCCCAACATTGACAAACTCGCCTGGATTCATGCGTCTCCATGAGGCAACCGAATCGGTTTCGGTCGTACAGAATTTTAGAACGATAGATTCTGAGGAAGGCTTGGTATCGGGCAGCCACTGCATTCGGTTCGCAGTGGCCTGCGTAGGACTCTTTGGAACCGAGCTCGCGTCATCTTTTCTTCCGTTTTTGGGCACCGTCAAAGGAGTTGCATCGGAAGCCTTCTTGAGATCGATTGACGGGGATGGGGGGCCAGCCGACGATTCGACAATACCGCCATCCGTTTCGTAAGGGTTGCTATTCTCGTCCAAGGCGACCGTTTTTTTCGTCGGCACAGGTGGAGAAGCATTGACCTCGATGATTTCCGAACCGCGAGCCTTTTCGCTAGCGTTCGCATCCGCAATCAACTCCGACTTGCGCAACAAATCGCGAACTCGATCGATCGGCCCTATGGCCATCGCCCCAACAAAAACGAGAGCAACCAGCAGACACAAAGCCATGGCTGCGGTCTTGATCCAGCCGCGATCACTACCAATCAGGTACTCCGGAACTTGGCTTCCCAAACCATCATTCAGCTCGATGCCGGATCCTCGAAGTTCCATATTGGACTTTCGTATGGACTTTGCCGACGTCACACCAACCGGAATACTCTCGGCCCCAGAATTCGCGGCAGGTTGGTCGACTCTTCGAATGCGTCCCTTCGAGTCTGTGAAGGTGCTCACAATTGCATTGTTAGGTAGGTCCCGAATGCGTTGCCGCAAGGCAGCGGAAACGGGTGCAGGTATCGAAAGCGCTCGCGACAAGATCTGATGGCAACTCCCAATTTCGCTCAAGAGCGTGTTGTTTTCCAAGCACTTGCGCTCCATTTCCGGCAATGTTTCCATCGGAATGGTGTCGTCTAGGAATTCCGCCACCATATTCGCTTCAAAACCAAATTCACGAGCATCCACCGGAATCGGGGCAAGCCGTCGGTTTTGCATTTCGTCAGCGATACGTTTCGATATTTGCTGGGCCGTTGAGCTATCTTTGATCTTGGCTTCCAAGACCGCTGCATCTTTGGGATCCAAAACCCCGTCGCGGTAGGCCAATAGCGTGCGTAATGTCAGTCTCATTGTCTTTCACCAACTGTGGCTCGAAGCTCGAGGAAAAACTCTAGGCGTCGATAAGGTAGAGACGTTGAGCCGGGGATTCCGTTCAATAATCTTCTGATTTTCCGACACTTTTCGAGAGTGGAACGCTGCCCTCAACGGTTTTGGAGCTTTTTGTGTCCCGGAACAGCTGAGGACAGCCACCCCCTGTAAACATCTTTGCCATGCCTAATCGAATGAAAAACAACGGGAGAGCGAGGCTCCTGCCGAGCTGGCGCCGCCATGGTTCGGCAGGAGCCTCACCCTCCCGCGTAATGATTTGGTTGGCCAAAGTTCTACGCCGAATCACGGCCGGACCGCCGTTCCGCTATGCTCGACTGCGAAGCTCTTTCAACCATTTAAAAAGATCAGCCGGCCAAGGCATCCGAAACGCTAATAGTTCGTCTGTCATCGGATGTTTCAGCTCAAGAGTCGCAGAATGCAGTGCTTGCCGAGGAGCGTTGCTGCGGTCCTCGATTGGCTCTCCACCCAGCGATCGGTTGTAGATGGATTCACCGCAAAGCATGTGTCCAGCTTCAGAAAGATGGATACGAATTTGATGGGTCCTGCCTGTCTCCAACTCGCATTCCACCATCGAGTATTCGCCGATGGATTCCAATGGCCGAATGTGGGTTACCGCGCGTTGAGCAGACGGATCCTCCTGTCGGTCGACCGGTTTCGTTCCTCGTTTGCCATCGCCGCGATCTCGGACCAAAACGCTTTCAAAAGTCTGTGCTTGCGGCTGGCCGTGAACAACGGCATGGTATTTCCGAGTTACATCGTGCTTTCGAAAAACCACGCCGAGCATTTGAGCAATGGACGGCGTTCTAGCAAATACCATTAAGCCGCTGGTATCTCGGTCCAAGCGATGCACCGCAATCACTGCGAATTTCTTGAGTCGATTTATTCGCTGTCGCTGCTCATCATGTGCCGACAATCGCCCTTTGGATTGGCGAACAGAATTTCGATCTCCTTTGGCCTCACGTTCCGATGCTGAGGATCGCGACTGAAAATGTGCTTCCAAGGCTAACGGCAAGAGCTCTTCCAGCGTGGGCTGCAATTGCTTACGTTTTTCTTTTAGCAAACGCTCCTCGAAATGCCGCGTTGACGTAATGCCAGGTGGCTTTTCCACCACCACGATGAAATCGTCGACGTAGACAATCTTTACGTGGGATGGTTGAACGGGCTTGGGCAGAGACTCCTTCCAAAGCTTCACAACGTCTTTTTCGGTGACCTTGCGAGCTTGATCCAAACAGAGGTTGCCATTGACCTGAACGCGACGCTTGAGGATCGCCTCGCGCGTTTGCCCCCAGCTCCATTGGCTCATCCGCTTTTTGATAGCGGCTCCAAGTGTCTGACCATTGTCTTCGTCACTTAGATGGAATAATTGAAATGGAGCTTGATTTTCTTTGGACATAGATGGCATTGACTACTGCCAGATGCGATCGGCTTTTTCCCAGTTTGCACCGTACTTCAATGCACCGGCGACCGCATCATTGGCTTTGAGATGGCTGACTGCTTCCCATGAGTCTACCATCACGCCCCCACTGGCGGTAACCACCCAACCCTTGACCGTTTGGAGAAAGCTGCATTGCGGATCGATCGACTTTGGCACTTCGAACTTGGCCAATTCGACTCTCGCTGATTCACCCATCAGCCCTGAAAGATCGCAATGGGACAATCCCTGCAGCTCTTGCGACTCGATCAGAGCAGCAACAATGCACATGTCCATCACATTTCGCAAATCACCAAAAACGGTGTCCTTGGTGGCGAGCTCATCCAATTTTTTCGTAAATAGATCGGCCCATTTTTTAGCAAGTTTATCTACCTTGCCCGATTGTTTGAAGGACCCATCCGACGCAATCTGCTCTTCTTCGGTTAAGGTCTTGATCCCTGGCCCCGAAATCTTCCATGCCATCCGATCTTGACTGTGTTCGATGGCTGAATAATCACAGGCCATCCACCATCGGGATTGAAGCTGAGTCATGTTAGCTTGTTTGCTGACCATCTCGAGATAGCTTGGCAAATCAGCAACAGGAGCTTTCGCAAGATTCATCCCATAAAGCTTCATGCGAAAATCAGCGGCTAGAATGACGCGTGCCATGTGGCTATCGGCAGGCAGGCCGTCCAGTTTGATCTGCTGCGGGCCGAAGGCTGCTACCATTTGTGGCTCAAGCACTCTTGGATTGTTACTGACACTTGGCCCAAACTGCTTCAAAAGCTTTTCCAGTTTGACGACGCCTTCTTGGGTCGGTTCGATGGAAACGGAAATGCCAGTCTTCCGAGCGTTGATTACCGTGCGAAAAGCACATAGCAAGTCATCTAGGTAGAGTACCGGGCGACCACTCTTGGAACCCACGACCGCGCCATTGGCACCAATCTTCCATGGTTCGGCTGGCCCTGACAAAACGATGTCCTGGCGTTCTGCATAGACAAATACATTTTCAATCCGGGTAAGACCACCGAGAAACAGCACTTCCTCTGGCAGCGGTTTGTTCTGCTCAATGCTCGCGAGAACAACCTTCTTGAGTGTCTTCAAAGAAATGAGTCGACGATCAGTCGGCTGATTGAGCTCACCTTGCGGGCCAATCAAGCGCGCACGCATGTCGGCCAAAGCTTGTGTCTGCTCCTCTGCGGTTGCCGTTTGCAATGCACCATCAGGCCGAATGCTGACCCCTCCAACCACGCGGAAGACATTTCCGAAAGCGTTGTTGTTGCCCCCCCCATTGTTGCCCCCACCGTTGTTGCCCCCCCCACCACCACCAACCTGGGCCAAAACAGGATGGGACCAGAGGCTGGCTGCCAATGCGCTAGTCGCAGCGATCATGGCGATCGACAGTTTCAGTCGGGCACAGTACGCCGTCGATCCGTGCATGCTCAAACTTCGAAAACACATAATCGAAACTCCAAAGGAAAAGAGGTGACATTTTTTTGACGAGAAACAATGATTGATCGGCAGGCATAGCCACCAACCCAACTGTATCCTATTGTTGGGATACCTGGACTGGATTTCTAGTCTCGAATCGGCCAATCGGACAAATTCTCACCTCTTAGAGTAATTTCGGCAGCCCTGCGATGCAACCAAACAATTCGTCGGCGTACCTCATTATTCGTCAAGGACACCGCTGGACGGACGTTTTTCGGCTTGAACCCGGGCATCCGCTGATCGTCGGGCGAGCTTCTTCCAACGAAATACCGATCGCAGACGAACGATCCAGCCGCCGCCATGCCGAAATATACTTTGAGCGAGGAGAATGGAAAGTTCGCGATCTCGGCTCTCGAAACGGTACTTTTGTCGATGGCCACAAGCTGGAAGAGCCAAAAACGCTTGCCCCCGGCAATCAAATCACTGTCGGATCCTGCCGGTTGACTTTTGCAAAGTCGCTCGATGAAGTTGTTCCCCCACTGGAAGTTGAGGAATCTTCGCCCCAGTCGACGGCTCAAACGCAGTCGGAAATCCCTTCGATTGTCCACCGTCAGTCGAAATCTTCGATTTTGGACCCTGATTCTCTAAATCTAGATTCTACAAAGTCCCGGAATTCCCAACCCATTCCGCATCGCCCAATCCCGGCGGTGGCTACCGAGCTTTTGCAGCTTGCTTTCGATCTCGCTCGAGAGCTTACCGTCGCGTCCGCATGCGAACTCGCTTTGAACCGGCTCATGCTCTCAACAGGCTGCCAATCAGGCGGAGTCTTGAAACTGGAGGAGACGTCGAACGAGCAAAAAGCACCCATCCAACCCACCGTACTGGCCGCCTTGCAACGCAAGGGAAAAGCATACCACCCCGTTTCAGATATCCTCGTTGCCAGTGTCCGACGCGATAATACCGCCATTCTCGCTCGCAATGTCAGTGCCGATTCCCACCTCGTCGGCGGCAATGTAGCGACCTCATCGATGTCCACCAACGCTAGCCACGTTTTGTCGACCAATAGCGTCATCGTTGCACCTATGCGCATTCGAGAAAAAACTATAGGACTAGTTCACTTATACTCACGTCAAGGTGAGCCAGACTTAACTCCCGACCACTTGGAAGTAACGTTGGCAGTAGCGGACGTACTAGCCGTATCCCTCGACAATATCTTCCGCCAACAGTCGCTGGAATCGAAACTCAAGTCTTCGCGCAGTCGCATTTCCGAACTGGAGCAGCAACTCGGACATTCTGTTGAATGGATAGGTCCATCGGCTGCCTTGAAGCAGATTCGGGACCAAGTGCAACGCGTCGGACCGACTCATGCCACGGTCCTCATCCGCGGTGAAAGCGGCGTTGGAAAGGAACTCGTCGCCAGAGCCATCCACGATTCAAGCCAACGCGCCAATGGTCCATTCGTCGCGCTCAACTGTGCCGCGCTGACCTCCACACTCCTCGAGAGCGAACTGTTCGGGCATGAAAAAGGTGCCTTCACTGGTGCGACGGATCGCAAGCTCGGAAAATTTGAACAGGCGAGCGGCGGTACCATCATGCTTGACGAACTCGGCGAAATGAGCTCCGAAATCCAGGCCAAGTTTTTGCGAGTGCTCGAGGGCAAATCCTTTGAGCGCGTTGGAGGTAACAAACCCATCCAAGTCGATGTGCGTGTCATCGCCGCCACCAATCGTGACTTGGAGCAAGCGGTTCGCGACGGCCAGTTCCGATCCGATCTTTACTTTCGATTACGAGTCATCGAACTGCTAGTCCCCCCGCTACGCCAACGCGCCGAAGATATCATGCCCCTCGCGCACTACTTTCTAAGTCAGTTTGTTGCTCGTTCCGGGCACGGTCCCACCGGTTTTAGCGAACGAGCTAAGCAAGCCATGGAAGAATACAATTGGCCAGGCAACGTTCGGGAACTTCGCAATTGCGTGGAACGAGCCTTTGTGTTGGCGAACGGTCCGCTGGCCGAACCCGAGGATTTGGCCCTTTCCTACCTTCCCATACCCGGAATCGCAGCTCCAACGCCATTCCATTCGGTCGCGAACCAATACCAGGAAAAGACCATCGACGAATAGGAGCAACAACATAACGAATCGACTCTAGAATACACCGCCGGACAAAAGAATCGGGCCGCCACGATCCTTGGCATCGAACGTTCCACACTCGATCGGAAACTCAAAAAGTTCCAGACCCCATAGGAGGTGACATGCCGTCGGCTTTACGCCGAGGGTATTGACCTTCTGTTCTAGAACGGATGGAGCCTAAGCGCTCTCTTTGCGTTGCGGAACACTCTTGAAGTGCCTGAGTTTGCCATCGGTAGCATCAACGTCGATCGTGTAAATCGTGCCTGCTTCTTGATCCGGCAACTCGAACATGATGTCCATGATGACGTCCTCAATAATGCCACGCAGTCCTCGAGCACCTACATTCTTGATGTGCGCCTTTTGAGCAACCCCTTTCAAGGCGGCTTCGGTTAGATGCAATTCGCAGTTTTCCATTCCGAAAAGGGCTTGGTACTGCTTCAGCAACGCATTCTTGGGTTCACTTAGTACCCGGATCAGTCCAGGCACATCAAGTGGAAGGAGAGACGTTACCACCGGTAGACGACCAACCAATTCCGGAATCATTCCAAATTCCAAAATATCGTCGGATTGCACTTGAGCGAGCAACGAGGCGACGTCACCTTCCTCTCGGGTATTAGAACCCGGACCGAAGCCCAGGGACTTCTTGCCTAGTCGCTTGCGTATGATGTCGTCAATTCCAACAAACGTTCCACCGCAAATGAACAGAATGTTGGTCGTATCAAGCTGAATGTACTGTTGTTCAGGATGCTTTCGTCCACCCTGGGGTGGTACGTTGGCAACGGTTCCTTCCAACATTTTTAGCAGTGCCTGCTGAACACCCTCGCCGGACACATCCCGAGTGATCGAAACGTTTTGACTTGTTTTGCCGATTTTGTCAATTTCATCAATGTACAGAATTCCGCGTTGGGCCGATTCGATGTCGAAATCCGCTGCATGCAGCAATTTCAGCAACAAGTTCTCCACGTCTTCACCGACGTAACCCGCTTCGGTCAATGTCGTTGCATCGCCGATTGCAAACGGGACATTCAGCATCTTCGCCAAGGTCCGCGCCATTAAAGTCTTTCCACTACCCGTTGGACCGACCAGCAAAATATTGGACTTTTCAATCTCGATGTCCGAACCGTTCCAACCCGCTGTCAATCGCTTGTAGTGGTTGTGGACGGCAACGGCCAATGCCCGTTTCGTCGGAACTTGGCCAATCACGTATTGGTCCAGATGCTCCACGATATCCCGTGGCGTTGGGGTTTCGCTGAACAGTTTCTTGGAAGATGGTCTCCGGCGCTGCTCTTGCTCCAAAATGGACTGACAGAGTTCTATGCATTCACCACAAATGTAAACATCCCCGGGTCCCTCAACTAACGGACCTACGTCTCGGTAGCTCTTGCGACAGAACGAACAAAACGCGTTCTTTTTGGTGGTACTACCGCTGCTGCCGCCGCTGCTATTGCGACGACTAGCCATGACATCCTTACTCGAGGGCATTTTCGACTCCTTAACTTATTGGCCATACCCACAGCGACCGGAGAAAAGTCTCCGAAATCTCGTGGATGGCTTCAGGTTGGACACGTTTTTTATGTGGAAGCTCGATTGGTTGTTTCAAACGCCTCACGCATAGCCGAGGTTTTTGAATCGAACCGGGCATCCTTGTCCACAGTTTCGAGCCGATTGGTGTTGTCTTAAGTTGCAAGAAGAATGACTACTTGCGAAGTCGGCCTCCCAGACCGAATGAATTCTTGTATTTATTAAAGTCTAACACACTCTAGCAACAGAATCAGTTACTTTTTTCGTCGCTATTTTTGACGTCGGAGTCGTTAGTTGGGTTCTCTAAGGGCAAAGAGGGCCGACGAGGCTTCTCCTCTAACAACGATGTAATGTTTCGGAATTCTGCGTCGCTGATGTCACCCCCACTGCGCATTTCCTCAAAATTCTTTCGCAGTAGATCGTCCAGTGCTACGTCTTGGTTGTTGGAATCGCGCAATCTTGCCATGACATAAATTGCCAACCAACACACAGCCAACAAAATCAGAACACCAAGAACGGTCTGAACCGTCGGACTGGACAACAACTTCCAAATCCCAGTCTCAGGGTTTTGTGCAGTATTCATTGTGGTGAAAAATCAAGCAGGAGAAAAGATTTCCAATGCGACGCGATGTCCAATTCACTTGATTTGTCCCGAGATTCCTTCTCGCTTGCACGGACGTATCGTATGCACTAGACATCTAACAAGTCCAGGTTTTTTAACCTTAAAATTCCATAATTTCCAGTGACCCTTGCCGTTCGATCATTTTGGATTTCTCATCGCGTGGGATTTTCCAAATCAGGAAGAGCCTTTTTTCCTTGCCATTCGCCTCGCGATCACCGCGCAAGCGATCAACTGAATCTGATGAAAAATCATGAGTGGCAAGATGATAAGCCCAACCTGGGCCGCTGGAAACAAGGTCCCCGCCATCGGCACGCCCGATGCCAAACTCTTTTTCGAACCGCAAAACAACAAAACGATCGAATCCTCGCGAGAGAGTCCCAGCCAACGTCCAAACTGCCAGCAAAATCCAAGCACAAACGCTAATAACATACAGCTCATCACCACCATCGCTATCAAACTGACAACCGATAAACGAGACCATAATCCCCCAACTACCGACGCACTAAAAGCCGTGTAGACCACCATCAAGATCGTCCCTCGATCCACCCGGCCCACAAGCGACTTGTGCCGACCAATCCAAGCCGCAAGCCACGGCCTCGCTACATGCCCAACCACAAACGGCAACATTAGCTGCATCACAATGTTCTTTACCGAATCCATCGACACCTCCGCCTGCAACCCCGGGACCCGCATGAAAATCGCCACCAATGCAGGAGTAATGAACATTCCGAGTAAATTCGACAAGGTGGCTGCACACACCGCTGCAGGAACATTTCCACCCGCAATCGACGTAAATGCAATCGAGGTCTGGACCGTCGATGGAAGCAACGTCAAATACAACACACCTGCCGCTAAAGCCGGATCCAGGCCAGGAGTCCTTATCAACAACAAACCAAAAATCGGGAACAAAACAAACGTCACCGCCAACGTGGCGAAGTGAAGTCGCCCATTGAGCAACCCACCCACGATCGCCTCCCGCGAAAGCTTGGCGCCGTGCAAGAAAAACAACAACACAATCCCAATATTCGCCAAAATGTCAGCCGCGACGGCCCAATTCCCACGACAGGGCAATAGGGACGCTATCACCACAACGATCATCAGCGTCGCAACAAATGGATCCACAACATTTGAGACTCTTTTTATTGATAGCATGCGGCCTCGTATGCATCCACGGCATCCAAATGCACTCGCACCTCGGCATGCGACAGAAACGAACCCAAAAAGCTGTTGCGAGCCAAAGCGACTAGCCCCTTGCGGTCTACGACACCTGCGTCGGCAACGGCTTTGAAGTTCTCGTTGATATAGCCTCCAAAATAGGCGGGATCATCGGAATTCACCGTCGCCCTCAACCCCTCGTTCAACATCCTTCCTATCGGATGGTTCCGCATTTCGTCAACCACACACAGTTTCAAGTTCGAAAGCGGGCAGACCGTTAGCGTCATGCTGGATCTTGCCAGCCGCGTTACCAAGTGCGGATCCTCCATCGATCGATTCCCATGATCGATGCGATGGACATCCAAAATGTCTAGCGCTTCGTAGACGTATTGTGGCGGGCCCTCCTCCCCAGCGTGAGCCATTTTTAGCAGTCCCAGCTCGTCCGACGCTTGAAAAACTCTCGCGAACTTCTCTGGCGGATGCCCGACCTCCGACGAGTCGAGCCCGACACCCGCAATCCGATCCAACCACGGCTCGGCCATCCTGAGCGTTGAAAATGCCGAGGACTCATCCAAGTGCCGCAAAAAGGACATGATCAGCTTGGACGATATCCCGTATTCGGTTTCGGCCGCTCGCATGCCGCCCAGAATCCCCTCAATGGCCACCCTAAAAGGCAACCCACGGGACGTATGTGTCTGTGGATCAAAAAAAATCTCCGCATGCCGAACATTGTCCGCATGGATTCGCGAAAAATAGGCTTTGGTAAGATCGAAGAAGTCCTCCTCGGTCAACAATACGCCAGCCCCTCGATAGTAGAGGTCCAGGAAATCCTGAAGATTGGAAAAGTTGTACGCCAATCGTACTGCGTCTATGCTCTCAAAAGGCAAATCGACTCGGTTGCGTTTTGCCAACAAAAACATCATTTCCGGTTCCAGCGAACCCTCGATGTGCAAATGCAGCTCCGCCTTGGGCAAACCGTGAATGAAATCATGGTGGCTAATCGAGTTGTGAGTCATTGCTACCTGCCTACGAATTCCATAATCTAGTTAGCGACACCCCACGGACGTTGTGGCCCATGGCACGATGTGCTTGTCTCGCTATGGGGCCGATGTTGACGACTCGCTCTGGCCGACATAGAACTCAATAGAACGAAATGCGTTCGTTCTGATCACGGTGCATGGCGAAGTCCTTACGGCGGAGAATTCTATGACAAACGAAGATTTAGAGCAAACACTGGACGCGCTCCACCAAAACTTGGCCGATACCCCTCAAATCGATGAGCCGACGGCTGCGAAAATGCGGTTGCTCATCGATGAAATCCAGTTGGCGCTGGCGCGAACCACTCCCGTGCCCGATGCAACACCATCCCACCAAACGCTGACCGCGCGCGTCCAAGAACTCATCTCCGACTTTGAAGTCAATCACCCCAAACTCACATCCAACCTGTCGTTGATCGCCGAACGCCTGGCGGATATGGGTATCTAAGTCGCTGGAACTGCCCAGACGCCATCATGTCGACCATCCTGCGAGGCCACTTCCTTTCCGATTTGCATCTATTGGCACGAAGGTCCTCGGCGTCGTCGATGGAACCTCGGATCCGTCAAGCAGCCAGTCAATCGCATACGATGGTCTTGGGAGGCGATATCTTTGACTTCAAATGGAGTACCTTTTCCACCCTAGAAAGTTCCATCGACGCAGGAATCACTTGGCTGGAAGAGCTCATTGTTTCTAATCCACAATGTTCCTTTCACTACGTGCTGGGCAATCACGATGCGCATCCTCGTTTTGTTGCCGAACTGGATCGGCTTGCATTCCGCCAACCTCGGCTTCAATGGCAACCGTACGTTTTACGGATTCGCGAATGCGTGTTCCTGCACGGTGATATCGTCGACTGCGAACCAAACCATACCATCCTCGCCGAAAGACGAAAACGGCATGAAAGCAAGCCATCCCCAAAGCAACACGCACACTGGCTCTACGATCTCGTCGTTCAAGCCCGATTGCATCGAGCTGCCATGCACATCGCTATTCGTCCCCAAAGCGTTTTGCGCAAACTAACTCAATACTTGGCGGACGAAGGCCTTGGCAAAGGGCAAGGCGTGCGAGACGTTTACTTCGGTCATACCCATCGCATGGTCAACGCGGTGCAATACGCCGGGCTGACTTTTCACAACGGCGGCGCCTCGATCCATGGCCTCCCGTTTCGAATTATCGAAACACGCTTGCCATTCCAACAAGTCGAGTAGTGTGGCACGTCCCTGAGTTTACGAAGGGCGTGGTGAGTTGCTAGGAACATGTGCCTCACTTCCCACGCCCACGCTAATGTCGCCTTTCGCTCCGCGAAAGTGCGCCTCGTTAACGCACTTTTGCGG
>JANMLD010000341.1:0-1310 GCA_031372345.1 Pirellula sp.
CACGTGGCGGATGCTGCTAGCATCCGTGATTCGCTTTTCGATGATACCGTCGACGACGTACTAGACAACGATGTCGTTGTCCAAAATAGACTTGAAAACAGCTTCGATCAAATCGAACTACTACTAGCCGGTCTCACCGACCCCGATGACACGCGTGTCGTGTTGCACGGCACCGACGGGACGGACCGGTTCGGCTCGCACTGGCTGTACTATGGCGATGGTCATAATGCCAACGTGGAGCTTCAGCATTGGGGAATGCGGCTGGATGAGAAGGGCAGCACGCAGGTTTACGGCTGCGATTTAACCACCTTCGATCGTGGCGAAACGCTGTTAGAAGCCATGGTTTTAGCCGTCTCCAAGCATGCCGATGCGGCCAGCTTCATGGACAACGGCAATTGGTCCCTTGATTCGCACCTAGGCGAAATTGAAACTCTCAACGCGTTCAGCATCCAGCTGCAAAAGAGCTACGAAGGATTGCTGGCGACGTACACGATGGCCAACACTTCCCATGAAACGATGACACTTGCCGCGGTTTTTGAGATTGTCAGTGAACCGACAACGCTAGTCGAGGGTGACCAACCGGATGGTGGCCATCTATCCGTCTTACTGTTAAGCGAACTGCCAGCGGTCGGCGAGGCGGACGAGAGAATCGCCAATAGTGACCTGCTCCTACTGGTCGATGCGCCATCAGGCATGAACGTCGGAATGGCTTACCTGTGGACACATGGCGATAGCACGCACGCCGGAAAGTTGCTGGACCGAACCCCGAACGTTTTCACATCTGAAATTCCGACAGAACTGGTGGCAAGCGAGCATACAACCACTTCGATCCTTGGCCGCGGAGTGCCCAGTTCGCAGTCGCAGGGCAATCCCCCGAGCATCGAAACGGGTGACGCACTTCCTGGAACGACGCGCGCCGATCCGAGTCAAGTGAAATTGTCCGCAATGTGGACGGATTCGTTGATTATCAAACGGTTTTCAGAGTTGTTTCAAGCGGTAACACAAGCCGATAGCGGACTCATAGATGAGCCGGCGGCGCTTGCCGCAGGTACTTCGCACTTTACAACGGAACCGCAGGTATTGGTGGTCGGTGCTGCGGCAGCGAGTGTAGAACAGTTGTCCTCAACTGTTCCCGCCCTGCAATCGCCAGTGCCAGACACGCTTTCGATCTCACAAGACGCACAGATTAGTCTCGACGCGAACGCAGCGCCCGAACAGTTCGGAGAACTGTTCTACACTGGGGGGGCGGGGCTAGCGTTTGAATCATCCGGCACATCGCAGGCTGGCAGCCTGCACTACGAAATCGTCTT
>JANMLD010000354.1:0-10348 GCA_031372345.1 Pirellula sp.
GTCGACCGTTGTCCCGGTATTTGGTATCGAAATAGCGGTCTGCCGCAAGGCTTGAACTCTGCGTTGCACCGAAGTGAATTCGCTTGTTTCGAGCGTTTCCGCCATCGCTGCGCGGATCGGATTCAAGTCCACATAGGCTGCACAAGCGAGTAGCGTTTCCTCGTCGAAAATCCGCACAGCGCGTTAGCGTCCTTGGGAAAATTTCCCAACTTGCTTGTCTTCCTGGTTCGCGCTCGTACCAATGTTTTGGCAGAGCAAACGCATCCACCAAGCCACATCGCTTAGCCGCTTTCGAATCGTAGCGAGCTTAACCGGATCATTGCGAATGGAGTTGAGTTCAAATTCATTTGGCTCTTCTGGCGACTTGTCAGGTTTCTTGCGGACGGGGCAGAGCATCAGCCAGCGGCGTGCGACGATCGAAGTCGATCCATACAACAATCGCGGCAAGGCCGTATTCACCAAAAACTGTTCCGCTTGTCACCGAATCGATGACACTGGAACCATGGTTGGACCCGACATTTCGGACTCTCGCGTGCATACCTTCGAAAAACTGTTAATATCGATTTTGGATCCCAATCGTTCGATCGATGCCAATTATTTCCGCTACTTGGCTCGCACCGAAGACGGAACTGTGGTCGAGGGTTTGATGAAGGATTCGAACACACAAACGATCACGTTGCTGAGCCAGAACGGTACGACAACAACCTTGAACCGCTCGGAAATTGAAGAGCTCAAGAGTTCAGGCACATCGCTGATGCCCGAGGGAGTCGAGTCGCAAATTTCCGCCAGGGAGATGGCCGACTTGCTCTGGTACGTCAAAAACTGGCGCTATGTAGCGGACAAAGTGCCAGCCAATGCGACGCTTAGGTAATTCAGCCCGCACTGCCACAGCAATCGAACTCAAGCAGTAAGGCTAATTCCTCAACTTGTCTGAGGACGACCAATTCTTCTTTAGAAAAGTAGGCTACGGCTTCCTCTCTTGGAATGATGAACCTTCCTCTAAATCCAACGAATAGATTTTCTATTCTGTGCATTACCAACAAATCGAGGGTTGAATACGCAAATGCCTCATCGGACATTATGCCTCGCTAAAAGTTTCGCCAAAAAGCTCTGTATTGCTTGTCGATCACTGAAAGCGATTTTCGTGCCAGCTGCTGGGCTTGGTCCACATAGCCCCATTCAAAGGGGCCAAAACGTAGTCTCTTCTTTAAGAAGATTAGGCTGTAGGCTTGAGGCTGTAGGTTTGGATTTCCTCCAGCCTCACACCTCCAGCCTGTTCTAGGAATGTTCGCCTGGGAGCGGACTCGGTTTCTAAAACCGATGGATAGTGTTCGAATCAATGCGTTCCTGCTATTGCGAGTTAGTAGGTTGCGAGTGGGACCGAATGCAGACAAGCCTTTCAGTGCGTTGTTGACCTTGGCTATTGCCAACCCGCATGAACACTTCGCCACCTGCGATGGCCATGCAAGAATAACTGTCACTTCCGAATTTATTGCGAGCCACTTCGCGGTAGCCATCGGCACTCGCTTCAAAAACAAACGTCTCACCAGATAGGTTTGGAACGAAGATCTTCCCGTTACACATGGTTGGTGAAGCACTGAAGTTACCGCCAAGCCGCTGCTTCCAATGGACATTTCCGTTCTCAGCCGACCAGCACCATGCAATACCATCATCCGACACTCCAAAGACACAACCATTCGCTGCGAGCATAGAAGGCTCATAGATTTTAGTGCTATTCTTCCAAATCAACTTTGCAGAGCCATCGCCCGAGACCGCCACGGTCTGTTTGTTTGGATGCCCACCACTAGCAAATATGGTCTTGCCATCTGTAACCGGCGTTCCGCATGTTGCTTCCGACGTTGCTGCACAAGCCCACAGTTGTTCACCGTTGGACGGATCATAACTAACCAGTTGATCGCAACCACTTAGAACCAACTGGTCTCGTCCTTCGATTTTTGCAAGCAACGGTGTTGAGTAAGTCGAAACCGCCGGTCGTTTCTTGAGCCAAACAACCTCCCCAGTTTCCCGATGAAGTGCCGCGATGTAACCATTTCCCCAGTTGTCTGCGGCGACGATCACTAATGATTTGTAGACGAGGGGAGACGGGGCATATCCAAACTTGGAACTGAAACCGCCCACTTCTTTTTGCCAGACTAACTTGCCACTTAGATCGATCGCCGAAGCAATGATTTTTTCCGAATTGAAGAATACAGAAAAAATAGACTTACCGTCCGAGGCAAGCGTGGAATTCGCATTCGTGGCTTTCTTGTGAATCTCTGACCTGCTTGGAAATCCACCTTCGTGAACATTGGTTCGCCAACGCTCTGCGCCGGTTTCACGGTCATATGCTACGACCATTTGTTTTTGCTGATCGACCATTGCAGTGGCCAAACATACCAACGAGCCGACTACGATTGGAGAAGCGTGGCCGAGACCGGGTAAGTTAACTTGCCAAGCGATATTGGTTGATTCATCCCACTTCTCAGGGATGACTTGGTCTTTGGCGATGCCATCGCAATTCGAACCTCGCCACTGCGGCCAGTCCGCTTCCGTGATTCGCAGTTCCTCGGCTGTAATGATTGTCGAAGCATTGGTTTTAATCTCAACAACGGTGACCGACTTTCCTCGCTTGGAACAGCCCGTCGACCCTGAGATCAATGCAATTACAACTAAACTCGAGTTTATCAGTTGTCTCATAATGCGGTTACCTTCCATCGGGGTGATTGATCGGATCTCGACTGCCGATCTCTGTTCCATAGACATCGATTTCTGCTTGATTGACTTGACCATCTTTGTTCGTATCCGCTGCATCGAAATGAAAAAGAAGTCGATTCACGTCACGGTGTGGCGCCGAGCGACCGAACGACTCCATCTCATCTCGGTATACAATTCCATCGCGATCATGATCGGCTGCGGACCAGGGTCCGTTTGGGCCAGGTCCCCAGGGCTGTGCAACGAAGATGTATGCCGCGCCTGCTAAGACTGCCGCGACAAGAACGAACGCGAGTCTTGCAAGGCGGCTTAAACCCATAAAACGGTTTTTAGAAGATTGAAAACGTGCGACAAGTGGGTTCATAGCTGATTTTTTCTTTCTGCTTGAATTTTTTGGAACGATAACGGAAGTGACCCTGCCATCGGTCTGAAGTTCGGATTGGCATCCTGTCAATAAGTCCGCTAGCTCACTTGCGGATTGGAAACGTTGGTCTGGGTTTTTTGCGTGCAGTTTGCTGATAATGGTTTCCAGCCAATCAGGGACTTCTGGCAATATTTCATGAATGGCGCGGGGCGTATCCTCAACGACTCTCTTCAGCATTGCCAAAGTGTTCGGCGCTCGAAACGGTGGACGACCACAGGCCATCTGATAGAGGACGCTTCCTAAACTAAATAGGTCAGCTCGGTGGTCGAGCGTCTGCCCAAGGGCTTGCTCTGGCGCCATGTACATCGGCGTACCGGAGATGACGCCGGTACGAGTCATGCTGGCATCGTCGACGGCTCTTGCAAGACCAAAGTCTGTGATCTTTAGCTTGGGATTCGTTCCAGACTCAATCAGAATATTTCCAGGTTTTATGTCGCGATGCACCAAGCCTTGAGCATGAGCAGCGGCGAGCCCACTTGCCATTTGGCGTCCCAATTCGAGTATCTCTTGGATGTCGAATGGTCCCTCTTGATCTAGGGCTTGTTGCAGCGTTTGGCCTTCGACAAACTCCATGACGATAAATGGTAGTGGCTTTTCTTCGACACCATATACTTGAACGATGTTCTCGTTTTTAATCGCTGCTGCAGTTCTCGCTTCTCGCAGGAATCGTTTTCGAGGTGGCGATGTTGTTGCCAAGTGTGAATTCATCACTTTGATCGCCACCATGCGTTGTAGTTTCTCATCAAAAGCTTTAAACACGATCCCGAACGCTCCTTGTCCCAGAATCTGAAGTATTTCGTAGTGACCAAGCGTCCCGATCGAGTCAGGGTTTGAGGACGGCCCAAGAAAGCTCAAATCTGGCGCGAGATTGTCGTCATCCTGGTCTGAAGCGACTCCCTGAAATATTTTGGTTTGATCTCCTTGTTGTTCGATGTAGTGCATTTGTTCCAATGCTGGAACATTGAGAAACTGGCTCTGGCTTTCATGCGACATTAGAAGTGCTTCAACTCTGGTCCGTAAGGCCGTGTTGTTTCCACACGTCGTATCCAAATAGGCACTCCGCATTTCACTTTCGTTTATGTCGAGGGCCGCTTCGAATATTTGTCGCTCGTTGATCATGATCTGTTGTTATTCCGAAACTATCAAAGGGAAGGCAGATTGCTTCATCGAAGAACAATGCGCCGTCAAGACAAGCGGGCCGCCAATTATTTTTAGAAAAACTAGTCGATCTGCACTGGGTTTTTTAGCTCTTGATGTAGCCAAGCGCGAGCGTACGCCCAAACTCGCTCCGCCGTTCGAGGAGCAAGTCCCAAAGATCGGGCTGCATCTTTTAGCGGTAGACCTGCAAAGTAGCGAAGTTGCACGAGGTCGGCGGCGAGTCGATCTTCCTGTGCCAATTTCTCTAGGGCTTCATCGAGTGCAATGAGATCTTCATGTGGTTCGGGTGCAGCGATTTCCTCCTCGCACAACTCCTGCCTTACTAAGCCAGCGCCACGCTTGGCTCGCATTTTCCGGCGAGCCGACTCGACCAGAATCCGCCGCATGGCTTCCGCTGCTGCCGAGAAAAAGTGCCCTCGATGGTCCCAAGAAGGATCCGATTCACCGTTTCCGACCAAGCGCAAATAGGCTTCGTGTACCAACGCAGTTGCTTGAAGGGAATGTCCGACTTTCTCATTTGCAAGCCGAGACGCCGCCAGCTTTCGCAATTCGTCGTAGACGAGCGGAAGAAGTTGAGCGGCGGCCGAAGGGTCGCCACGTTGAATTTTCGATAGAATTACCGTGACATTGGACATTGGCGATTCGCTTTTGTGCTTCTCCTAGAGGCGGCGTATCCCATTAGTATAACGTGAAAGGCCAACGCCCCATCAAATCGCTTTCGATGAAAAACGCTATGTAGCCGCTAGTAGTTGAGAGCGATGCGAACAAGGGGCAGTCGCAGCCTTTATAACGCAAACGCTCTTTGTTGAATTATTTCGTATCAGCTACTTAGTCGGGGCGAGTTTTACGATTGTCAACCGTGCCGCCTCTGGGTTCGCCAGGTCGAGACTGACTTTGGACGAAGTCTGCAATGAATTTTTGCAGCTCATCTGCATTTAGCTTGCCATCTTTGTCAGCATCGAACGCCATGCTATGGCTGAACATCGCTTTTGGATCTGGGCCACCGGGACCACCGGGGCCACCGGGACCCTCTATTCGGTTCCCTGCATCTTGGCTACCGATTGGCGTTGCGTATGCGTCGATTTCGGATTGATTGACAGAGCCGTCTCGGTCAGTTTGCCGTCTTTGTTCTTGTCAAGCTTCAAAAGAGCATTCGCAGCATTTTTCAGTTCTTCGGACGAGATCACCCCGTCCTTGTCGGTATCGAGTGCATCCGCCATCGGACTTCCGCCAGCCGAGCGTGGCTGGCCTTCACGTTCATTTGGCGACTGCGCAAGGACAGGAATTGAACCAAGGCACATAAGTGCAACTGCACGGTATTTCATGATTTCATTTCAGTAAAATAGTCTTTTTGGGGAACGACAACGTCAAGTCGCTGATCGCGTACCGCAACTCGGAAAGCGAAGAAGCACAAGCGTTGATCGCTGGTGGACTCGACAACGTCCGATGGGACTTGTTGTCCGATGCCGCCAAGGGACGGACCGTTTGGGCTGAACTGGCTCGCAAGATGGGACCGCAAGCACTGCGTATGAACTAGAATACTTTGCTGCGACACGGGGTTTTCAATGTCGTGGATCACTCCGTGATCCAACGTATTGAAGCGAATGATTGCGGAGCGATCAACGACAATATGGTTGATTGCGTGGCTGACCGGATCGCTGGCGAGTCGGAAATCCGACGATCGAAACAGTTCCCGTACCAGTACTTTGCTGCTTACTTGAACAGGACGGCACGGTTCGACCGGTGTGATGACGGCTTGGGAAGCCTTCGTTGCCAACCAGCGCAAGTTGGCAGGTAAGGAAGCTAACCCAAAGTTGGATTGCATCGATCTGCAACCGTACCAGACGGTTCAGGCTTGCGAGCGAGCTGACATTATGAACATCGGTGGCTTCAGTGACGCCGTATTCACCGTGATCAGTGCGTTCCTCGCCGACAACGACCAGCGATACGTCGCTGAAGTGGAAGCGATCGAACTGTAAACGCGGTTTGGACTCCGGTCCAACGGCGGTATACTTGAAACTCAACACCCGCGGGTCGTATTTCCGGCTCGCGGGTATTGTTATTTGATGCATAGAAGCCAAGCGGAGAAACAGGCAATGGAGGAATCGCAAGTCCCAAATATGAAGCAGGTCATCGTCATGCGACACGACCTAAAGATGCGCAGGGGAAAGCAGATCGCCCAGGTTGCGCACGCATCGATGTCGTTTCTCACACGAAAGTTGCAGAGCAAATCATCTATTTGCATGGATGATTTCACGCCCAACGAGCAATTCTGGATTATGGGATCGTTTGCGAAGGTATGCGTTCGCTGCAATAGCGAAGCCTCAAAAGTGGCCCCTGTGGACAAGCTTAGCTTGGTGATGGTTGCGATTTTCGCTACGATCTTTTTGGGCGAACGACCGAACATGACAATGGATTTTCCATTTTCTTGTTCACTCTCATCATTTTCTCATCTAGCCATTGCTATGATCGCGTTTCTGAAACTCGAAACGCACTCGCGTTCGATTGACGCTAGCCCTCAACCATGGAGAAATTCACGTATGGTATTCACGAAAATGAGATATTGGCTGCTAATGGGCAGCCTTTGTTTAGCTGTCTTTTCAACTAGCAATTTAGTGTCCGCCAACGATAAAAAACCCAAGGAATCGGATGAAACGGAAATCACGCTGAAGCAACTACCTAAAGCGGTTCGCAAAGCTCTCAAGCTGGCAACCAAGAATGCAGAGATCGAGAAGATCGTTCTCGAAGTGGAAGATGGCGAGGTTACGTACGAAATAAAGGTAGAGGTTGAAGGCGGGACTGTCGAATTGTGTTTTAACGCAGACGGCCAAATTGTCGGTATTGAAGTCCTTGAGTCCGAAGAGGAAGAAGACTCGGAAGAAATGACGTCGGACGAGAAAGACGGTGAAGAATCTGAGAAAGATGAGGCATCGAGCGAGAAAATCGAACTTAAGGATGTTCCAGAGTCCGCAAGAAAAGCGATTCAAAAAGCCGCTGGCGACGTCAAAGAAATCGAGTGCGAGGCAATCACCGAAGCGGAGGTTACTGTTTTCGAGGGAGCGTGGATGGTCGGCGATGTTAAGATGGAAATCACCGTCTCGAAAGCTGGGGATGTACTATCACAAGAAAAATCTTTGAAACTAGACCAGTTACCGGAAGCGTTGCGTACAATGGCAACCAAGTTTGCTGGCAAAGATGAGTTGAAACTTGAGGCAAAGACCGTCTTACTCTACGAGCTCGAAGTCATCCGAGATGGAAAGACGATCGAGATTTTGGTTGATGCCACCGGACGCGAGATCAAAATAATTGTCGGTGAAGATGAAGACGATGATGAAGGCATGGAGGACGAAGACGAAGAAGATGACGATGACAAGTAGTCCATTGATGATGATTTCGACGAAGGGACTCTCGCTCAAGTTTTGTGGGGAGAGTTCGGGTTGAAAGTATTGGTGGTCGAAGATTACTCGCCGATCCGAAAAGCCGTCGAAGCGACACTTCGCGAATCCGGCTATGCAGTCGATTGTGCGATCGATGGTGCCGAGGGCTACTCGGCAGCTTGTAATGGAGGTTACGACTGCATCGTCTTGGACTGGATGCTTCCAAAGATGACTGGAATTGAGGTACTTGCTCGACTGCGGCAAGTCGCCGACCAAACTCCGATCTTGATGCTAACTGCCAAGGATGCCACAGAGGACCGCATTAAGGGGCTCGACTTCGGAGCGGACGACTATCTTGTCAAACCGTTTGCGATCGGCGAACTCCTCGCCCGAATACGAGCACTGATTCGACGTCACTACTCGGCAAAGAACCCGATCATCACCATCGGAAATCTTAGCTTGGATACTATTGCGAAACGGCTGACGCGAAACGAGCAATGGATTGAATTATCTGCCATGGAGTATTCGCTGTTGGAATACTTGGCTCTTCGCGTTGGTCAAGTTGTTTCTCGGTCGGACATTTGGAACCATCTTTATGGCCTATCAGATGATTCGCATAGCAATGTCGTCGATGTGTACATCGGATATCTACGAAAAAAACTGGAATCCGACGGGAGCGCTCGTATCCTCCACACGCGACGCGGCCTTGGCTACGTCTTAGAAGGTTCATCATGAGCACGTCGCTTCGTTGGCGAGTATTGTTAGGTGCAACACTAGTCACATTTGTTGCTCTGCTAGTCGCCAGTGAGATTGGAAACGTTATGCTCCGCGACGGCCTGATAAGTCAACTCGATGAGCGTCTTGCACTGGCTGCACATGGATTGACGCCGGCGTTCGAGGATGATGGTTCATCTGTACACTTTGAATGGGAAGGCGCAGGCGTCGGCCCGCAAGTCATCTTTCGTGCATGGGACGCTTCGGGCTCCATTCTTGCAGAGTCGAGCGGCGGACTATCAATTCCTACAAGAGTCGCACCGACGATTTTGTTATCTCAGAGTACAACTGAAACAATAAAGTTGAGCGACGGTTCCAACGCGAGAGCAATACTGATAAATTTCTTGCCGAAACTAGATACCCACTCCGAGCCGCTTTCGGAAAATGCGCTCGCTTCAACTCGACCAGCCCCTCCTGTGACGCTTGAGGTTGCGGCCAAGTTGGCGGATGTGGAGAGCGTCCTGGCGCTTGCGAAAAAACGAATGGCGATCGTAATCGGTTCAGCTTTACTGTTGACCATCGCAGTTCTTTGGCCTATCACAAACATCATTCTTCGACCAGTAAACGCAATCGCCGATCGCATTCGTTCACTCGATGTTTCTGAGTTGCGCAGTCGCGTCGATACGACTAAATGCCCAACGGAGCTGCGGGCGATCCCAGTTAGACTAAACGAGTTACTAGGACGACTGGAAGAATCTTTTGATCGGGAGCGTGCGATCACGGCGAACGTTGCCCATGAGTTGAGAACGCCTCTGGCTGGATTGAGGGCAACGATTGAATTGGCGGAAACGAAATCGCGAAGCATTGAATACTATCAACGAACGTTGAGAGACTGCGGGCAAATGGGACGCGAGCTCGAATCCTTGGTTGAGCGCGTTCTCTTGTTGGCAAGAATTGACGCGGGTAAGGTTGCGATTCAGGATGATTCCATAGAACTTGAATCGTTTTTGAAGTCGACGTGGGAGTCTGTTGTGCAGGCAGCAAACCGCGATTCAACGTCAGTGGTTTGGCAAGTACCTATAGGAACTGTCTTTAGAAGCGATCCGGCACTATTGCTACTTGTTTTCAGAAACCTATTTTCCAATGCACTATCTCATGGTATCGCCGACCATCCAATCGCTATTGAGTCCGAGAAGGACCACAGTGGGATCAGAGTTCGCATTACTAATGGGTGCGATCGTGTCGATGAGAGTGAGCTTCCTCGCATCAAGGAACGGTTTTACCAACATGATCTCAGCAGAAGCCAAACCGGAAATCACTCCGGTCTTGGCCTATCGTTGTGCGACGACATTTTGAAACTATTGAATGGTCGACTTGAGCTAAATCTGCCTCAAGCGGACCGATTTCAAGCTGCCGTCTTCTTGCCGATTGCGTGCGTCGGAAGATTAGATATTGAACTAGACCGGACATGACGTGAGTGATTTATTGACCATCAGGCGGCAAAGTATCGAGTGATTCACCCCTAGTGGAAGCATTAGCATTCTGCATTTGAAGATCGTGTAATTTAGATCGAACCGCATCAATCATTGCTTGGGAGTCCTGCAAGACCTTTTGGGGATCGATATCGTTGTCACGCCGCATCATGGGAATCCAAACAAAGAACAACCAGCAAATCGCAACGACGAAAAGAGTCCAGCACAGGATTGGTTTGGAGAAGTTTTGTTTCAATGAACACCTCAGTTTAGATTCAAATTCGTATTATAGATTATGTTGATCTGTACCATGCACTATAGCGAGCTAACTAATCGGGCGGCTTAGATGAAGTCCCACGAACTTTGGCAACAACTAGCCAAAAAAGAGGGGATAAGGAACCGCCGATTGATGCAGCGACGAGCCAGCTTGGAGGTGGCCAGCGACCTGTTACCGCGAACGCTACCGAAACAATTCCGGAAAAGACGATCGC
>JANMLD010000381.1:0-13744 GCA_031372345.1 Pirellula sp.
TACCGGGCGAGGGGAGAGAAGTGAGTTGGGCTTGCGCCGCTATTAGCGCCCCAGGCTCAGCTTCCATCAAGTAGCTGATAAACGCCTCATCGAGCGATTTCACTCCGCGTTTCTTCACAACTGCAACTGGCGTATCGGTCACCAACACTCGTCCGGCATTCATCAGCGATATGCGATCGCAGCGATCAGCTTCATTCATGAAGTGGGTCGAAATAAAGATCGTTACATGATCGTTTCGCGACAAATCGATCATCAATTGCCAAAGTCTGTCGCGTGCGATCGGGTCGACGCCCGAAGTCGGCTCATCGAGGATCAGTAACTCTGGCTTGTGAACCATGGCAACGGCCATCGACAATCGTTGCCGAATCCCAAGCGGTAAATTGTCCGGCATGGCATCCGCTACGCTATCAAGCTCAAACCGACTCAACATCTCCGTCACACGAATGGGTATCTCCGCACTCGGCATCGAAAAAAGCCTGGCATGCAGTGCAAGATTCTGCTTGACCGAAAGTTCCGAATACAGCGAGAACGACTGCGACATGTAGCCTACTCTTCGTCTTGTCGAGATGTCTCGCGCATCCACTTCGCGGCCGAACAGCATGGCACGCCCTTCGCTGGGGCGGAGCAATCCAGTGAGCATTTTCATCGTCGTCGACTTGCCACAACCATTGGAGCCAATGAAGCCAAAGATTTCGCCGCGACGAATTTGAAAGCTAACGTGATCGACCGCAACAAAATCGCCAAAACGCATTGTGAGATCGGTTGCTTCGATCGCGAAGGTGTGGGATAGGCTTCCAGCCTGTCTGGATTGAGTGGACTCTTCCACAGGCTGGAAGCCTATGCCACTTAACTCAAGAGGCCGAACAACAATGACCTTATGACCCGCTCGGCGTTCTTCAGGAAGCAGAGAGAGAAAAGCTTCGTCAAGCGATAACGTCTTGGTACGAGCCAACAATTCTACAGGCGATCCCGCGGTCAGAACCTTGCCAGCATCCATTGCAATCAACCAATCGAACTGCTTGGCTTCTTCCATATACGCGGTTGCCACAATCACACTCATGTCGGCCCGTTGGCTTCGGATGTGTTGGATCAAATCCCAGAACTGCCGTCGCGCTAAGGGATCGACGCCTGTTGTGGGTTCATCCAATATGAGCAAGTCTGGGTCGTGGATCAAAGCGCAGCACAATCCTAGTTTTTGCTTCATTCCGCCGGAGAGCTTTGCAACCGGTCGATGAAGAAAAGGGAACAATCCCGTGCTTTGCGTCAGCTCGTCGATCCGCTTCCTTCGTCCTGCCGCATCATGCCCAAATAGCCGTCCGAAGAATTGCAAATTCTCTTCGACGGACAACGTAGGATACAAGTTCTTGCCCAGCCCTTGCGGCATAAAAGCGATCTGCGAGCACACCTTGCGACGATGACTGGCGATGGCCATGTCGCCATCCAGCGATGTTACCGTCCCTTGCTGTACTTTTCTCGAACCAGCGATCAAGGAAAGCAGACTGGATTTGCCCACACCGTCAGGCCCAATCAAACCAACCATAGTGGCAGCTGGAAAAATTACTGAGACTGAATCGAGAGCGAGAGTCTTACCGTAATGAAGGGTGACGTTGGTCAAAGTTGCGACAGCAGGTTCCGCTTTCATTCGGGAACCTTGATCTGTAGGTTTGCAGGCCAGGTTGCATTAGGATCAATTTTGAGCCACGCGATTCCTGGTAAGCCGGTCTTTACTTGTTTGAAATGCTTATGGAGCAGTTCGTGGTTGATCTGCGCTTTGACACGAAACATCATTTTCTGACGTTCGCTTGCCGTCTCAACGGTTTTGGGAGTGAACTGAGCTGTGCTAGAAACATACGAAACCTCAGCAGGGATCACATACTGAGGCAACGCATCCAGAACGACATGGACTTCACTACCGATAGCGACTTTTCCGACGACTATTTCTGGCAAGAAGAAAGTCAGATAGACATCGCCCAAGTCGACAAGATTTAGAACTTTTCCACCGCCAGCTAAGACTTCCCCTGGTTGGGCGACGCGATACTGGATGCGGCCATCGCGAGGTGATTTGATTAAGCTGTCGGTGATATCAGCTATGATCCGCGTGGTGGTCGCTTGACTGGCGGTCACCGCGAACTGAGCACCTTCGACTTGCGATTGGGCAGCCACGGTAGCAGCCTCGGCGGCCGCGACTTGAGCCTTGCTTCCCGCCAATGCTGATTCGGCTGTCCGAACACGAGCTTTGTCGTCATCGAACTCCTGCATCGAAGCTGCACCCGTCTTGACGAGTTTCTCGATACGAGCGATCGACTGATTAGAGACCTCCAGTTCACTTTCACGTTGACCTACCATTGCGATTGCGGCTGCTGTATCGCTTTGACGTGCGAGTACTTGTGCTTTAGCGCTGGCCACTGCGGCAGAAGCTTGATGAGATTGTGCGATCGATTCTTCTCGTTGAGCATTGAGCACATCGGTATTCATGCGTACGAGGTTCTGATCTAGGACAACGAACTCGCCTTCAACCACCAGAATTTTTTCGATTCGTCCTGCGAGCTTGGTTGCTACGTCAATTTCGGTCGCTTCGATTCGTCCGTTCCCGCTCACGAATCCTGGTCCGGGTCCTGAAGTCTTGAAGAACCAGTTCCAAACTGGTACGGCGGCCATAGCGCCCACCACGAGAACAGCGATTCCAATCACAAGCCACTTTTTCGATTTTGGTTGCGGAGCAACATCAAGAGCCGATTTTGCCGCTGCACCGTTTGAGCTTGAGACGCTAGCCAAGTTTGGAGACTTGGCATCATCTTCTGTTGCATCGTTCTTACTTTTATCGACCGCATCCATGGTATGACCTTCCATCCGAGAATATCCATCGCAAAAATGGTCTGAAAGTGATCGGCATGTTCATCTGGGTTGGAGTCTTTCTCAGGTCAATAAAAAAAGCCGACGCCGACAAATCACAAAAGTGTTTTGCTGGCGTCGGCTTACTTGGTATCTGGTCTCTCGAGCTATCGCTTGAGCTACCATTTTTTAAGTCATCCGATTGGAACGCGAGGAGTACGTTCTGAACTCTGAAATTTCGAAGCTCATCGATCTCCCTCGCTCACGCGATTGTAGGCTCATTGACCGTTGTTACAAGGAGCAAAGCATTTTCTGGGCCGATACCATCGACGGTGGTTGGAATAGCTGTGGCCAAGGCGCCAGCCGAAATCCCGGCAATTAAGCTCGCCCAACGCCTCAGGCTCATTGAATGCATTTGTGTATAAGTGCAATGACTCCTCCCTCACACGTTATGTGAAGATCCTACGGATTCCAAGCTTTTTCGAGATAGCCCATTGCCAAGAGTTGGATCGGTGCTAAGGTTTATGCGTCGAGAGGCGTCTTGCACGTCGTTCGACTCAATTCGGAAAACTAGGTAAAGCGTAGCTCGATGCAAATCGAAAGACGCGTTGAACAGTAAGCCGATGCAGTTGGAAACCAACAGGTTCCCAGTTGCATCGGCTTTTTTTGTTTTGAGATTGAAAGAAAGCAAGGTCTCACAGACATGCACACGGATATCGGACCGTGCTAGCACTAGTCGCTCAACCAAGAAAAGGGAGAGTTTATGAACGGCTTTGTTGAAAATATAGAAAGTCTTGCGCTAAAGAACAGTGATTTTCGTCGCGTTCTCTATACCGCAAAGTGCAGCCAACTCGTTGTCATGTCACTGGCCCCCTCTGAAGAGATCGGGGAGGAAGTTCATACGCTCGACCAATTTTTTCGTGTTGAGGAAGGGACTGGTGAAGCGGTGCTTGAGGGATTACGGACCGCAATCACAAGCGGCTTCGCGATTATCGTTCCAGCTGGAACGAACCACAACATCATAAATACTGGTTCTGTGCCAATGAAACTCTACACACTTTACTCACCCCCGAACCATCGAGATGGTGTCGTTCACCACACTCGTAAAGATGCAGAGGCCGACAGCGAGCATTTTGATGGTAAAGCGACGGAATAAGGTGGTCGAAGCCAATTTACCCACGCATCGAAGGATGCATGATCCCTCGAAGAAGACTGCTGATTTGATCAGCAGTCTTCAGGGTCCTTGAGAAGCAAAAAGCGTTACGCCATCAACTGCAACAAGAGCGATAAATGTCCGTCGAAGAGGCCAAGTATTTGATTGCATTGAATGAAGGCAACTTCGAAATTCGCGATTACGACGTAACGAGATCATGATTCCGCTCAAGAATTCAGATCCGTTGTAACTTTATTGAAAGGGAATTGTTATGAAAACTAATCGAATCGTGAATCAGCAAGCCCACAGCACCGTCGATTGTATCGAACACCACACGAACTCGGTTCGGGTCGGGATAGCTGCGGATCGATTCGGCCACGAACTCAAGAGACAGTTGGTCATTGCGCTCGAAATGGCTGGACACGATGTTATCGACTTCACCCCCTTTGGTGGAAACAACCGAGACGACTATGCCGACTCCCTCGTACCGATGGCGGAATCGGTCGCCACCGGAGACGTCACCAAAGGATTGGCAATCTTCGCCAGCGGAGTTGGTGCAAGTATTATCGCCAACAAGGTGCCTGGAGTAAGAGCAGGATTCATCACGGATTCGTTCTCGGCGCATCAGGGTGTCGAGGAAGATTCGATGAACCTGATATGCATCAGCAGCCAAGTCACTGGCCAATCGCTTGCTTGGGAGTTGGTCCAAATCTTCGTTAGGGCACAGTTTTATGATGGAATCGCGTCCCGAGAGCGACTTTGGGACGTGGCGTCTATCGAACGTCAGCCCCATTCATTGCAAAAGGCTGCAAGGTAATGGCCAAATGATTAAGCAGAAATGAGCATCATGACCAACACACTTCGAGTCGTTGTCTTGAAACCCAGCAAGTACCGCGTTTACGGATACGTTGAGCGATTTCGAAGAGGGTTCATGCCGAACAGCACGGTTCCCTACGTTCGAAGCATGACACCTGCTGCAACAGGTGATACGCCGATCGAAGTCTATTCGGTGTCGGCTTTTATACGGTACTGCGCGTGGAGGCAAATGCATCCGATGTCCGGTGGAATGGGCAGAGTGAAGAGGAGCGGCGATCAAGAAAAGCTATCGCTTAGGGATAAACGCTTTGGCGTTTACCTTGCTCCGTTGCCGCTAAGTCTGAAACTTCCGGAAGTCGATCGAAAACCGCAACCGCCTGCAACGAAAGCAGCGGAACGCCTACCGATCGTCGTGAGTGTTTGATCGAGAAGAAAGTTTTGTTGAAGAGAGTTCGCGCTTATTGGCTCGAACACTAAAACTCGTAGAGGGAAGAAGAAAATGTCGAAAAACAGAAAAGCGTTCATGATTGGTAGCGGCATCGGCTCGTTGGCCGCAGCGGCATTCATGATCCGCGATGGAGGCATCCCGGGGAACAACATAACGATTTTTGAAGCGAAGCCGGACTACGGTGGAAGCCTCGATGGTGGAGGGACCGCAGACACCGGATATACGATGCGCGGTGGTCGCATGCTAACGACCGATAACTATGAGTGTACTTGGGCGTTGTTCAAATCGATTCCTTCTTTGGAGCACCCAGGAAAATCAGTATTCGACGAAACCGTGGAATTCAACGAGGTCATGAAGTCCTGTTCCAAAGCGCGACTGATTGACCGAAACTTCTCGATAGTCGATGTCAAATCGATGGGCTTTACAATGGCCAACAGAACCGAGCTATTGGTAATTGCCGAAGCGAGTCAAGAGAAACTCGGTTCAAGCCGCATCAGGGACTGGCTTTCGCCTGAGTTTTTCACGACCAACTTTTGGTACATGTGGTCGACGACTTTCGCGTTTCAGCCTTGGCACAGCGCCGTCGAATTCAAACGCTACCTGCATCGATTCATGAAGGAGTTCTCTCGAATCGAGACTCTCGCTGGCGTCAAACGAACCATTTACAACCAATTCGATTCCTTAGTCAGGCCACTTGTCAGTTGGCTCAAGGAGCAAAATGTGCAATTTCGGAAGGGTTGCACTGTTACCGACATCGTACTCGGAACTGAGGCAGGCAAGATTCTGGTGACGGAGCTTGCGATCATCGAATCAGGAAAGAACGCCACAATTCAGATCCTACCCGAGGATCTTGTTCTCTTCCAGAATGGTTCGATGACCGATGCATCGACCTTTGGTTCGATGAACAAGGCTCCAGAAAAACGGACAAAAGTGGATAGCAAGGGCTGGCTGTTATGGGAAAAGCTTGCAGCAGGTCGACCTGAGTTTGGTAATCCAGCGGCCTTCAATTCGAGTATCGCAGAATCGAATTGGCCCTCGTTCACTGTTACACTCAAAGACACGGCATTCTTCGAAAAGATGGAGAAGCTGTCAGGAAACAAAGCGGGTACTGGCGGCCTGGTAACCTTCAAGGACTCCAACTGGTACATGTCGATTGTCCTTGCCCACCAACCGCATTACGTCAGCCAGCCTGACGGAGTTCAGGTGTTTTGGGGATATGCGCTTCATGGCGATCGAGTCGGTAACTTCGTGCCCAAGCCGATGGCGGATTGCAACGGTGAAGAAATCCTCCGCGAGTTATGCGGCCAACTCAACTTCGACCAAGATGTAGTATTCGGCAAAGCGAATTGCATTCCGTGCCGAATGCCCTACATCACCAGCATGTTCATGCCTCGTGCAAAACTGGATCGTCCATTGCCAATCCCTAAGAACTCCAAGAACTTGGCGTTCGTCAGTCAATTCGTCGAGATTGCCGATGACGTCGTTTTCACGGTCGAGTATTCCGTTCGCGCGGCTCAAATGGTGGTTTATGAACTCCTTGAGATCGACCATGAAGTGCCCGCAATCAGTCGCCATGACAAATCGACTAGGGTGAAGTTCGATGCCGTGCTAAAGGCGTTTGCGTGAGCACCCGAATCCATCGCTTCTACGAGAAATCGGGACGCTCATGGACCTGATGAGCGTTCCTAAGCTCGTGCGCAATGCCGATCGATTTCGCCACGTAGTCACCGTTCTCGCCAAACACGGCTTGGCTGATTGGTTGTCTACGTTGTCAATGCCATGGTTCGACAAGCCCACGAGACCAGAAACACCAAATTCCCTCACTACCGAACAGCGAATCCGAGTTGCGATGACGGAACTCGGAACGACATTCATCAAACTTGGACAAGTCCTCAGTACGCGGCTCGACTTGGTTGGAACGAGTCTTGCGGACGAGCTTGCCATGCTACGATCCGAAACACCCGCCGATGAATCAGCCATTGCGATTGCATTGATCGCCATCCGACGTTCAGGGACAAAGTGAAATGAAATCAACGCGCTGAGTTTGCATTTGTGTTGCCTTCGAGTTGGAGGCATGAAATCTGAAGGTAGAACAATCCATTGAATCGGGAGACCCTTTGTCCAAGAAAAATCTTCAAATCCTTCTAGCGTCTCGTCCTTCGGGCGAACCCAAACTCGAGAACTTTAGCACTCGTGAGACTGATATCCCAACCTCTCAGCCCGGCCGCATGCTGCTGCGAGCAATTTACCTTTCTCTTGACCCGTATATGAGTGGCCGTATGAACGAGGGTAAATCGTATGCGAAACCCGTCGAGATCGGCGAGGTCATGGAGGGCCGTACCATCGCTGAGGTCGTTTCGTCGGATCTCGTGGACTATAAAGCGGGCGACCTTGTCTTCAACCCGAACCACGGTTGGCAAATCTTTGCATCGTCCGACGGCAAGGGAGTTCACAAGGTCGACCCTTCAGTCAGCCCTACTTCTTATGCACTGGGTGTGCTTGGCATGCCTGGTCTCACGGCTTATACCGGCCTAGGAAACATAGGGTGTCCCAAGGCAGGGGAAACGCTTGTTGTTGCTGCAGCATCCGGTGCGGTCGGCTCGGTGGTCGGACAAATTGGACGGATCAGAAATTGTCGTGTCGTAGGCATCGCTGGCGGAACAGCGAAGTGCGATTACGTCAAAGGAGAACTCGGCTTCGACGAATGCCTCGACCGTCGCGAGCCGAATCTGGCCGAGCGACTTCGGGCCGTCTGCCCCAAGGGAATTGACGTGTATTTCGAAAATGTCGGCGGACAAGTGTTCGAGGCCGTGTTGCCGCTGCTCAACGATTTTGCTCGCATCCCTGTTTGCGGATTGATCTCGCATTACAACGCAACAGAATCTGAACCGGGACCGGACCGCCTGCGATTGGCGTGATGTGCACCGACGTCTTCGGTGAGGGCTGGGGGAGCTTTCGTATTGCTCACATGTCAACGGGCGACAGGACCGGTGTCGAAATCTTCGAGTTTAAGAATGCAGTAAAACCCGAAAACATCTCGAGTATTGGAAGGTGGGCATTTTTCACTTTTGCGTGCAAGACCCAGGTGTCGAAGGGTTGGCGGCAAAGATTGTCGACCATCGTATCCTGATCAACAGTTTCTCGGTCGTCGACCAACATGAGCGATGACAGGAAAGTAAAGACGCGAGTGAAGAGCCACTCGCATAAAAAAACAATTCGCTCAATCCTAAACCAGACCGGAAGCCTACTTTCCACTCTTCTTCTGAATGGATTCGCCGGTTTTCTTTACGGCAGTCCCTACGGATTTGGTAGTTTCCGCTGCCTTGTCGAATACTTTGCCCGCAACTGCCTTGGCGTTTTCACCCGCAATTTTAGCGGCTGAACCCAATGCACTGCTAGCTTCTTTGATTTTGCTTTTTACACTATCGGCCATGTTCCGCTCCCTTTGAAAGAAAGACTCGCCGATAAGTTTCGGCTTTACCCACGATGAATATCAAGAACACGCAAATATTGCGCCGCGACAACTAGGTTTTCGTTCGGTTCCGATCGGTATGATATTTGCGTCGTTGCAACGACGAGAATGTAGTGCGTGTACTCAAAAGCAATTGTGAGTGTCAAAGTGTCAATGACCAATGGTTCAATTGGGACCAACAACTTTACGGGGAAATGTTATGAATGAGTCAAATATGGGAATCAAGCTCCCAACGAGCAAGGGATGTGACGAAGAGTCTGAGAACGCTAGCGAGCATCTAGGACGTGCTGCGGAGACTGCTGGCGATTTGGCCTTCGAGAAGAGCGGACGAGACGTACTCGAATCGACATCTGGAAGGAAGCCGCTCGTTGAGGACCAAAAGGGTGTCGAGTCGGAAAAGAATCTTCCAACCGTCGATCCAGTTTGTGGCATGACTGTCGATGAACGCACCGCAGCGCACATTGAACGTGATGACAAAACATTTTATTTCTGTAGCGACAGCTGCAAGCAGAAGTTTTTGGCGACCATTGCTGGAGTGAAATCGGATAGCAAAGCGGGAAGCTGTTGCGGATAGCCCATCCGATGCGATCCATTCTGCAAACCGCTGCTCCTAACGAGCGACGACTGGCTGAAGCTGCACCCGTCGCAAAGACCAACGGTAGCACGCCGAGGTTGAACGCGATGGACGTCATCAGGATCGGGCGAAATCGCAAGCGTGCTGCCTTAACCGTCGCGTCGGAAATCGGATGCTGCCATAGTTGGAAGCCTTACAAAAGATGCAATTACCGATGAATTCATTCCTGGAAGCTATTTTTTAGTCCCTGTTTGTACGAGAAGCTCAATCCACGATGAAGCCGTGACTAAAAGTCGAAAGCAATCGTCATGCCGAGATCACGACTTTCTCGGTACTTGAAGGAATGAGAAATCGACAGTACTAAAATGTTGCAGAGTGTTCGCTAAACGATCAAGTTTCAAGGCGGTCGGGCGCGTGAAAATATGGCTCAAAGGATTAGTCTGCTCGCATTCATCGCACTCATGGGGTACCACGGCTTGGACGTTCACAGCGATTCTAGACTAGGGGGCACAGGATTTGCGTTCAACTGTTCTTCTGCCAGTCCTGGCTTTCAGGAATGGAGAATCGAGTCTCAAATGTTGGAGTTAAATATGCTTAGCTGGGCACTTACCTTTCTTGTACTAGCTCTGATTGCCGCACTGTTTGGATTTGGCGGCATCGCCGCGGGTGCAGCATCGTTCGCTAAAGTACTGTTCTTTCTTTTCCTGGTGCTATTCGTTGTAAGTCTGATTGCCAATGTATCGCGTGGCAGGAATGTCGCCTAGATTTCGGACGGTACCCTTGACTTCGCATGGGTTGATTCAACTACCATGCGATTAGCTGTCTTATCAAGCTCGCGCCGAGTTCAAAGTCTGAAGTCCGAAATAGTCCCTTTCGCAACTTAAGTCCCATCTTGCCTTACACGCCACGTTGGGAACGGCGATTGCGGGTAATACCGGAGCGACAACTTGTCAAACGCACAATTTCCATGTGTCCCGCAGAACAAAGAGAAAAAAAATGAAATTGCATAGTTGCTTACTGCTCATCGCCTCTGCGACGACGACGGCAGGGTTCGATGGTTCTTTGCTTGCGCACGAGTGGAAAGACAAATCAGGGCACTATCGCGTCGAAGCAGAGTTGGTTTCCGCGAACAAGGAGCTTGTCGTCTTGCGAACAAAGGACCATCGCCTCATCGCATTGGACATCATCCAACTCTCAGATGCCGATCAGGAACTTGTTCGATCGAAGACAGAAGAATCTATCAAGAGATTGTCGACCGTTGGAATAAGCAATCCTTTTGGGCCGAAACGCGGGGAAACGGTAACTGGTGAGTCGTCGCGAACAAAATTAACTGAAATCACCCCAGACATAGCCGGTCCAGAGTCCAGTGTGGCAGAACGGAGTTCAGCGACAGAAGGGGGCTGGCGACTGATCGACGGTCAACGCATTCAAGGCGACTTCATGGGATTTGATTTAAAACCGCTTTCGATCGCAAGAGCGGCTTCGGAAGTTTACGTGGGTGGTGTGTTGTTCTCACAGTTGGATCCGGTCTATCGACATATTTTACCAATGAC
This sequence comes from Pirellula sp., assembly GCA_031372345.1. Lineage (GTDB taxonomy): Bacteria > Planctomycetota > Planctomycetia > Pirellulales > Pirellulaceae > JBKCUI01. The sequence continues at coordinate 10,849 of JANMLD010000381.1, forward strand.
GATCGCTCACTTGGAGAATGCCAAGATTGACGATGTTCGCGACATTGAGAAATGGCTGGTAAAGTCAGGGCCAGGACCTTGGACGTACAAGATCGAAGCCGTCATGATTGAAACACCGAATCGAGGATCAGTTGCCATCCCTACTTTCCTCCTTGACAAGTCCGTGTCGGACTCGATCGCCGTCCCGCTTCGGCGCTGGAGAGAGGCGCTTGCGAGTCAAATTAGCGAAGAGGAAAGAAACAGCTACTTTGATCGTGAGCGTTTCATGACACGTGCTGCGATGATGGCCCAAGTTGCCGACGCGAGCATTGAGCAACAAGCTCGCTACTTGCGCTTGGAACTGTTGGCTGTGGCCAGTGGTGCTACGGACCTATGGAACGTTTCCCTTTTACCGAAGAGTGGATATGGGTATCCTTACCATGTTCTCGTCACTGGGCAAAATAGTGACGAAGCTCGGGTGGCCGCTCTGGCCCGCTATCCGAACTACACGGTCGGCGGCATCGCTAAACACTCTCGATAAGAACAGCGTGCAACACCACGTTTTTGCAACGGATTTTGACGGAACGCTTTCTCACGGTGGCACATTGGCGACCGAGACAATCAAAGCTTTGAAACGGCTTGCTGATTCCGGTCGAAAGATCGTTCTCGTGACACATAATGATGTCTTCTTGTTTGCTTAATGGAAGCAGGTCGCCACTGTCTAGAATTCACTCGATTGAATCGAACGACTCCCGCGTTGGCTCAATGGCGAGAGAACCGTTTCTTTCATGCCGAAACTGGCTCAGCGACTTGTAAAGTTCGGATCGAGCAAGGTTCAGGCCTCCCAAGGGACGATGTACCTCAAGCGAATGAGCAGGTGAAAACGACATCACTTCGGCTAATTCGAACCGAGACGCAAGGTCAATCTTTTGGATCGGGATGTTGATTGTCGCGAGCTTGACAAAGGGACTCGTCCTTTCCGTCCATGCAATCGCCGCATCTTCGATGGGAGTTGTTTTTTCTGAATCGAAAAACTGAACAGAAAAATCAAAGGAAGCAGGGTGGCTCAGCAAATGGTTAGAGGCGTTTCCAGTTAAGTAACCTTCGGTCAAAGGACTGGGCAACCTACTCTTGAATGCGGAAGTCGGAGTGACTTTGTACTTTACGGCTCTCTCGCCAAACGCATACGGAGTCGTGCTCCAGTAGTTGATATCTAACATACTGGTATCGAACTTCTTGCCGGCCTTGAGGGCTTTTAGTACAGCACCGTGGCCGGTCAGAACAAATCGGAGTGCTAGCAGAAGCGGATGCCACTTGATCGCGTAGTAGATTGCGTCCCTGAATAGCTTGACGGTTCCCAATGGCATTGTTGGGTTACTCATCAAAACAAAATCTTGCGATTGCTTTTCATCTAGATTGAACCGATCACCTTCGACTCCCAACAGCTTGACTGCAAAGCCTCGAAAGTCGCTCTTCTTGTCCGATTGGACGCTGGCACTGGCATTTGAGAGTCTTATCAGAGCTGGGTAAACTTTGGGCGTACTAAAGATTCCCACTTTCAATTCTTTCGGAATGTTCTCAAGTACGACAAAATCGGCCTTCAATAGTCCATGGCACTTTGCATGCGCACCGCGCTTGGTTTTCCCTGCCTTATTGCTTTTTTTCATCGAGTCCCGCAGGATGTCAATCATCTCTCGGGTCATTGCTGAGTCGGTTAAGTTTGCCATTGAGTTAGGATCGTTTCAAAGTTGAAGCACGTTAGAAAGCAATTGCGACCTTACCCGAGTGGCAGCTCCCGCAAAAAAGAATCTCAATCGCGACGTCGTGTTCGGTCGCACTACGACGTGGGATCGTGGTTTGTGCAAGGGGCGATGTGGCGCTGGCAGCAGAATAAGCTTTTGCTTTGTACATGGTTTGGTTCGGTTTCGCTAGTGGTCGGTGTTTAACTCGGGAAGTGCAAATTCGGCTCGCGCCTCAGGCTTAAAGGATACAAATTTTCAACGGCTGGATTAAGCAGGTGCGTCGATCGATTCGGTACTAATTAGCTTCTTATTTACGAACTCCTGGATCCCATCTTGGAAAGCTCGCGACCGTATCCCGAGTTTTTGATACCGCCGAATGGCAAGTCCGTCGCAGTCCAGGTAGGGTGGTTGATGAACATCATCCCCGTATCGATTCGGCTGGCGACGCGTCTTCCACGTTCGACATCGTTCGTGAAGACCGATCCACCAAGTCCAAAGTCCGAATCATTGGCAAGTGCGATTGCTTCGTCCTCATTCTTAACACGAATGTCTTCACGACTCTTCCATCGTAGGGATTGACGCTTTGGTAGGCCATGGTTTGGTCTTCTGGTTAGGAAAGTCGGAAAAAAGCAATAAAAAAAGCCGACGCCCCAGGTCACTCCTAAAAGTGCACTGCGACGTCGGCTTACTTGAACTCTGGTCTCTCAGGCCTGTGGGCGAGCTACCATCTCTAAAGTCATCCGAATTAATTACCTGTGTCTATGAGCCGGTTACTTGCTTACGCGCGTTTTGCGCAACTGGCATATTGGATTGTAGGTAAGGCCGCTCAGATAACAAGGGTCAATTTGTTTCATGCGATTCTTAACTGTTGGAACCGGAGTTCCCTCGACAGCCCTTGCGTATTGGACTGGCAAGATATAATTCGCCACTAGGTCGTCCAATTCTTTGGCTGCGTGGTAGTACGACAAGCTTTGCAATCAGCTGCCGCTTCAATTCAGTTGCTTAGTCCATCGGAAGAAATTGGGGTTCGCGCTCCAATTAGCAACGCACTCGAATTGTGGATGCGAATCGATCCCGGCTTGATCGCTCAAACGCCGATCGCTACGATTCTGGTCAGCCACGCTCCAACTTGGTTGGCAACCTACCTATCTAGTAACCCAAACCTGTTTGTACCG
>JANMLD010000385.1:0-19526 GCA_031372345.1 Pirellula sp.
AGAACTGCTTGAAGCGTTAGAAAACCAGTTGATTCAAGTTGCATAAATAATCATAGCAAAACCAACGAAAACACAGGGAACACGCATGTGACAATACCGTTATTGGCCCAAAAGGCGCAACGGCATTGGGTCTGACCCCAAGGTTCCTGACCCCAAGGTTCCTGATGAACCTCTGCAAATGCAGGCCGCAGAAAGTAGGCATGGTTTAAGGCAGAAAAATGTGGGCAGAAATATTGAGAGCTAGATTTTTGGTTTCTGGTCGCCGCTGGAGACTTTCCCTTGCTCACCGTGGCCAGGGCAGGAAGCCCGCGTGAGTTCCCAGAAGACACGAAGTCGAATTCCGTTTATACAGGGCCGTAGCATTGGCCCCTAAGGCCAATTCGGGCCGGGCCACTCCTGTTGCAAGGCGGCGGCGTAGCGTTGATGTTCGGCGGTCTAGCGGACCAGGGCCAATGAATGAAACCAGGCAAGTGTTCTATCCCGGCGTATGGCAATCGCAGGTTCAAACCTTGTTTCGAAACTTACGCACCGGGTTGGTATACGCCAATCTGCCGCTCGCCTTTTCGCTCTAGTCTAAGGTTGGATTGCGAGAGGTTCATCAGTAAGGTCGATCGTCTTTCCTTCGTTTTCTAGCGTGATAGAAATCTCGTCGTAGCGCCACACACCGTTGGTTTTCGTCCCTTGCACGTGGACTTGACCTGCCCCCTTCGGACCTGAAACCGGAAAAGAAATATCTGCTTCACCGTCATCGTTTTTGAGATTGATGTTGCCTTGAACAACAAAACTCGGGGCAACGGGCTCGCCCAAGGCCTCTTTTACTTCTTCGTTGGCCTTAGCCCGTTCCAAACCGATTCGATACGGGTCGGAAGACTTCAAAGCACTCATGACGCCGACACCCAGCATCGCGAATCCACCACAACAAACCAACACAACGGACAAGCATCCGACGGGAATGACAATCCAAGGCCAAATGCGTCGTTTCTTGGCGGACGGAAAGGACGATGGTTGTGGCTGATCAAACGTAGGAGGGGTGAAGGACATTGGTGGAACTTTCGGACTTGTTCGAGATCGGTACGGGAATAAGACGAAGTATACCGAAGTCAGCGTCCGGCTACAGGACAAGTGTTTCTAGTGATTCCCACGCCCTTCGTAAACTCAGGGACGCGCCACACTAGGCTTGAGACGTGCCACACGAGGCTTGGGACGATTTCAAGGTTAAAAGACATCCTCAGGCGTCGATTCGACCCCCAAATTCAATACTGTTTTGGAATGCGTAGCCTTGCCTCGTTGCGGTTGCGTACCCAATACGCGATCGCCGGCTAGCATTGTGAGACCAAACCAATAGTTCTCGTTTTGAAAGTGATGCAACCTATGGTTGCGCCACAAGCGTCGATAGTACCAAGTGTGAGGAGTGTACGACGTATGGATAAGGTAATGAACCCATTCGTAGTTCAAAATGAGCAAGAAAGTAACCAAGATCCCCGTCAAGACCGCGTGCATCGGAACAAATCCAAATGAATACCCCAATGACCAAATCATCGGCACACCACCCATGAAAAGGACCACAAAATAGGTTGTCGTTAAACCATATTTCGGATCCCAAGGGTTCCGATGATGAGCGCGATGCGTTTTGGTGATGACAAGCTCCACCTTGCGTATGCCAAAATGAAAGGCAGGCAAATGCTCTAGCCAAGCATGAATGAGCCATTCCTGAAATGGCCAAAACACAAGGACTCCTAGGACAACCCAAAGATCAGCCAATGAGTACTGAAAAGCCATTCCGCGAGCCACCATCGTAACCAGGCAAGCGGCAGCCAAAACTTGCGGTCCTCCGTGAGAAAACATGCCGCGGGCGGCACTTATTAAACCGATTTGCGGGCCAAATCCTGGCTTTTTATCTTTGGCTGGCAACGCTTCTTCTTCGGTCCACGTGTAGGCACGTACCCAAAAGAACAGCGCCATCAAAACGATAAAATACGCAAAGTATTCCAGTGCTAGTACCGCCATGTGCGATCTACTTTTAGGTAGAAAAGGTTTATGGTGCGAAGTTCGCCCCCCCGGCGGGAACAAATCATGCCCCCCGAAGGAGTTTTAGGCTTCTACAGTCGTTTGTGCAATGTGTTTGGAGGAGTTTGGCGGAATTGGCTAGAATTCGGCTATGTATTTGATGGCTAAATTGTGGCGATGTAGAGCACAAATGAAGAAACCGTTAATTGCGCGTCGCATTTAAGTTTAAGTGTGGTTAGTCACCCTCCTTTCTGAGAACGTCCGGTTTAGGACCCTGCAAATTCATTGGTCGGGAGGGCGACGCTCATGCGGCGCCATGACCAAACATCTAATCTGGACGCAGTAGAAGTTCCGTTCACAACCGAAGTCAAAAGATTGCGCCATGAATATTTGAGGAAAACGACTATCATGTATTGCCCTACGCACGCAGCCTTCGATCGCGATCAGCAAATCGGACTTCCATTGTCCGCGACCCAAAAATGACCAATGAAACCGCCGCACCAGTCGAAACGACTGAAAAACTATCCATCCTCGAGCAGACTGAGCATTCTCTTATTCGATGGTTCGTCGATCGCGGTCTGCCAAAATATCGCGCCAAACAAGTGCTGAGCGCCATCTACCAGCGACGCGTTGACAGTTTTTTAGACATGACCGAATTGCCAAAGGATCTTCGGGCCAAACTGGATGAATACTTTTGCATTTTCAAGTCAAAGACCGCAGAGTCGCAGCAGTCCGAGGATGGCACCGAGAAGCTGTTGCTGGAGCTGCCTGACGGCGGCCGCATTGAATGCGTGCTACTTCGCGATGGACCGCGAAGATCGGTTTGCTTAAGCAGCCAAGTTGGATGCGCCATGGGTTGCGTGTTTTGTGCAAGCGGACTCGATGGAGTGGACCGCAACTTGACACGCGGCGAGATTCTGGAACAAGCGTTGAAGCTGCAACGATTGCTCGAACCGGAGGAACGTCTCAGCCACATTGTGATGATGGGCATGGGCGAGCCACTGGCCAATTTGCGCAATGTTCTTGAGGCGCTGGATGTCGCTCGGGATAGTGAATATGGACTTGGTATCAGCCCGCGGCGTATCACGATCAGTACCGTTGGCCTGCCCCCCGCGATCGACAAACTAGCGGAGGCGCACTCTCCATTTCAACTGGCGATCAGCCTTCATGCCCCCAACGATGAGCTGCGGACCAGGCTAGTCCCAGTAAACAAAAATATCGGAATCGAAGCCCTCATGGCTGCGTCGGAACGCTACTTTGCCGTCACCAGTCGTCGATTGACTTTTGAATACGTATTGCTCAAGGACCTCAACGATTCGCCTCAATGCGCCGAACAACTGGTGAAACTCTTGAGGCGGCGCACGGCCATGCTCAATGTCATCCCTTACAACCCAGTACCAGGTTTGCCCTACGAGACGCCAACTTCGGAATCGATTCTTGAATTCCGTCGCATCTTGATGGAGGGCGGTATCAACGTCATGTTCCGCCAACGCAAGGGGAATGACATTCAAGCAGCCTGCGGCCAACTGCGTCGACTTCGGGAGCATGAGCCTCAAATCGTTACTCTTAACGGAAACGCCGGATAGAGGGGGCCGGATAGAGGGGGTCTGACCGGTCTGACCCCAGGTGTGCAGTCAAAACAGGAAACAGGGTCTGACCGGTCTGACCCCAGGTGTGCAGTCCCCAGGTGTGCAGTCCAGGTGTGCAGTCCAAAGTCATATCAACCATCAGTAATCCAGTTCAACTAGAGCGATGGTAAATATCCCCCGAGTAAACTCGGGGGCATTCCAATGCGTCTCTATTGGTTATTTGACCCCATCAGCATACCACCCAAACCGCCGAGCACGGAGCCTTCTTCGGTGTGTTTGCCGCGGCCTCCAGCGGCGCTGACGATGCTGCCTGCCAGTCGTGAAAACGGCAAGCTCTGCAACCAAATGGGGCCTGGGCCAGTAACCGTCGCGATGAAGAGTCCTTCGCCACCGAACAACGTGTTTTTGAATCCGCCAATAAACTGGATATCGTATTGAATCGATGGTCCCAATGCCATGATGCAGCCAGTGTCCAATTTTAATTGTTCGCCTGGACCCAGAACTCGATGCATCAACGCTCCACCCGCGTGCACCAACGCGATACCGTCGCCTCGCAGCCGTTGCATGATGAAGCCTTCGCCTCCGAACAAGCCTACGCCGATCTTCTTTTGAAAAGCGATGCTTACCTGGATCCCTTTGGCACCGCAGAGGAATGCTCCTTTTTGGCAAATCAATTCGCCACCCATTTGGTCCAAGTGCATGGGAGTGATGCGCCCCATGTAAGGTGCAGCAAAGGCAATGTGCTCACGCCCTTGTGGCCTCGTGTTGGTGAAGGTGGTCATGAACAGCGACTCGCCAGTTATTACGCGTTTCCCAGCGCTCATGACTTTGTTCCAGAAGCCACCGCTGCTGGACGGATCGCCAAAGACCGTTTGCATTTCGATGCCGGAGGTCATGTACATCATCGCCCCTGCTTCGGCGATAACTGTTTCGCCTGGATCGAGAGTCACCTCCACGTATTGCGTATCATCGCCGTGGATGCAGTAGTCGATTTGGTCGGCTATCCCCTGCTTGCCAGCTGGCGATTGATAGGAACGAGGCACGGCATTACTCGTGCTGGTGCTCGCTGAATTTCCGGAAGAAGCATTAACAGGCGTAGTCGGTGCGGATCCGCTTAAAAAACCGTCGTCCATAAAGGACTGGGGCGCATTGGCAGCCACGTCGCTCTGAGCGACGAAAACTTGCGAGCAAGACTGGCATCGAACGTTCTTTCCTACATGCTCGGGTGCGAGCCGATGGGCCTTGGAGCAGTTCGGGCAATAAATGGTAAGCATTGCAAACTTCCTGAAAAATCGAGGCGAATGGAATCAAGCGAGTTCGGTAGATGGCTGCACAGGCCGTTTTTCATCAACATCCCTAGTGTAGCAGATTGCATCGCATTCAAAAAACGTCTGGCATCGAGTACGATAAGGTTCCTATTTTTTGTTTTTGGAACACCAACAACAAGCGTCAGGCCAACTGTTGACTCCGAGCGAATTGAGCCAAAACATCAGCAATTTAACAAAAACGCCTTGGTCTGATTTGGGGTTGGACGACTCAGGCATGAGCGCGATCCATGGCTTGTTGAACGCCGCGTCGGATCAGGAACTCAAGGACAGCCTTGCAACGCAACTGGTTCCGTTGCTAACGCGATTCCCGAACTTGCGGCGCGGGCTCGATCCGTTGCATCGCTTTGTCGAAAACACGCGGAATCCGATGAGCTTCTTGGTGTTTTTGGATCGCGATCGCGATGCGCTTCCGTCGTTGCTGCAAATTCTTTCGATCGAGTCGACGGCGGTGGAGTGGCTGGTTTCCGATCCCGATAGTTTTGATTGGCTTCGTCTGAGTGCGGGGCAGTCTGTCGATCCGGAACATCTCAAAGACATCCTCATCAGCGAAATCAAGAACCTGGATGAGGAGGAGCAGATCCTTGCGAGTATGAAGCGGTTTCGCAGACGTGAGACATTGCGGGTCATTTGTTCCTTTTGCCTACACGAGATGCCAGTAAGTTCCGTTGCACAGCAGTTGTCTTGGATCGCCGACGCTGGGATTGCAGCCGCCTTGATCGCAGCCAATGCAGAAAGGAAAACAGATCGTCGATCGCGCTCTCAGAATCCAGGACCGGTCATCGATTTGTCCAGTTTTTTATGCGCGATGGGGCTGGGATCGCTCGGTGGCCAAGAGCTCGAATTCGACGGTCCACTCGAAATGGTAATCCTAACCGATAGTGAGCTGTTTCCAGAGGAGGCGCGAGAGTCCTTTGTTGAGGATGAATTGCAACGCTTGGCACTGCGGGCGATAACTATCCTGACTCATCCTGACGGGTTGGGTTATTCCGTTGCCTTTCCATACCATCCCGAGGGGACCGCTCCAGGCCAAGTCCATTTGCACGACTATCGGCGATGGATTCGGGACATCGAGAACAACGGTAGGACTTGGCAAAGGTTGAGGCTGCTTAAGACTCGGTATCTGGCGGGGAATCCAAGTTTAGCTTTGCGGTTCCTGGAAGAGTTTCCGACACTCGTGTACCGTCGGTATTTGACACGAGCCGATATCGCGGGCATCGGGGCACTCAAACGCAAGATGGATCGCGAGGGCAAAGCCCTTGAGTTGGCCCTGCCAAATCAGCCCGCGTGCTCGGTGGAGTTGTTGCATGGGTGGAAACGTGAGATAGAGTTCCTAACGCAATTTCTGCAACTCATCAACGGAGGTGAGTTGCCTGAGATTCGACTTGCCAACACGATTCAAGCCATTGATGCTTTGTCGCTGTCCGGTTGCTTGACCGAGCAAGAGCGATCGATCTTGGTGACCGCCTACAATCGGTTCTCGCAGACGATTATTTCCATGCAGTTGCAAGATCCAATTTCGGCAAAGACCCTCCTGCAACCTGCGAGCGCGGAGTCCAACGACCAATTGGATGCAGAGTTGGCCGACTCATGGAGCAAAGTCAAGCAAATTCGCAACCACTTGCGAGGGGAAGTCTTTGCAGACGAAAACCAAGCCTCGGAGGAAGTCGATCTCATCCTCGATCCAAATCCAAAGCCGGAATGGATTGACGCTCTTTTGGCCAAATATGGCTTCAAACGCTGCAACGCGGCTTATCGTTTTTTGATGGAGCTTTCGCGCGAAGAGGTTTCCATGCTTTCAACGCGGCGATGTCGCCATTTTTTGTCGAGTATTGCAACGCAGCTACTCACGAAAATCAGCCAGACCCCTGATCCTGACTTGACCCTCGAAAATCTCGCCGTCAGTTGCCGGTCATTGGGTGGCAAGGGAGTGCTTTGGGAGTTGTTTAGCGTGCATGAGCCCTCGCTCGATCTCTATGTTCGCCTGTGCGGTGCAAGTCCCTATTTGATTGGGATCCTAACTAGCAATCCCGGGATGATCGACGAGTTACTAGACTCTCTGATGCTCAACAGATTGCCGACGGAGCAGCAAATGGGGTTAATGCTCCACGAGTTGTGTCGAGGTGCGGAAGAGATTGAGCCGATCATCCATTCCTTTAAGAATGCTCGGCACTTGAATGTTGGCGTGCGAGATATCCTCGGCAAGGAGAGTATTACCGATACACATCGTGCCTTGGCAGACATCGCCGATGTGTGTTTGCATCAATCGGTCGACTGGCAGTATGGACGGCTGGTCAAGCGATTTGGAGTCCCGACGTCCAACGATGGGCAAGTCTGTCGATTTGGAGTGGTAGCTCTTGGCAAGCTGGGAGCGCGAGAACCAAACTACCACAGCGACATTACGTTGTTGTTCTTATACGATTCCGAGGGAACGACCCGTGCCATTGGTTCTGGTCGCCATCATGAACCGATATCGTCGGGGTATTTTTTTCACCAGCTCGCGCAAAAAGTCGCCCAGGCAGCCAATCGCGTCTGGCGAAGCGGTCGACTCTACGAGACCAAGAACTGGATGGTTTCGCCACATCGAGATACGTCTCTCGCGTGGAGGCTCGATGAATTTCGCCATTTTTTCGTCGAGACGGACAATCTAGCGTTGCAACGACAAGAGTTGTGCAACGCTCGGTGTATTTTAGGCGAACCTCCGTTTCATCGATTGATCAACGTAGCCATCGAGGAAATCGTTCGAGAGCGGTCCTGGACAGTGGAGGATAACGAGCTGGCCATGTCCACTCGCAAGCATCTGGAAACGACCGCGAACGTGCTCAATATTAAGCGAGGTGTCGGTGGGACCATGGACGTGGAATACATCGCTCAGCTTTTGATGCTCCGCAACGTCGGGTCTCATCCAGAGATATTTGTTGCCGGAACCCTTGAGGCCATTGAGCGACTTCGAGTCGTTGGCCTAGTTGAGCCGAAGGATGCAGACGCATTGAAGGATGGCTACAACTTCTTAAGAGGGGTCGAATCCGGGTTGCGACTGATGAACACACAAGCACGGCATGATTTGCCAACCTCCGAGAGCGAATTGTCGCGATTGGCATATGTGCTGAACTTGAAAAGTGGTGAGGAATTGGTGCGCCAATGCGAACAATTCCGCCAATCGCACCGTCGGCTCTTTGAAAAGTACTTAGGGCAGCCAGCGATCTAAGGCCGCGTGGCAGCTTTGTTCATATCGGGAGGGAGAGGCTCCTGCCGAACCAAAGCCAAGCTCGGCAGGAGCCTCGCACTCCCTTGTTGGTTGCGTCGCTAGAGAAATATCCATTTTCTGTCTAATAAATCCTGTCGGCGAACGTCTACCTTGTTAGCACGAATCACTTTTCCTCTTCTCGCTCATTGATTTCCATGACGATGTCTGCAATTCCAACATGACAAGGCAGGTACCGCCCGAGGGAATCGCTAGCGATTCTCATCAGACCGGCGACGAGCATCGAAAGTGGCTGCAAGCCACTTTCGAGAGGCTTGAGCGTCCGCTGATTGCCTATGCCATGCGTTTGTTGGGTGGAGATGTCGAGGTTGCTCGGGACTGTGTCCAGGAGAGTTTTTTGAGATTGTGCTGTGAAAGTCGGTCGCATGTCGAGGGACATGTCGATGCCTGGCTCTTCAAGACTTGTCGCAATCGAGCGATGGACCACCATCGCCAGGAGGCTCGAATGATTATCGATTCGGATTCATCGGCGTTGGCAACGGCCCAGGCATCGACCGCCGAACCGGGCGGCTATCTATCCCAGCGGGAAGAACAAGCGCGACTGCACGATCAGATTGCAAGGTTACCGACCCGCGAGCAGGAGGTGTTATCGCTTCGGCTCGGCCAAGGTCTTTCCTACAAACAAATCGCGGAGATCACCGATTTGAGCGTATCGCACGTCGGTGTGATTCTGCACGAAGCAGTCACCAAGTTACGAACCGCCATGGCAGGCACGGGCCATCGTCTGCAATCCACGTTCAACCCGAAGCCATAGGGGCTGGCACCTCTCCAATCGTTTAACCCGTAGCCGAAGGCGCTGGTGCAGCTCCAAGTTCGGCATCCATATACATCAACCACAAATACGCGGTTATCTAACCGCGGCCCAAACCAAAAAACATCAATAGGTAATCAATCAAACCATGACACACAACACATCCAACGTATCCAACAATGCAATCGAACCGTGGCAGTTGACAGCTTATGCCCTCAACGAGCTAGAGCCCGATGCTGCTGCTAGAGTTGAGCAAGCACTGGAAGTGGACGCCGCCTTGCGAGCCGAGTTCGAGCAGATTCAACATACGCTTTCAGCAGTTCGGTCCGCTCTGGCAGGCTCTCCGACAAGTGTGACCTTAAGCGAAAAGCAAACCGCCAAGGTGACACGCCAATTCGAACAAGTAGTTGCATCCAAGCCGCTTGCCTCTACGGTCGCGGTCAAGCTCGCTGATCGCCCCTTCTACCGTCGCAAGCGTTTCGCGGCGTTGTTGGTGACGGCCGCCGCCATACCACTTGCTGCAACTTATTTGCCAAGTTTGTTTGACCTTGGTGGGCCGTTGGCTGTTCATGTTCCTGGGAAAGCGAATATGGCAGAAACGTCCGTTAGGCAAAGTGAACTAACTGGCGCTGAATACAAGTTTCCCGTCGACTCGATACATGCGCAGCTTCATAACCCAGATGCTGCTGTCCGTGACCTGTCAACTGAGCTGGGGTATTCCCATCCGAGTGTCGTCGCTAAGAGAAATGCTCGCGCAGGCGTATCGAACGCTGTGGAGAACATTGAACGTGCTACCATCGTTGCATCGCCAGATGCAATCAGTGCTGGAAGCGGACCAATCGGAGATGTCGACCTCTCATTCGTGCCGGAAATGGGTTTGGTGATTATCAAAGGCGACAAGCAAGCTGTTGAACGAGTGCAAGAAGACATCGCCGCAACCAAGTATGGAGAGGCAACACGGTCTATGAGCACGCTTGCAAGTTCTGTCGAAGCTAAAGAGTCGCGTGGATTTTCTGCTGGTCCGATAGCGTCTGGCGAAGCTGTTTCTAATGCAGAAGGACGCGGCAAACTAAATCTGAATACTATTGCGAAAAACAGCGGAGATTCAAAAGCCGAATCGAGTAGTCAGCGCGGATCAAGTCCAAAAAAAGCGGGAGACAAACAAGCTGGTGCGAGTAGCGAAGGGTATGATAAAGTTGCCTTAGACTTTGGCGGCAGAACCGCGGGTGGATTGGGGATGGATGGTGGATCGGCCAGTGCCCCGTCAGCCGGTCCGGGAGCGGGGATAGACGGCATCGGGCCGGTCGGTCAAGGTTACCCTGCTAGCGGTAAAGGTGGTGCGTATGGCGGTGCCATGATGGGTAGTTCTGGAGATGGATATGGTACTATTAGCGGTGGGTACCCGAGCGGTGGGATGGTTGGAGGCATGGGCGCCCCAGGAGGCATGGGCGGTATGGTGGGTCAACCTGCGAGTGGCCCAATATCTACAGCAAGAGCTTCCATGGCCAGTGATGCGAGTCCAGAAGCAGAAGTGTTTGCTCGCGTCGCTGTTTCAAAGACTGAAAGCCTCGCCCTTTACGACAAACGTCTACGTGATGAGAAACTCCCCGAAGAGCTGCGTCAAAACGCACCTCACCTGTTCAATAGAGCCAAAATCGCTGAATCGGGCACCGATCGTTTTGAAAAAATCGTCGAGTCCCCGTTCCTTGAAACGCAGAAGGCTCCACTATCGACCTTCTCGATCGATGTCGATACGGCTTCCTACAGCAAGATTCGGCAGACGCTCATGGAAGGGAACCGGCTACCAAGTCCCAGCATGGTGCGGATCGAGGAGATGGTCAACTACTTCGAGTATGAGTACGCTGGCCCGCAAGATGAACGACCCTTCGCGGCCCATATGAACGTCGACCGATGCCCATGGAATTCGGAGCATCAATTGGTTCGTATCGGCTTACAAGCCAAAAAACTTGACTCGCAAAAACGGGTCAAGGCCAACATCGTTTTTCTAATCGATGTTTCTGGCTCAATGAACGAACCGAACAAGTTGCCGTTGGTGAAAAAGTCGTTATCTATGCTCGTGAATCAACTCACGGAAAACGATCGCGTGGCCATCGTTGTCTACGCAGGTGCCGCAGGCTGCGTTTTGCCGAGCATTTGCGGAGCTGAAAAACAAACGATCCTGTCCTCGCTCGACCATCTCAACGCAGGTGGTTCGACCAACGGCGGACAAGGGATCCAGTTGGCTTACTCGATCGCCAAGGAGCACTTTATCCCAGGGGGTGCCAACCGCGTGGTATTGTGCACTGACGGCGATTTCAATGTTGGCGTGACCGGCGACGATGCCTTAGTGGCCATGATGCAAGAGAACGCCAAAAGCAATATTTTTCTCACTTGCTTGGGATTCGGGGCTGGTAACTACAACGACACCATGATGGAGAAAATTTCCAACAAAGGGAACGGCGTCTATGGCATGATCGACAATGAGTTAGAGGCCCGTCGCATGATGGTGGAACAACTCGGCGGCACGCTGGTCACGGTAGCCAAGGATGTCAAAATTCAAGTGGACTTCAACCCAGCCAAGGTTGCTGGCTACCGGCTGATCGGGTACGAAGACCGACGGCTAGCCAACAAAGACTTTGATGACGACAAGAAGGACGCGGGCGAGATCGGGGCTGGGCACCGTGTGACTGCCCTATATGAAGTGATCCCAGCGGGCAAATGGGTTGGTGTCAATCCACCGTCCCAAGGCGAGTCCTCCAAGTATTTGCAAAAGCCGAGAGCGGAGCCTAAATTCGAAACACCAGCCGTTGCTGAGGAATATTCGTCCGAGGTGCTGACGCTTAAGGTGCGGTACAAAGAACCTGAGGGGAACGAGAGCACCAAGCAGGAGTTCGTCTTGAAAGAGACGGATCGGAATGACAGGCCGTTGATGGATCGGGACATGCAATGGGCAACCTCGGTGGCCGAGTTTGGATTGCTCCTGCGTCGCAGTGAAATGGCCCCGCATGCCGATTGGTCGGACATGCTTGAGCGGGCAACCAGTTCGGCGGGTGGCGATGCTTATCGACTCGAGTGCTTAGCCATGATGCGCAAGGCAAGGAGTATGTTCCCGTAGGTCCGTCGCTCCGCCGACTGACGAATCGTGGGTCAGTCGCTCCGCCGACTGACGAATTGCATATTGTCATACCCAGGTTTCATAACTACTCAATCATATCGGACCCGCCATCGCAAAAGCGGTTCGAGCAAAATGGAATGCTTGGGTGGGCGAGGGAGTTCGCTCATCGAGGAGTCGAGTCGGCGTAGGGCCTAGACTCCGGCGGCCGACTGACGTATTGCATATTGTCATTCCCAGGTTTCATAACTACTCAATCATATCGGACCCGCCATCGCAAAAAATGGTTCGATCGAAATGGAATGCTTGGGTGGGCGAGGGAGTTCGCTCATCGAGGACTCGAGTCGGCGGAGCGACTCGACTACGGCGGAGCGACTTGACTACGTTCGCAATGGCTGTGGATTTAGTTTAAACTACTTCCAACGGTCAGCTTCTGCACCGTGACGTTTTTCGAGTGCTTGGCGAACGGAAATGAAATCAATGCAAAAAAGCGCAGCCCACTGGCAACGACAACGCAACCCTTATCGCTGTTGTGCAATTGCGTTTTTCTGGTGCGTCGTCGTTTCAACCGCCAACGCTCAGATAGATTTTGCCCGCGATATCCGGCCAATCTTTCAGAAACATTGCTATGCATGTCACGGTCCGGAAAAGCAAAAGAGCGGCTATCGCTTGGATATGCGGTCTGTCGCATTAAAAGGTGGTGACCAAGGCGAAGCCGCAATCCTTCCCAAGGACGCTGCCAAGAGCCCACTCTTCCGTTTCGTAAGTGGCGAGGACGAGGACATGTTAATGCCGCCCAAGGACAGCGGCAAACCTAGACTATCGGCCGACGAACTCAAATCGATTCAAGCTTGGTTGGATGAAGGCGCGGTTTGGCCTGATGAATACTCAGGGCAAAAAAGGGAACCAAGTTCGCATTGGTCGTTGCAACCGCTGGCTATGCCAGTAGTCCCTACAGGAACCGCTAATGCAGTCGACGCGTTCATTCGTGAAAAACTCGCAGAAAAGAAATTGACTCTATCGCCAGAGGCCGATCGACGCACTCTCATTCGACGCTTGAGCTTTGATTTTCTCGGACTGCCTCCTAGCCCTCCTGAAATCGATGCTTTTTTGGCTGACGAATCGCCGAAGGCGTATGAAACTCTCGTGGACCGACTCCTAGCTTCATCGCATTATGGGGAACGTTGGGGAAGGCATTGGCTCGATATTGCTCGGTACACCGAAAGCCAGGGTTTTGAATATGATCGCTTGCGCGAGAACGCGTGGCACTATCGCGACTATGTCATCCAGAGTTTTAACGACGACAAACCATATACACAATTCATGAAGGAGCAGATTGCGGGCGATGTCATGGAACCTGTAACCAAGGAGGGCATCATCGCAACGAGTTTGCTCATCTGCGGACCTTGGGATCAGGCGGGCAACGCTCAATCTAACAAAACACAACGCGCCATCACACGCGAGGATGAACTCGAGGACATGATCGGTGTGGTCGGCCAATCGTTTCTCGGCTTGACGATCAATTGCGCTCGATGTCATGCGCACAAGTTCGATCCAATCCCACACGATGAATACTATCGAATCAAGTCGGTGTTCGAAGGGGTAAAGCATGGAGAACGCACTATTGCATCGGATGACGAATCCAAGTCGCGAAGCCAGCAGCAGAAGGAGTTGGAACGTCAAGTTGAACGAGCCAACGAGACGATGATTCGAATCGAATCCGAGGGTGCAAAGCAGGCCATCGCCAAGCGCCCTGCGGGTTCACTCGAGCCAGGCCCTGCTCCCTTTGCCAAATGGAGCTTCAATGGGACAGCCAATGAAGTCATGCCGGGCGAACTCAAAGGAGCTGCTGTCATTAAGAAATCCGAGTTCGAAAGCGGATTTTTGCATTTGCCAAAAGCTGGTTCCTTTTTTGAATCGGCGCCTTTGACGAAAGATATTCGAGAAAAGACGCTGGAAGCATGGGTGTCGCTTGCGAGTCTCGATCAAGCGGGCGGGGCCGCGATTTCTATCGAAACCGGAAACGGTCATGCCTTCGACGCCATCGTGTTCGGCGAACAGAATCCGAAGAAATGGATGGCTGGAAGCGAGGGTTTTGCGAGAACACAAGCTTTGGATATTCCTGATGAAACAGCGGACCCAAGTACATTCATTCATGTTGCCATCGTATACGCGGCTGACAATAGTATTGCACTCTTTCGAAACGGGGAACCGTTGGGCAAGCCCTACACACCGAAGACATCGTTGCAGACATTTTTGGCTGGCGAAGCTCGTGTGCTGCTTGGGCGTCGGCACACAGGTGGCGGGCGGCCTTGGCTAACCGGTGGGATAAAACAAGCCGCCCTTTACGATCGAGCGTTGAGTAGTCAGGAGGTCTTGTCTTCGTTTCGAGCAGGGGGGCTTTCTGCCACCAAAGCGGAGATCATGGCCAGTTTGAATGCCGAGCAGGCAAGCAGCCATTCCGCGGCGTTAGCTGACCTGCAACGAGCCAAGAAATCGTTGGCGGATTTGAAAAAACTGCCTGTCTCGTATGTCGGTGTTCGGGTTCAGCCATCGATCACCAAGCGACTTAAGCGAGGCGATGTCAATTCGCCCGACGAAGAGGTTACGCCAGGAGCGTTGTCTGCGGTTTTTGAGCTCGAGCCGGACTTTGGACTGACTGCGGATTCACCGGAAAAAGAACGACGGCTGAAGTTCGCTGATTGGCTTGCTGATGCTCGCAATCCATTGCCAGCTCGGGTCATGGCCAATCGTGTTTGGCATTTGCATTTTGGCCAAGGGTTGGTGGCGACGCCAAATGATTTTGGCTTGAGTGGTGATCGACCCAGTCACCCAGAACTGCTGGAATGGCTAGCGGTGAAATTCGTCGAAAGTGGCTGGAGCGTGAAAGCGTTGCATCGGCTGATCGTCCAGTCGGCGACCTATCGGCAATCGTCCGGATTTAATGGTTCGGCAGCTTCCATTGATGCAGACAATCGCCTTCTGTGGCGATTTGCACCGCGTCGTCTCGAAGCCGAAGCGGTGCGCGATGCGATGCTCGTTGCGAGTGGACAGCTAAATACTACGGGTGGCGGACCCGGTTTTCGGCCATTCACCACGACGGAATTCAACGCGACTTTTTATACGCCGGTAGACCGAGCCGAACCCGAGTTCAACCGCCGAACGGTGTATCGCATCAACGTTAATAGCGGCAAGGATCCGTTGCTCGATTCGTTCGATTGTCCAGATCCCTCGGTGAAGACACCGCGCCGCGGAGTTACCACCACACCGCTGCAAGCGCTGGAGCTCATGAACAATGCGTTCATTCAACGTCAAGCTAGTCATTTAGCAGAACGTGCGATGCAGTCTGCAAAGGGGGACGTCAGCTTGGCGATTGAAGCCGCTTATGAATTGGCTGTAGGGCGAAAGCCGAGCGAGAGCGAAGCCAAGCGAGCCATGGTGGCCGCAAAGGAACGCGGACTGGCCAACGTCTGTTGGGCGTTTTTCAATTCCACGGAGTTTATCTATGTCCGGTAGTCGACTTCATGATTCCTCGCATGGGAACGGGCTCATTGCCCCGTTTCCCCGACGTCATTTTCTTTGGAATGCGGGTGGTGGGCTAGGCGCGATCGCGCTTGCATGGATGTTGAATCGGGACAACCTCAAAGCAGCGGATTCTAAGGGTAGGTCGGCGATTCCGCCTCATTTTACGCCCAAGGCGAAGCGGGTCGTTCAGGTCTTTTGTGCGGGCGGAGTGAGCCATCTCGATACGTTCGATTACAAAACCGAATTGGCAAAGATGGATGGTCAGTCGCTTGAGGGCAAAGGGGAGAATCTTGGCTTTTTTGGCCAACCGGGTCGGTTGATGAAAAGTGTCTATGATTTCAAACAACATGGCAAGTCGGGTGCTTGGGTCAGTAGTTTGCTCCCTCAGTTGTCGCAATGTGTTGACGAAGTGTGTTTCATTCATTCCATGGTAGCCAAGAGCAATAACCATACGCCGGCCGCTTTTCAAATGAACAGCGGTTTTACGTTGAACGGTTTTCCTTGTATGGGTTCGTGGCTCAGTTATGGACTGGGGACCGAGAATGAGAGTCTTCCCGCGTTCGTGGTCTTGCCAGACCCGCGTGGGCTACCCGCTGGAGGTTCTATCAACTGGACATCGGGGTTCCTGCCAGCCAATCATCAGGGGGTTGCCTTTCGAACGCAGTCTAGTGAACCGGTGCCGGATTTGCAGACGCCTAAAAGCGTTTCAGCATCGGGGAGATTGGCGGACATGGAATTCCTAGCATCGATGAACCGAGAGTTCGCCGATGGACATCCAGGTGATGGTGCCTTTGCAGCGAGATTGCGAGCCTATGAGTTGGCGGCGCAGATGCAATCGAGCATTCCCGAGGCGACTGATCTTTCGGGTGAAACGGAGGCGACGCAACAGATGTATGGTCTAGATGAACCAGCCAACAAGGGTTTCGCAAGGAACTGTTTGACTGCACGGCGACTGCTTGAGCGCGGCGTTCGATTCGTTCAGATCCTTAATGGTGGTTCCTTTGGTTCGCCCCGCATCAACTGGGACGGACATGAGAACGTCAAGGAGAATCACGATGCACAAGCCCTAACCATGGACAAACCAGTGGCGGCACTGATTCGAGACTTGAAGCAACGAGGCATGTTCGAGGACACCCTCTTTGTTTGGACGACCGAATTTGGTCGCAGCCCTACGACGCAAGGGATTGGGGCACCCGGACGAGACCATCATCCAACGGCATTCACATGCTTTTTGGCAGGGGCAGGTGTCAAGAAGGGGATCCGTTACGGCAGCTCCGATGAGATTGGTTACTTTACAGCGGAGAATAAGGTGACGATTCCAGATTTTCATGCAACCATTTTGCATTTGCTTGGCCTGAATCATGAAAAACTGACGTTCTATCACAATGGTATCAACCGCCGACTAACGGATGTGCACGGAGAGGTTATTGACGGGATTCTATCCTAAGCGCCTACACCTAAGTTTCTTCGTTTAACCGCGTGCCCATCGGGCCGCGAGCACTGTAAAACGCGGGGCGATGCCCACGCGGTTAAAAGAAATAACACCCCGATATTTCTGCCGAGGTGCTTAGGATGGTCGAGTAATTGCGAATGAAAAATTCCGTGAGATGAAACACACCTTCCGTGGGGTGGTTATCATGGTGAAACCTATCGGTTCGTCCAAAAACTCATTTTCACGGTTGTCATGTCAGAAATCCCTGCGTCCGTCCCTGTTGCGTCCAGTTTTGGTACCGCCGAACACTCGCATGTTCATGAAGCAAAAAAACTCTTTGAAGCCGCGGTGGCGGAGATCAGCAAAGTCTTTGTTGGCCAAGATGAACTGGTCACAACCTCCTTGGTCGCCTTGTTTTCGGGCGGACACGTGTTGATCGAGGGGGTTCCTGGTTTGGGAAAGACACTCTTCGTCCGGACGTTGGGACGGGTCCTTGGATGTCAGTTTGGACGCATTCAGTTTACGGCCGACTTGATGCCCTCGGATATTACGGGGGCGCCAATCCTGGATTTGAAAACTCAGGATTTTCGATTCAGACCAGGGCCGGTTTTTACCCAGTTTTTGCTCGCGGACGAAATCAACCGATCGCCAGCCAAGACGCACGCGGCCTTGCTCGAAATCATGCAAGAGTTCCGGGTCACCATCGATGGGATCAGCCATCCAGTGCCTCGGCCGTTTTTGGTCATGGCCACGCAGAATCCGATTGAAAGCGAAGGGACCTATTCGTTGCCCGAAGCCCAACTCGATCGGTTCATGTTCAAGGCAATGGTGTCCTATCCAAGCGAACAAGAAGAGTCTCGAATTCTCGAATTGCATTCCAGGCAAGTCGATTTTTCGTCCGTACTGAAAGACCAAGTCACGCAGGTCACCAACGCAGAGCAAATCTCCAGCCTTATCAAGTTGAACGGCCAAGTTCGCATCGAGCCCAAGCTGCTTGCGTACATCAACAAGATTGTAAGGTTAACTCGATCGTGGCCAACGTTTCACATGGGAGCTTCGCCACGAGCCGGTTTGGCGCTGGTTCAGGGAGCCCGAACGATTGCGGCGTTTCGCGGTCGGGATTTTGCTGTGCCGGATGACGTGGTAGAGATCGCATTGCCCGCACTTAGGCACCGAGTCATCATTTCTGCCGAAGCGGAGGTGGAGGGGCTCAAGGTTGATCAGGAGCTTACATCCCTCCTGAGAAGCATCGAAGTACCGCGAAGCTAAGCTATGTCCATATATGATTCGATAGGGACGTATCTTTTTTGGGCGCCGTGGCTCGGTTTGCTCGCGCTTATCTCTCCATTGCTGATTATTGCGTGGGGCTGGCGCATTTTTCCGACAAGCCGATGGATGTGGTTGCTGTTGCCATTGTGCGCATCGACTCTGCTCATACTTCTGTCGCCACTAATGATTTATTTCATCGTTGTATTCGACTTATTCGCATTGTCCGTTGTCGTGCTGGACCTGCTTACCATAGCGGGGCCGAGCGGGTTGAGCGTTGAACGGCAGACGCTCAAGAGTGCTTCGTTAGGTGGCACGCACGATGTGAAGTTGTGTCTTGATAATCGAAGCGACAGAACGCAGTTGATCGATGTTTGCGACGATCTGCCGCCGGGACTGACCGCCGATCCGGAGGTGCAGTCGGTCGTCCTTCCGCCGGGCAAACGGATGGAAGTCGATTATCAAATCCGACCGTTGCGGCGTGGTTCGTTTCAATTTGAGTCGGTATTCATCAAGCTAAAGAGCCGACTTGGACTTTGGCAGCGACAGGTCAAACGAGCTTGTCCGGGCGAACTGCTGGTCTATCCCGATATGAAGCAGTTGGCTGAATACGCATTGCTCGCGCGTACCAATCGGCTGAGTCTGATCGGGGTTCGCAAGACTCGGAAAGCTGGACAAGATAACAATTTTGAGCGTCTACGCGACTACACGCAAGATGACAACTACAAGCACATCGACTGGCGATCGACGGCTAGGCGAAACAAGCTTACGGTCAAACAATTCCAGACCGATCAGAGCCAACGCATTGTGTTCATGCTCGACTGCGGACGGCTGATGACCAACGAATATCGGGGACTGAGTCTATTGGACTACGCGCTCAACTCGATTCTGATGTTGAGCTACGTGGCTTTGCACCAGGGGGATTCGGTAGGGCTGCTTTGCTTTTCGGACAAGATTGAATCGTACGTGCCGGTTCGCGGCGGAACGGCGCAGATGAATCGATTGTTGCATGCGGGTTTTGATCGGTTTCCGAGTTTGAAACAAACAAACTACGACGAAGCGTTCCTCTATTTTTCTCGCAATTGCCGGCGGCGTTCGTTGGTTGTGCTTGTAACCAGTGTCATTGACGACGTTTCGGCTTCGCAGATTACTGGCTACCTTCGGACCTTACGGGGGAGGCATTTGCCTGTACTAGCGTTGCTTCGTGACCGAGCGGTTTTTGACTTTGCGGACAACCCCAGTATGGATGAAAGC
>JANMLD010000206.1:0-1780 GCA_031372345.1 Pirellula sp.
AATGCGATTGCCCGAACTTTACCGACCTGGATGGAGATGGGGTTTGTGGCTGGAGTACAACCTGCCGGTTATCATTGAGGCCATGATCGTAGGTACCATCGTGGGCGGTGTTGCGGGGTTAATCGGATGCCTGTGGTACAGGCTGGTATCTGCAAGAACGAAATAAATCAGGTAAAGGATGCCCCTTGCCGGTCACCCTGGACTAGCAGCAAGAAAGTTTTTCCATCTCTCCAATCTTCCCATCCCCCACGTAACCGTAGCTCGATCCAGCCATCCGCCGCTTTTCACAGGTTGGGGTTGGCTTGGAGATATTAGTGACTGAAGAAAATAGCAAAATAGTCCAAGCCACAACGTTGCAATACTCGCGTCGGTCTAGAAATTGCGCAATTGGACTTTACATCATGTCAGCGATTTGGGGCGGGCTCCAAATTCCGTTTCCGGAACACGTCGGATTGTATCTTCTGTCGGCTCTCTGCTTCGCCCTTCTCGCAACCTTCTGGGCTCGATTCGATTCAAGGTCGAGGGGAATCGCTTTCCTACCAATCTTACAAATGCTCTATTTTCTGATGTGGCCGATAGGTGCCACTGTGTACTTGATCTACCGATCTGGTTGGCGTGGATTGCTGACTGCTGGATTGCATGGAATCGGGATGATGTTTCTGATGGCTTTGACATTCTACGCGACCTTCTTCGGTCTTCATTTTGCTGGACTGCTAGATACGCGATACTATCCAACTTGACGGAAGGCAACGAATCACTTTCGATATTGCTCGTCGCTAACATGCTCCTCCCAGTCGACAGCCTTACCATCGAGCTGTTCCTGAATCGCAATATGCGTCACGGCTGTAGTTGCCGTCGCCCCATGCCAGTGCCTTTCGCCCGGCGAGAACCAGACCACATCGCCAGGATGGACCTCCTCAACCGGACCGCCATCGCGCTGAACCCATCCGCAGCCAGCGGTGATTAGAAGCGTCTGTCCCAACGGATGCGTATGCCATGCCGTCCGAGCACCTGGCTCAAACGCCACGCAGGCGCCGACCGCTCGCGCCGGAACGTGTGGCTGGAACAGTGGATCGATTCGGACGGATCCTGTGAACCATTCAGATGGTCCTTTGGCCGATGGCTGAGTGCCAACGCGTGTAATATTCATTTTTGAATCCTATGTTGTGGATGAAGGATCGTCGGTCGTAGCCGGGAATTAGACCGTATCAGCAGCGTTGTCCCAACCGGGTAAACAGCGTTGCTATCCGCCAACAATTGATTCAGTAAGCATTTCGCCAACTAACTCCGCCAATCCGTGCCTTAGAATCAAATCCCCACAACCCAATGGAATCTGTTTGCTACCACTCGTCAAACCTTTGGAACCGGATTTGAAAGCGTCGTACTCCTGCAGGATCGGCCTAGCAGCAACCAGCAGCTTCCGTCGCCACATTTGGTTCATCCCCAATGTGGACGTTGGCTCCTGCCGATTAGACTACGCCTGTTGGATCGGATAAACTGCTGTACTTACTCCCGAATACAACAAAGGACCCTAAATGCTTCAGCTCAAACCACTTGATCAGAATGTCCCAATCTTTCAACAGCTTAACGCGGATGTCTCCCCCGTGGTTTTGGTGAACATCTTTCATGTTGCAGAACAAGACATTCCGTCACTTCTCAAGGCTTGGGAAGCAGACGCCAATTGGATGAAACAGCAACCTGGCTATATCTCGACGCAGTTGCATCAAGGCATTTCTGGTAGCACTGTTTTCATGAACTATGCAGTGTGGGAGTCCGTGGC
>JANMLD010000396.1:0-6718 GCA_031372345.1 Pirellula sp.
GCTCGATAACGTGAAATCTCCAGTCCAAGTCAAAGCGGCGGGCGGTATTCGCGACTGCGACGCTCTGATCAAGGTTAGGAACATGGGGGTGACCCGCGTAGGGTCGTCCAAAACGGCCGAAATACTTGACGAAGCCAGACGTCGTTTAGGGATGGCGGCGATTGGGCCCATCAAGGCAGCACCTGTGGGGGCTAGTTACTAGTTATTAAGCGAGCGGCAGATTGGTGTTTGCCAACCCGAAGCGTAAGTGAGGGACAATTTCGCAGGTCCCTCACTTACGTTTCGGGTTATGATCGGTAGTTTTCACTTCGCCGATCCCCATATACCTACTGCATTGCACTTGAACGATCAAAAGAAATCATGATGAAACATGTTCAATCTTGGCTTATGGACCATCAAAGCCAGATGGCGGATGATCTAGAGGATTTGTGCAATAGGAACTCAGGCTCCGATGACGTTCCTGGTTTAAATCGAGTTGCCGATTGGCTTACCGATTACTTTTCCCCAATGGAAGTTCCGTGCGAAAAAATCGTACTCCCGACCTTTGAGACTATGGATGACAGAGGAACGATTACGCTCCACACAACCGGCGCCGCGTTGAAATGGGATGTTCAAGGTGTCGGTAAAGTGAAAAGGCATCGACTGCTATTGAACATTCATTACGATACTGTTTATGGGCTTAAAAGTAACTTCCAGCATTGTCAGCGTTTCGAAGGTCTCACTCCAAACGGGCAATCTGAATTGAGGATGCGAGGACCGGGCGTCATCGACGCCAAGGGGGGTATTGTCGTCATGCGTTGGGCCGTCATGGCTGCAAAGAAATTCTTGGATCTGTCCAATCTAGATCTAACTGTTGTCCTCACGCCAGATGAAGAGATCGGCTCACCCGCATCGATCGACCTGTGGAAGAAGATCGCAGGGCAGTACGATTTTGCTATGCTGTACGAACCCACGCTGGCAGATGGATCGTTGGTATCGCAACGCAAGGGGACCGGTACATTCATCATTCTCGTCCGTGGCAAGTCTGCCCATTCTGGACGAAATTTTCATGACGGCCGAAACGCAATCGTACTCGCTTGCAAGCTGGCCTTGGGCATGGACGCACTCAATGGCCAGCGTCCTGATGTAACTGTCAACGTGGGACGAATCCGTGGAGGCGCGGCGGTCAATGTAGTACCCGACTTGGCCGTTCTTCGGATCAATGTTCGAGTCTCGTCTCTCGAAGATCAAGTGTGGATTGAGTCAAGGGTGCAACAAATAATTCAATCGGCTTGCGAGCCTAACTCCGGTTACCTGTGTGAAGTGCATGGCGGGATCTATTCCGCTCCCAAACGTGTCGATGACGCTACTTCGAAGTGGATGTCGTTGATACAACAAGCGGGGGAGAGCATCGGCGAATCCATTCACTGGAAACCGTCTGGCGGAGCAAGCGACGGTAATCGACTTGCTTCTTTGGGACTCTCCAATATCGACACCTTCGGACCGGAAGGCGACTTGTTGCATAGCGATCAGGAATGGGTGCGATTAAGCAGTCTACCCCGAAAAGCAGCGTTGACGGTCGCCGTCATCCAAACGATCGGAGCGAGAGGGATAGGCCACCGATGAATACGTCCTGCAAGTGATTTCACCCTGGAAATTCATTGTTCGGGAGGGTGAGGCCCCTGCCGAATCAAATTGTTGGGCTGTTAGACCTCGTAAACTTTTTCCTTACGTCCGTATTGCCTCGTTTTCAATTTGGTAAAATCGCCAAAACGCTCAATCAAAAAACATGGCTGTTCGTGCGGCTTGCAACCAGAATTCGAAGCGGAGAGGACGGCTGGCATTTGTGATAAGTAAAATCCGGGAACTGTAGTGCAAGTCAATTCGGACGGCGATTTGATCACCGATATTGCTGAGGAGCAATTGACTGGCGTCGGCCGAACGACCGAGACCAAGATCGTTGTAGACGAGGAACA
Source organism: Pirellula sp. (assembly GCA_031372345.1). Taxonomy (GTDB): domain Bacteria; phylum Planctomycetota; class Planctomycetia; order Pirellulales; family Pirellulaceae; genus JBKCUI01. The sequence goes on from JANMLD010000396.1 coordinate 1,956, forward strand.
TGAGACGTACGGCCTGTTCGATTCCAACCACCAACAGCCTTCCATGACTCTTATCGCTATTGTCGATCCCAAACAAACACTTCGGCTTCATCTCGTATCCGATTCAGCGGCAATGATGCTAGGCGTTACCACAGGCGCAAAGGTCGAAGTACGCTGGTAGGGCATCCCATTTATTCCTGTTTATCCAACAACAATCCTTTGAAATCAATTGACGAGAAAAACATGACACAAACAACATCCAATTTCAAAACCAGTTCGCTACGACTCCGCTTTGCAATTATCGTTAGCACGTTGATGCTAATAGGTTTCGTCGTCTTGCCCTATTGTTTTGCCCAGGAAAAGCCCGCCAAAATGCTTCGACACATCGTGATGTTCAAATTCAAGGAGACCAGCAGCAAGGAGGATATTCAAAAAGTCGTTGACGCGTTTCGTTCGCTAAAAAAATCCATTCCGCAGGTTTCAGCCTTTGAATATGGAACAGACAACAGTCCAGAGGGTCTTTCGAATGGCTTTACGCATTGCTTCCTCGTGACGTTCAAAACGGAAGCAGACCGAGAGGTGTACTTGCCGCACCCCAAGCACAAAGAATTCGTCGAAGTGCTTAAGCCTCACCTGGATAAAGTGCAAGTAGTTGACTATTGGGCTTCGGAATGAAGTCATGGCATAGGTAATGATATTGATGCCGAACGGGTAGTATTAGCTCGACTTCGTCACGTAGGTTCCGCCCGTGCCATTGACAATCCTAGGCATGTTCTGATCTGACCAAGAATGCTTTATTGGAATATGTCGCTCGCATTAAGCCGATTTTCGCTACGGAGGCCGAACATTTGCCGTTGACTTCGACTATCATTTGTTTAGATCAAATGGACACTTCTAAGCCAGCGACGTCCGAAGGTTGCGGCAACCAAGCGTTCGTGAAAAACCCTTGCCTCTCTTTACGGTTCTAATCTCGAAAGGACTTTACAATGTCGGTATCTCGCCAAACAAAACGCCGCGGTTTTCTACAGGGAGTCGCCGTTGCAGGGACTGCAACTATTTTAAGCCCCTCGCTGAACCGGGCTTTCGGCTACCAGTCACCTAACGATCGACCGGTCTTTGCGACCATCGGCCTGCGAAACCAGGGATGGGAGATCACCAACAAGTCATTTAAGTTCGCTGATTTCGCCGCACTGGCCGATGTCGATTCTAACGTCCTCGGAGCCAACGTCGAGAAGGCGGAGAAGGCCCAGAAAAGGAAACCGGACGCTTACAAAGACTATCGAAAGATCCTCGATCGAAAAGACATTGATGCCGTCATGATCGCCACGCCCGACCATTGGCATACTAAGATCGCCGTCGAAGCCATGTACGCTGGCAAAGATGTCTACTGTGAAAAGCCGCTCACGCTAACGATTGCCGAAGGCAAGTTGATTGAAAAGGTCGTCAAGGAGACCGGCCGAGTCTTTCAGGTTGGTACCATGCAGCGATCGGAATCGGACCAGCGGTTTCTTCAGGCCATCGCTTTGGTCAAAAATGGGCGTATCGGAATCGTTCAAAAGGTCACGTGCGGTATCAACGGCATGGAAGCTTCACCTGTGATTCCCATTGTTCCCGTGCCCCAGGAACTGGACTGGGAATTCTGGCTGGGCCCTGCACCGAAAGTGGATTATCGAGCACTCCCCGAAATGAGAAAGGGTTACGGCGGTGGCGTGCCGCTTTTCAGCAATTGCCACTACGCCTTTCGAAACTGGCACGAATACTCCGGTGGGAAATTGACCGACTGGGGCGCTCACCACGTCGACATCGCTTGCTGGGCTCTCGGTGCCAGCAACACAGGCCCGAGCAAGGTGACCCCAGTCGAATTCAAGTTGCCGGTCGAATACAAGGATGGGCACCCGTTGGTACAGGATCAGTACAACGCAGCCACAGACTTCAAAATCAAAGTCGACATGCCCAATAAAGTCGAAATGATTATCACGAGTGAAGGGGACAACGGCATTCTTTTCGAAGGCACCGAGGGTCGGTTCTTTGTTAACCGAGGCAAGATTTCAGGCAAGCCGGTGGAGGACCTGAAGGACAAACCTCTGCCTGAAGGAGCTATCGAAGCCGTCTACGGTGGAAAAGTCAGCGAGAACCATACCGCCAACTTTATCGAAGGCATCAAGTCTCGCAAGCAACCGATCTCCGACGTTTGGTCGCACAACCGCATGCTCGAAATCTGCCACCTCTCCAACATCGCGATGCGACTTAACCGCGAACTCAATTGGGACCCAATCAAACGAGAAATCGTGGGTGACTCGCAGGCGAATGCGTTCCTCGCCCGAGAAAATCGCAAAGGTTTCGAGATCAACATGTAATTCGCGACCCCGTAACATTTCGATGGTCGGCCTACTTTATGCAACACTTCTCACAGCTAGCGAAATGCCGTTCGACGATTTCTCGGTATTCCGGTTGGCACGGATGGTTTGAAGCATTGTTTCAATGACGGACATTTCGAAAGGGTTTCTGCCTCAAATACATCCGTCGCGGAGCTACGGATCCACGTGGGCGACGTCGCTCCGCGACTCGCGGTCAGTGTAGATGGAACTAACGATTCGAATGATCGCATGTTGAATGAGCGACTCGCAGGTGATTGCGAGATTGTGTAGCCAGTGCGATTCTAGGCAGGGAGGACATCCGTCGGCGGAGCGACGTATCCACGGCGAACGGATCCACGGCGAATTGCCTCTAATTCTGTTTACGAGCCAATTCGTCTCGAAGTCTTGCGGCCAACTCGTATTCTTCCGACTTGACTGCGTGTTCGAGTCGCTCCTCGAGACTTGGCCGGAGTTCTTCCTTGAGTGAATCCCGAAGCTTGCGAAGCTGCATGACCATTTCGTCCTGCTCGAATTCCTCCTCTGCTTCATGCTCTTCGAACACCGATCGCATCAGTTCCAGACCATTGTCGATCTCTGCGACGGCATCTTCGGCATCGGCGTCTTCGAGGGCTGCTAAGGCCGAAGCCTGGGTTCGATGGAACAATACGAACGGACGGTATTGTTCGTGGCTCATGGTCCATTCCTCTTCCGGCGAATGGTCGCGACAAACATCCATGAGCGACAGAGTGTGGTCGGCGTCCTCGACCGCGCGATGATAGTGTTGCAAACGCAACCAGGAAATACGGCGATGGTAAAACTGAACAAATTCACGGTCGGCTTCAAAACATTGGTCCTCATCCATCACGAAATCTTGATCGTTTTTTTCGACGTCCAGCATGCTGTCGAGGAAAGTTGAGAAACCATCCGGTGTGAGTCCGTCTGGCCTACCCTGCGTTTCCATTTGAAGGACTCCAAGATCGACTCGCATCTGGATGACATCTCTGCCGTCGTCCCCTTTCACCAGCCTGACGGACAGGGCATGGGGGTCAAATTCCCAATTTTGAAGAATGCCATCAAGGCCTTTGTACGAACTCATTTCGACCTTTCTCAATTTGTTCCTGGAATCATGAGGTCGTTTTGACATCTGGAAGGCTCCCGCGCGGTAAATTGCTAATGCTACTTCGAAGCCTCTTTCCCAAGTATAACATCGGTCTTGGCCAAGCGTAGCCTAACCGATTCCTTGGAAACCGATTTGTGGTTGAGGATAAGCAAGTGTTCGCGTTCGTCCGACAGAAGGATAGTGGCCGGCGATTGAAAAGTCGTTAAAACTTGGACACTTTTCCGCGTTGCCTTTCCCACAGCACCGATTCTGGTAGGATTATGAGAGGTTTGACGGGTTTGCTGTTTGCGATTGCCTCAATCCAAAATGGCAAACTAAGGCTACTGCGGTAAGGCAGTTGGACATTTAACGCCACATGAATGACCCAAAAACCGAGGAAGCGTTGGCTAACCCCGGCCCTATAGTAGCTTCTCGATTCCCGAGTACGCTCCCGATTGCCGACTCGATTCCCAACGTCCACGAATGTTCCTATTTGGACGGTCGCATCGCCGACTTGCCCTTGAAACTGCCATCCCGGCTGCTGACTCTCGACGAATTCGACCAAGCGTTGGCAAGTGGAATCCGTCGATCCGGTGTATTCCTTTATCATACCGCATGTCAAACATGCTCCGCGTGCGAACCGTCACGGGTCGATGTCAGGAAATTTGTATGGCGAGCCTCATTCAAGCGAGTCTTAAAACGAGGTGACCAACGTCTGAAGATTTGTGTTGCCAAACCGACTTTGGACGAACAACGTCTTAGGATTTTCAACCTTCATCGAACGCAACGCGGCCTAGGAGATCCAGACGGCCAATATCGCTCAGACGACTATGGGAATTTTTTGGTTGATACGTGCCTTCCGCAGACCATGGAACTGAGCTTCTGGTTGGACGAAGCTTTGGTTGGAATCTCCATCGTTGACTGTGGTCGTGTGTCCATTTCAGCTGTTTACACCTTTTTCGATCCACACCATTCCAAGCTTTCGCTTGGCACCTATTCCATCCTTAAGCAAATCGAATTTGCCTGCGACTCCGGAAGACAATATGCTTATTTAGGGATGTATGTTTCCGCGAATCCACACCTCAGCTACAAAGCACGATTCACGCCGCAAGAACGATGGATTGAAGGCAAATGGGTGGAGTTCTTGTAGCCAATGTCGCCTTTCGCTCTGCGAAAGTGCGATTTTAAGGCGCACTTTCGCGGATAGGCTGTGAAGGTATTCGATATTTGGATTTTCAGCGAAGCCCGCGAGTGATTTTTTTGTTTTTCGGGCTAGCTTCTGGTCTGGATTGGTTGGGCCAAGCCTAGTTTTCGATCATTGGGTGCTC
>JANMLD010000409.1:0-19219 GCA_031372345.1 Pirellula sp.
AAGTTTTGTACGTACACTACTGGTTCAATTTTTGATGCAAGATCCACGTTAGAACCACTAGGACAGAAATCCAGTAAGGATGCCCGTTTCCGTGCACCCTCCGTCAACCGCTTCCACAAGTTGGTTCAAGTCAATGTGGACATTGGCTTCCGCCGATTAGACTACGCCTGCAGGATCGGCCTAGCAGCAACCAGCGACTACCATTTCCACAGGTCGGACTGAGGCTGGATTCCGGCTATCCCATCAACTGTGAAAGTGGCGTTGACTGCAGCTGGCTCCTGTGAATCCGTCTGTTTCCTTCCAACAAGCTGCATCCATATCCAAACGCTTTGCCTATCTCCCGTGAACTACTCAAACGGATTGGCTGCGTATTCAAAGTGAGTGCATCCTAGTTTCCCTCGGCCTCAGTAGCGTTTCTTCCGGACAATAATTTCACAAAAAACCCTTGGAATTTTGCTACTTCCTGTCTTTTAACCAGCAATTCTCATTTCAACCAGCCATTGGCACGTGCAATGCATTTTGTAATTACCGTGGGAATGGAAAAGCCCCGCAGTCGCGCGTTCATCGGATTGAAACTTACGCACATGCTGGCGACAAGCAAGAACCTCAATGGGAGTAATGATATGTTTCGCAATGCTTTTCTAACCACAATTGTTGTTGCTTCGATGGCATTATTTGGCGCCTCAAATGCGATGGCACAATATGGGTATTCACAGTTTGGGTCTTATGGCAACTCGCATAGCAATTTGCACCAAGACCTCGGCCACAATGAATTCCATCGTCAGCAGTACCACGCAGACCAACATCAGTTCCAGCAAACGCCATACGGGCATTTTCAACTGCATCAAGATCTGGACCATGATCGGTACTACGATAACTTGAGCCATGGTTCGTACCACAGTTACCGCCCGTCGTACAACACTTACCCCCAATACAGATCAGGGTACAGCCGGGGGTTTTCCCCATTCGGTTTCTCACTTCGAATCGGCCGCTAGGGAGTGACATCGGCATCGGTACGCTTTCGTCTCCACAAAGATGGCCGATCTTGTGGATACCCAATTCGGCTAGCCAGCAACCTAGCCGATACCACCTCCACAGGTTGGGCTGAGGCTGGATTTATGCTAGATCATCGACTGTGGAAAGCGTCGTACTCCTGCAGGATCGGCCTAGCCAGCAACCTAGCGTCTGCCGCTTCCACAGGTTGGACTGAGGCGGGATTCCGGCCATCCAATTTGAATATTTCGCTTCCCTCCGACACCCTTCTGCGATTCCCACAAGTTTGTGCCTAGCTGCTAGCTTCCTAGATTCGGCAGGCTTCACGGCTACCTCATCAACTGTGGAAAGCGTCGTACTCCTGCAGGATCAGCCTAGCCAGCAACCTAGCAGCTACCGTAGCAATTGCTAAACCCAACATCTGTGCAATCGTCCACTTCCCTTCGACAAGCTGATTCCAAATCGAAAGGGAGTTTAGATTTAACCTATTTTTTAATCGTCACTGGAACATTTGCTGTGTTGTTGGAATAGTCAGACTCTGTCAGTTTCGGGCTCAGTGAAGGTGTCGCATTAACTGTTACCTTCAATCGATAGTTTCCTGCGGGGATGTCGGTTACATCGAGCCATTGACAATCGAGATAGCTACTATAAACATCCGACCAACCGACCTGAATACCCTGGTTTGAGCAGGTATATTTTGCAGGTGCTGCAGTGGAGACCACCTTGGTGTAGTCTTCTAAGCAAAATGCTTGCTTCCGGCCGGTCAGAATCGTCGTGCCACTAGCATTGAGTAACTCGTAACTTGCAAAGCCAATCAGGTGGTAGTGGCCGTGGCAAGAACTCAATTGGAAAATCCCGTCATTCTCTGTCGCAGTTGGGTCACCGAGAACCAAATCTGCTGTGCCAATATTGGGAATAGCAACATCAAATTTCATTAGTTTGCGTTTTCCAGTTCCGGTGACACACCCTTCGACGAATGCGCAATCTGTCGACTTAATAACTTGAGTCTTGAAAACGATGCTCGTCTGAAGGCGATTTGAGTCGATGGTTAGATCAGGTAATCCAGAGACTAGCAAAGGGTGCGCCGATATCGGTGTTAATATGGCGAGAATTGAGCGTGAGATTTCAGAACAAGTCGCTGAGGCTTCGGAACACATTTCACCGAATTCACTTTTCTGACTCTCGCATCCAATGATGGATTGGCAGATTCCGACCAGCCACTTCCTTCCCATCCACAAAGTGGATATAGCCGTAGCCGGGATTCTGCCGCTTCGACACGTTGGTTCAAAACAATGTGGATGTTGACGATGGCTGGTTGCGGGGCGCCTGATGCATCGACTAGACTGGAGCGGTTAGCGGCGGGGAACGGGTTGGCGTTGAGCAACCGATCTTTCCGATTCCGCTTCGCTCCAGTTAGCATAGATTGCTATTCGTTCATCGAAAAGGAATGCTGTGGTGAAGATACTCATGGTCCTGTCTTGCACGTGCATAATCGCGAGCTGTTTTCTCTTGTCCGATGGAGATTCGCCTAAATCGACAAAGCCACCACAAGAAGCTAGGGTAGTCGACATTGGCGGTGCTGTAATCTTGATCGGACGCCTAGGAAAACCATTAGGAAGCGAGATAGAAGTTCTGGGTAAATGGTCACTTCCCAAAGGGATCGTAAAGGACTACTCCCCGCGGTTCACGGTTTCCCGAGTCGACGGTAAACTGTTAGAGAAAGAGGTTGAATTCAATGTTGCAGTTGTCAAAGTCTTTGAGAAAAACCTCTACACATCTGCATTACCTTCGTTTGAGAAACGCGGCACTTTAGATGGGAAGGAATGGACTCTAACAGCGTATGAGACCGGACGAATTGGTATCGTGCCACAAACCGGATCATTCCCAGACGTTACTATGCCCTATTACACCGATGCTTTCATATCTGAGCTTGTGGGAGTACTAAAATAGAAATAACGACGAACAAACCGATTGGGATAGGGGCCGGATTTCGCCGCTTCCCTCCAACAGGCTTCTGCGATTTCCACAAGGATGTGCCTAGCTGCTAGCTTGCCAGATTCGGCCGGATGCATGGCATGCTCAACATCTGTGGAAAGCGTCGTACTCCTGCAGGATCGGCCTAGCCAGCAACCTAGCAGCTACCGTAGCAATTGCGAATCCCATCCATTGTGCAAGCATCCGCTTCCTTCCGACACGCTTCTGCGATTTCCACATGGTTGTGCCTGCCTGCTAGATTCCCGAATTCGGCAGGATTCATGGCCTAGCTCATCAAGTGTGAACATGACTTGCCTGATTCCGTGACAGCCAAGTTGACAAATCGGGGATGACTCCCCAAACTTCAGGGATAACACTCCCAAACAGGGATAAAAACAAGTTCGCCAGAAACAACATCTATGACGTTCACGACTGCCAAGATCGCTGGGTCCGACGCTATCGCCATGCTGGAGGCACGTCGTGCTTCGTTTCGCGAAACTGGTGAATACCCGTTTCTGATTGGCGACATCGAAGGACTTGAACGCGTCAATGAAGCCGCAGAATTCAACGACCAGTCGTTCGACGACATTATTCGTGGAGCATTAGACGTCGATTTGCAGAAGTGGATTGCCGAACGCCGCACTAAAGCCGAAAAGTATGAATTCTCCCTCGAAGATACCCTTGGCACATGGCCCGGTGAATTAGCGGAAAAAGGAACCGTGTCGCTGCATCGCGATGTTCTCACCGGAAAGTTCAAGCCGGAAGTATTCGTCGGCAGTGCGTTGATCAAGGAACCATGGCATCTTCCTGCAGTGTTGAAATATGGTGCGTGGAACGATTGCCCTGAGTCAAAAGTTCATTGCGCGTTTCTTCGCAAATGGCAAACTGAATTCGGGGCTCAAATCGTCGGAATGTCCGGCGACGTTGTAGAATGCGTTGTCACCAATCCACCACTCGATCAGGCTACGGCAATCGAATTGGCATGGCAACAGTATTGGTACTGTGCGGACATCGTGGAACAGGGCTGCGGCTCAGTAAACAATCTCGCGGCTACGTTGCTCAATTCGCCGTACCGGTACTTCTGGTGGGACTGACAAACTGGCGAACCATGCCAATCGGGATAGAGTCCGGATTTCGCCGGACCCCTCCCACACCACCTTGCGAATCCCGCAGGCACCCTGCCTACGCCGATTTCCACAGGTTGGTGCGTAGTCCGTAGTACCGATTTCCGTAGGCCAAACACTGTGGACATTGGAACTGGTCGCTTGCGGTAGGACTGCAGGATGGGCTAGACTGAAGCGGATGAAGGCGGGGAAGCGTAATTTCCCAGACTTGAGGGATAGCATTCCTTATTCGCGATAACTACCAGAGGCCCACGAGTGGACAATAGATCGACTTGAAATCCTATACGCTGTTTACGGTTCTGCTGCTTGTTGCAATTGCAGCTCTAACTGCCAATACATATTGGCTTCGGAGCGATCTTACGAAGATCGGGCAACAAAACGGGTGGAATCAACGCAAGATTGCCTTGTTGCATGTGCAGTTGATGGATCGGGTGCTAGTTCGACAGGAAGGAGAAGAGCTCGACAAACTGCTTATTAATCCTGAGGAATGGCTCGCCCCCTTTCAAGAAATGATTAACAAAGATCCAAAATTGGCTGCATTGCTAAAAGAAGTTGGGCTTAAACCCACAAATCTGAATGGTGCAGAAGCAATCGATATTTACTGCAATCCCGTCGACGACAACCCTGAGCCATACGAAGTCTTCACGTTAAAATTCTCTGGGGATCGATGTGTCGAGATTACTCGAAGGGCGTTGCGCCCATGGTAGAATCATGGCAGTGCCAGCCGATCGACCGGAGGCGTCGACCAGCGGATTCGACGATGCGTGAAAGTTCGGTCTAGCCGCAATCCGCCGCTTCCCTATGCCGCCCGCTTTCCACCCACATGTGGTCATACCTCGATCCTGCCATCGGCCGCTTTCCACAGGTTGGTTGATAACACTGTGGGCGTTGGCGCTGGCTGCTTGCTTGGCGACTGCTGGATGCGATAGACTGAGACGGTCGGGGGTAATACTCGTTCGTCCCGCTTCGATGATACTGGGATCGATTCTCAAAGAATGGAAGGGTTGCAATCAACATCGATCGTAAAGTAGAGCTGTACCGATGGCTCAGATTCGCTGGACTGTTAATTGTCGGGTGGTGCACCATGACAACGACACATGAATGCGGACACATCCTTGGAGGTTGGCTGGGAGGCGCCACACTGGTTGAAGTAGACCTTTTACCATGGCATTTACCGCATAGCTTGCACGAACCTGATCCATTCCCGCTGCTCACGCTTTTGTTTGGACCAATCATCGGCGTAGTCGTTCCAGTAGGTTGCGCTTTAGTTTTTCGGCGCAATTGGATTTGGTTCGTCGCCAACTTTTGTCTACTTGCAAATGGATCTTACCTCGCAACCGCGTGGATTTCTGGGGATCGCTTCCTTGATACACCTCGTTTGCTCGATGCGGGCGCATGGCCTTTATCGATATTGCTTTATTGTGCTGTTACGGTCGGTTTCGGTTATTTTGGGTTCCGTAGCAATTGCATTGAACTACTAACGCGAAGGAAGTTTTTTCAATCGGCGCGAGGGCTTGAGCCAATGGATGCGGACAGGTAGTCCATATTTACAATAGCGTGCGACCGCGTCCATTCCACAGTTAGGGGCAGTATTAAGGACTCTGAGAAAAAACGTCGGCCAGCGCACTAGGCAGGTCCGGAAATGAGAATTGGAAGTTGCCTTCCCGTAATCGCTTGGAGACTACATAGCGACCATATAATGCGAGTTCAGGATCCGTGCGCATGAATAAGGGCGCACCAATTCGCACCATCCACTCGGAAGCAGGCAAACCAATTGGCATTCGCATGGCTTTTCGCATCTCTTTCATGAATTCTCGCTGACTCACCGGTTGAGGTGATGAAGCGATATAGGCACCTCGCATTGACTCATTTATGAGCGAACGCTCGAACAGTCGATTCATGTCCCTTTCGTGCAGCCAGCTCGTTCCTTGTTTCCCCGAGCCCACTGTGCCGCCCAGACCAAATCGCACCAAAGTCCGCAGACGAGAGATTGCACCACCGCCGGAACCTTGGTCTCGTCCGATGACAAAACTCGTTCGAAAGATGACTCCTCGCTGTGAAGGCAATAAATTGGACCTAAAAGCATCCTCCCAAGCGAGTCCGACATCTGGAGCCAACCCGTATCCAAACGAAGAGTCTTCGTTGCATTCCACTTCCGGAGGGTCACCATAAATGTGAGCCGTGCTCATTTGAACCCAGACAGGCGGCGGAGATTCGATGGTTTGCATTGCCAAGCCAAGTACGTTGACGGATTCGACTCGTGATCGCAAGATTTCATCTCTGTGATCTGCACTCTTAATGCAATCGACGCTACGGCCGACTAAGTTCACAAGACCGCTGGCTCCGCGAACCAATTGAGTTGCAGCTGAGCCATCCTGTATTCAATTGCGTTTTCGGCCTGACGGAAAAGCCGCAAGTGACGAGCATTTCCGTTTTTATGGCAGGTCGCAAGTCCGAACGCCTCGAAACGGACACAGCGAGCTGCAAAGGAATTGAGGACGACACAGGTCGGCTAATGGTGATTATGTGCCACAACACCGACTTAGGCGACGGCTGGGAAAGAGTTGACGAAGATGAAAAATACCGGGATGAGATGTCGACAAAAAGGGCATTCCCAATGGGAATCAATATCGTCTACTACGTGCTCAAGCAAAGTAATTCGAAAGAATCGTCGCAAAAATAATTCGCATGAAAATATCGCTTGCCAGGATTCATGGCCAGCTCATCCACTGTGAAAGCGTCGTACTCCCATCCAATTGTGCAAGCGTCCGATTGACTCCAAGACGCCGCTTTTGTGACCACATGTGCAAGTGGCGGGCGATTTTTGGAGCGGCTAGAATCCGAAGCTTACGTGCGGCTTTTGCAATTTATGCAAGACCGCTGAACTGAAACGCTAGGCATCTCGATGGATACGCAAAACTGATTCACAAACCTGCACCAAGTCTCCTCGGTGCGTAAGACGAAGAAACGGCGTCGAAACCATTAACCGTGATAGCGACAATCTAATCGCTTCATCCGGAGTTTACCACGCACTCTGAGATGGTACCCTTACTCGAAGCCGTGGATTCCATGGGGCCGACAGGAAAATTTTACGACAGGAAAATAAAGAATTGCGATTATTGATTTTCCTGCCGTAAAATCTTCCTGTCGTATCGAGTTATTGATGCCTGTTTGGTTCCGTGAAACGGCGGTCTATATCTAAAACCGAGAACGATGACCTCGGTTTTTTGGTAACCGTTCAGGGCCGAAGGCCGTGAACGGTTACGATATTTGTTATCCAATTGGAAAAATATGGGCGTTAACGACGACGATTGGGAAGAAATCGACAATGCTCGTGCGATTGCGTTGGCGTCGGTCCTGGGGGAAGTAGACGGTGGTGTCTTCCATGCTCCGCACCCCTTCTACCTAGGCGGCAATGCCGACGTTCGCGCTTTCCATAAACACATTCCCGGAGTTGTATACGTAACTACAGATCTAACCGGAAAACCGGACGCCTGTTACGCCGACTACGAGCTGATGATCTGTCACCGTGAACCCACAAATTGGGGACCAAATATTATCAGTAGGCTTGCTCCATACACTCAAACCGCTTACATCGGTTCGGGTGAAACCATGGACATTGCAGCTTCTGCTCCGGCAGACAGTTCCATTGTTGCTTTTCTGTTTGACACCTACGATACTTTCACGCTCTACGGACAGACGTTCGAGTTACGCCTTTGCATCGGTATTACGAAACCTGAACTTAATTTCAAGATGCAAACGGATGGTCCAACCCTCAAAAATCTGCTAAAACAAAACGGAGTCTATCCGTTCACCGATCTGCATCGAAAATCGATCCAAATGCCAAAAAGCGGATAACAATCGTATCGGGACAGTGGCCTGATTTCATCGCTTCCTTCCGACAGGCTTCTGCCATTTTCACATAGATTCTTTATCATGGGTAATTTTGTGCCAACGCATCCTCGCAGACTTTTTTGCAATGCAGCAGGAGACTTCTATGCGACAGGCGAGGATCCCAAACCAGGAGAGAAGGGACTTCGCTGGATGGGGGATTGCTTGACCTGTCATGGTCCTGAGTCTCAGGCGCCGGACTTATTGGCCGAACTCAACGAGAAGAATGCAACGACGTATTTTGTGCGGCAGCCTATAGAAGGCGACGAGATTGAGCGGGCTTGTAGGGCACTACAGTATTGCTGCGTTGATGCATTGCGATATGGCGGAACCGATCTCGCAATCATTCGAAGACTGGGAAATAACCCAGCATACTGTGACCACTTAGTTACGATTTGCGATAGACTTGTTTATTGCCTCGATGATCAGGGAGATTTGTTGCCGTGGGCTGCAGAGATTCGGAACGCAATCGGCATGGGTAGAAATACTCCTCCCGTACCCGACCAATAGAAGACTCCCCCTAACTAACTGCATATCGAAAAGGTGTAGGCATGCGATTTACCATTTTCAAGTCCCGAGCCTTTTCCGCCAGTGTTCAGTCAATTGGTTTTATAGTCGGTGGGATCGCTTTGACATTCCACTTCGCAAGCAGCTCAGCACAAGAAGCGGGCATCGAAGCTGAGAGCAAAGCAGCGATCACTGTCGACAACAATATGATCGCAAATGCCATAAAGGATCGGCAAAAAAACACGGGACGCCAGCTCTTTGAGCACACTTGGGAGTGGTCAATTAATCCGCCTGCGGTCAACAAAACCTCGCCCCGCGAACGTCGCCTGTGTCGATTGTCACGTGTCGGATATGCGTCCTGCGACTGGTCTTTTCAGCGATTTGTTGCTGCACGACATGGGTGAACGATTGCAAGGTCCATCCCCTTCTCCAAGAGGCCCTGTAGCAGGTTTCAGCTTGAATTCGACGTTTACACCAGCAACTTTGACGATTTGAAATGCACCGCGAACGGGGATTGGAGCGAGCAGCACGGGTTATTACAACTCAACTGGTTTTGGCGATGGCCTTCCAAATCCTTACATGATCAGCCGACCTGACAAGCCGCAATTCCCACGCGTTCAGGCTAATCCGAGCGACATGGAGTTTTACCTGTCGTATGCCACGAGTTGGGACGCAATGCAAAGAGAATGGAAAACGCCGCCGCTTTGGGGTGTGCGTGACTCTGGTCCCTATTTGCACGACGGACGTGCCAATACGATCGAAGAAGCCATCGAGTGGCACGGTGGAGAGTCAGAAGATTCTCGTGTGGCTTTTAATAGTCTCTCTCGTCACGACAAGGACCTCGTTGTGAGTTTTTTGAATTCGCTTCAAGCGCCAAGGCTTCCGGAAGAAATGCCGTCACAGGTTGGATTGACCGATAGAGGATCCACTGCGCAAGCGTCCGATTCCCGCTAGCCAGCCGTTTTTGTGTCCACATGTGCAAGTGGCGTGCGCCTGCACGATCGGTTAAACTGGAATAGGGATAACCGTCCCAAACCGGGATAAAACAAGTTCGTCCGGAAAGCGATCATGAGCGAAAGGAGCGTTGTATGTACCAAATGTGGAGGCAAAACCGAAGAGGGATTCATTCAGGACTGTAGCCATACAATGGCTTTGGTCGCGCAGTGGATAAAGGGAAAGCCCGAGAAGACATTTTTTGGGGCGACTAAGACCGAAGGGAAAAGACATCTCGAGGTTGTGACGTATCGATGTGAATATTGTGGCTTTTTAGAACACTACGCACCAGGACGTTAGGTAAGCGATTTAGTAGGCTACGCTTCAGGATCATGACAATTCGCTCAAAGTCTTGAGAGCAGAAACGACGATAAGTCGAACAAAAAATTGCATCGAAGTGCACGAGCGGCAGTCTCGACTTGCGAACCAATCAACTCGATGACTATTGACGAACAACTAAAGGATTAGCGACGGTGTTAGCAGTTCGCCTAGTTTGATTGCCGAACTGCGAATCCCGTAGGAACCTTGCCTGCGTCGATTTCCACAGGTTGGTGCTAGTCCGTAGTAACGATTTCCCAACCCCCCACACTGTGGACATTGGAACTGGCTCGATTGCACGGCGACCAATAGATCGGATAGACTGAAACGGCTGGCTTCGGAGAAGTCGGTTGGATTGGAGCAATAAATCGTGGGGCTTGATGGCGTTGAATTAGTAATGGAAGTCGAAGACCATTTTGGCATCACGATTCAAGATTCGACGGTGAACACGGACGTTACCCGACAGAACCGATGCAAACTTTAGTTGATGAAATCAAGACACACATTCCGGTTTATCCCGTACCTCCAGCAGCGGACGAGATCATCGACGCCTTTATGGTAGCGTGCGTGAATGGACATTTCGACTAGGACATCTGAAGGAATCCCGAGCGCTTGCCCCATCTGTGGAAAACGAATGATCGTTTCGCCTTCGATCCAACTTGGTGATGCGATTTGTCCGCACTGTGGAGCTCTGATTTTCCCAAAGTTGCACGGGAATAATTTCGACAGGGACGACGAAAAAAGACTCGCTGACCTAGGGGTAATAGTTGAAACAGACGACGAAGGAGAAGTGATTACCGCTGAGTTTCACGGTCCACGCTTTAACGACAAGACAGTCCTCAAGCTAGCAGGTTGCAATGGCATACCGATAATCAAGATTTGCAATACTGGGTTATCGAGACTGGGAATTAAGAGACTGCGGGCATTGCTCCCAAATTCGGTCGTTGAGAAACGATAATGCAATTAAGTGATCGACGCTATGTTGTGAGACAGATTCTGGAGTGGAACTCGATTCCATTGATTTTCCTTGGCGGCTTTACCATCCTCTCACTAAGCATGGGAGGGGTTTTCGGTGCTCTCCTTCTCGGATTTGGAATTTACGCGTTGTATGCTTCGTTACGTTTGAAGAGCCTACAAATCGGCCAATGGTCGCATGCGATTAGCTGGGCGATTTTGATTGGAATTTCAACGGTGGTCCCCATGTATTTATGCGTGAGTGAGTCGAAAACCCCCTTTTCAATGACATTCGTAATTCTGCTACGCTTGTGGAATCGGATACACTCAAGCCGTTTGCGGCGGAAGTAGCAGGTTGGCTTGGAGATATTAATGACTGAAGAACAGAACAACAACGTCTCAGCCACAAAGTTGCAGTACGCGCGTTGGTCTAAAAACTGCGCAATTGGACTTTATATCATGTCAGCGATCTGGGGCGGGCTACAGATTCCGCTTCCAGAACACGCCGGACTCTACCTGATCTCAGCTATCTGCTTCGCCCTTCTCGCAACCTTCTGGGCCCGATTCGATTCAAAGTCTAGGGGAATCACTTTCCTACCAATCTTACAAATGCTCTATTTTCTGCTGTGGCCGATAGGTGCCACGGTGTACTTGATTTACCGATCTGGTTGGCGTGGATTGCTAACAGCTGGATTGCATGGTTTCGGGATGATGGTCTTAATGACGGTGACATTCTACGCGACCTTCTTCGGTCTTCATTTCGCTGGACTGCTTGATGCACGATACTATCCAACCTGACGGAAGGCAAAGAATCAACTGCGATATTGCTCCTCGCTAACGTGCTCCTCCCAGTCGACAGCCTTACCGTCGAATTAGCTCAACTTTGGAAATGGACTCGCCGAAATCGTTTACAGCCAAGTTGACAAAGGAGTGAAAACTCCCCAAACTTCTGGGATAGCAGTCCCGAACTGGGATAATTACAAGTCATGTGACAGAACCGAATGCCTGACCTCGACAGACGTAACGTACTACGCGCCAGCATTGTTCTGGCCATTGCTCCTGGAATATTGCCGCTTCTTGAGGGATGTCAGAAATCTCAAGACGTCTCATCAAAAGACGACGTTTGGGGCACTAGGGCCCCAAGCGAAAACTCAATCGAACCCAAACCAATTGACGACGGGCATATGATGCAAATTCAATACCTTGAGATTGTCACTCCGAATGTCGACGCAGTTTGCTTGCAGTATGCAAAGGTGCACGGTGTGACCTTTGGTGATCCTGAACCGAATCTTGGTGGCGCTCGCACCGCAAAGCTAACTGGCGGAGGAATGCTTGGCGTTCGACGGCCACTGCGAGCTACTGAAATGCCGGTCGTGAGGCCTTATCTACTTGTGGACAACATTGCGGCGTCACTAACGGCTGCGGCAGACGCAGGTGCAGAAATAGCTTTGCCACCCCTGGAGCTTACTGGTCATGGCACTTGCGCCATCGTAATTCTAGGCGGCATTGAATTCGGCCTCTGGCAACTCTGACCTCCCGCAGAAGTAGAATTCGATATTAGCAAATACGTGACGATCGGATAGCCGATAGCGTTTAGCGACTTCCTCAATGTGGACGTTGGCTCCCGCCGAATCGACGGTGATTGCTAAAACCGATAAGCTGTTGAATGCTCCACTAGTCGATTGGACGGGCCTAATTTCGCCTCTATAAAGTTTGCCAAAGTTCTCGATGAAACTCACCTTCAACCTGAATGAACCAGAAGCCCTCGCCCTGACAGAGCTATTTTACAAAGACTCTCCTTCGCATCAACGAATCCGAAATCAAACACGATGGGTTCTTCCAATATTCTTGTTGCCGATTGTGATTCTCTTCACCGTGCTGTTTGACTTCTCGTTGCCGTCAATCGTGGTTTTTGCAATCGCGATTGTCGGGTGGATCAGCATTGCTCCACGCCGGTTTGACAAGCGACTTCGCCGATACGCACAAAACCTGATGAACGAATCGTCCTATAGGAAGTCCTTCGGCGAGTACACCATCCAAATTAATGACCTGCACCTGGTATCAGATGGGCCGACTGGTCACGGCGAATACAATTGGAATGCTGTAGATCGTGTGATTCTCACGGACAAATATCTTTTCATCTTTTTGTCTGGGGCATCGGGATTCGCGATAAAGACGAGCGAAATCGGTACCGAGAACGCTCGGAATGCGCACAGTAGGATTCAGCAATTGATCGACATAGCCAAATAACAGAGATCTGTAACGGGCCGGATCGGACAATTGCTAGCCGTTTACCGAGCTAGGCCCAACCAATGTGGACATTGGCTCCAACCGGTTAGACTACGCCTGCTACGTCGGTTAGACTGAAGTGGATAGGGGCGGAGGAGCCTGGTTCTCCTGAATCCAGGGATATCAGTCCTAAACCGGGACGATAACAAGTTACGTGATGAACCGATATGCAACATGAGGACTCACCGTATCTACCGCCATGCTCATCGGAGCACGATGGCACAACGCCTATCCCGAAGACAATGAATTCCTCTTTCGTGATTGTAGGATTCGGTCTGCTTCCAATCCTCGGTGGCATTTTCGGATTTGGCGGCTCCATTTTTGCTGCTTCAATGATTGAATCGCGAAACACAGCGAAAGAACCGATTCTTTCATATGGTCAACAGTTTGGGCTCATTTCATTGCCCATTTGTACAATGATCGGCGCTGCAATCGGGCTGGGGTTCGCCTTTTCGGTAGCCCGCCGATACACAGTTTCAATTCTTCTTCTTTTGCTTGTTTCGCTGGCGGGTTGGACGCTGAACAACTCGTTCTGGAACGATCAGATCGCACGGTATGGACGAGATCCGTCGGAAGCTGTGCTATACCATCCACCTCTGGCGTTGTCTGGACTTGCATTTATTACGGCCGTGCTCGTTGCGTTCGTCGCTGCAGCGAAAAGACAACCGCAAGTTATCAATCGCGATTGAGAATTGGTCCAGTAGCTCGGGGCGGAACCGGGTGCGCGGCCTACCCGCAATCTTCCCATCCACATGTGGACGTAGCCGTAGCCAGCGAAAGGAAGCGCCCACAAGTCTGCTCCTGCCGATAAGACTACGCCTGCAGGATCGGGTAGATTGGAGCAG
The DNA here is from genome assembly GCA_031372345.1 of Pirellula sp. GTDB lineage: Bacteria > Planctomycetota > Planctomycetia > Pirellulales > Pirellulaceae > JBKCUI01. The sequence continues at coordinate 13,889 of JANMLD010000409.1, forward strand.
ATAGCGGCGGGGAAGCTTAGTCGTATGACTTCCACTGAGTCGTTTCGCCAACAAATTCAGAAAGTGGGCTCTTCGGACATGCGTCAGCGTGCCTTGCCCGGTTGGATACGAGGATTCATGTTTGTGGCCATTGGAGGTCTTCTAGCATTGACTCTCGCGCGGTGGACGATTCTCGCAGGATTGGTGGTTGTCGCAGGCGTCTTGTCGCTGACGCTTGTATGTTTCATCCAAAAAGGTGCCAGACCAATCTTTTCTCTGAAAACAATTCTGTTCGTGACAGGACTAGTCGCTTGCGGCATTGTTCTAAAAATGACTGGTGATCCTTGGAAAGAGGTTCACCGTTTTCCTGGCTACGAAATGAATGTTGCAATGTCTCCAGATGGGGAATTGGTTGCTGCCAGTCAGGGAACGTCGATTGTGATTCGAGAAACCCAAACAGGGCGAACTGTCCAAACAATCAAAATGACAGCTACCGAATCAGCGAAGAAAGTAAACCAAAGTTGGACATTTAAGATGGGGTTCAATTTGGATGGGAAGTCGCTAATGACGGTCGACTGGCAAACTTATCCTAGCTTGTTCAACGTTGCGAACGGCGAAGAAATTAGGCGTTGGCCGACCAACAGCGGGATATGCCCGCTTGCAGCGTCTGGAAATCGATTTGTCGCAAATTCTGTTGCCGCAATGAGCAAGGGCACAGCCGTGCGAACCTGTAACGTCTACGATATCGAACATGTCGAAGCGTGTTGGCGTGGAGTAATGATTCTTACCAGTTCCATTTCCAAACTATTGCGAGAGATTGTGTTACATTCGGTCCCTTCAGCCTCCCAAAGCGAGACAAAGTGAAAGTATCGCCCGGCAAACAATCTGCCACTCCGGCCCTGTCCCGCTATTTGCGTTTTAGCCTACGGACCTTCTTTCTGTTAATTATTGCCACTGGCGTTTGGCTTTCTGTTATTTCCAACCGTGCTCGAATCCAGAAACAGACAGTCGATCGTGTCAATCAACTGGGCGGTCAAGTTGGCTTTGATTATCAATTTGACGATAAAATGAGCTGGAGAAAAGATCCCAAGCTTCCCGCTCCAGTGTGGATGATAGATCTGATTGGAGCAGACTACGCGCGTTCCGTCACGATTGTCAACTTTGAGAACGTCAGCAATATCGCTCGTCAAATCTAATGTTCCAAAGCGCAAAATGGGTTGTTGCCTTCCCGCAGACACAACAGTGTCGGCGCACGGAATGGTTGATTTCGGAGCTCATTAGCTTGCCTGCAACTACCTCGGTTGTGGCTACACCCATGACGGTACCGTCATCAGCGTACAACTCGAGGCCAGAGTTACTGGCTAAGTCTTCTCTGTAGGACTGTTTCATTCCCGACTCCAATCCGGTTTATCCCGGCGCTTTCTGTGTCCCCAATTCTCCCCTCACCAATAGTAGTCGGCCCAAGAAGCTGGCCATAAGCTGCAATTGGATTCGGTGGGAGTGTGTAACTTCGGCAGCATTTCGCAAAAGTCTAATGCGTTTGATAAATGGAGGTTCGGCAAGTCTTCCACTTCGTTTGCACTGGCATAGCCAGTGGCACACGAAGTTGACAGTGCCACACCCGCCTTTATGGCAAAACCGAAATGGAATCATCCGTCAAGATTCGTCCACGATTCGTCTGAAATGTTAAGCACCTCTTTCAAAATCTTCCGCTCTTCCAACGGAAGACCTAACAAAACTTCAGGTCGCTTGGTAATCAAATAGTTGGTCCCTGCATCGAGCAGCCGCAGTGGGACGATCAATTGCGGTACGCTCGCGCCCAGCCGCTGCCAAATTGAATTCCAATCCGCAAGCTTGTCGAGCTTTTTTCCGAAAAGCTCGGATCTTCCTAGGTATTCAACAAGTGCACCTCCAAGCTCATTCTCAACACCCAGTTCAACAATTCTTTCCAAAAGTAGTTCAATTGCCTTTTCACACGATGAAGCATCTGTCAATTCCATCGCAGCGAGAAACGCTTCAATAGTCGACTTTGAGATCGTCTGCTCCCTCTTTGTTTTTGAGATAAGCGAAATGTCATCGATTGCCTTTGGATACTCCCCTAACCTTATCCAGCCGAGTTGGCGGAAGAAGATAGCACTAAAGGCAACATTCTCTGATATATCGTCCTCGCTACTCAATTCCAGGAGAATTGTGCAGTCGGAAACGAGCCGATGCCAATTCCGCATAAGCATAAAGTCTAGAGACCGCGAAAAAAGCGCTTCGGCCTTTTCTTTTAGAGTTGTTTTCCGCGATTCGATAATCTCCGTAAGTTCTTCAATCGTTCGCAGTTTCGAACTAGGTACGTCTGGCTGCCTCAACTCCGGCCATTGCTTTAAGAATTGGTCATACGTGCTAAGCGCCGACTCAAGGTAGCGCCAACTCGTGCATTCTCGCTCTTGCAAGCCCATTTTGCGTTCAAGCTCTTCGCGATCGAACCAAGCTTGCAGAAACTCAACCAACAGCGAAAGAGGCTGATGTGAGCCCGTCTCTTTGACTTGCATCACTAGTCTCATCAACGGTTCAGCCAGCTCGTACCAAGTCTCGCGTCCTACTTTCGTAAATGTCACATAGCCGAAACCCTTGAGCTCCTTGAGTTGGCTGCTGATGCTCTGGTTGGTCGTAAACAACTCCTCCGCAATCTGTTTGACGGACACGGCGGAACGGAAGCGGCATAGAACTTGAACGATGTCTTGTTGCAGCGGTGCCAGCCAGCGCAATCGCTCTTGATAGTAGCTAGTCAATTGCTGATCCACCATCGCTTCAAAAGTGTCGATAACATCGTCCAGCGTATCATCCGCGATCAATTCTGAAAGCAAGACATACAACCTTGGGTTACCGCCAGCCAAGAAGTGGATGACTCTCAGCATCGACTGTCCTTTCGGCGTGTTCAACATTTGCTGCATTGGTTCATTGTCTTGCAGAATTGCGATCTTCATCAGCATTTCCGAAGTTTGCTCGATGGACAGTGGCTGCAAGTGTTGAGTATCAAAGAAACCATAGAAGGGTTCGTCATGCTTCTTTACTCCATCGAAGAGACCTTGCGCCGTTGCTACCGTGGTAAAGATCGGATGGTCCTGTACAAAGCCACGCCAGTTGCGCTGTTCCTCGATTGAGAATTTGGCAAAGTGAGCGTCCAAGTTCTCGATCAAAAGCAAGATGGTGTGATTCTTGGCTCGCTGGACCACGGAGTTCGAGAACTTTGCAAGCGCCTCGCTTGCATCTAGTCCCAGGACGCTTTGCACATCTTGAATGGGGAACTCATCTGGATACCGCGCAGCTAGGCTGCGGTAAATTCGTATCAGCAAATGCAGGAACCGAGAGCTGGTTTCGTCCTCGTTCAACCAAGCGATACGCACCTTGTTTCGCAGTTTTTTGTCTAGTTCCACTCGCCGATTGATGAGTGCGATCAAGTGCGTTTTGCCGATCCCTCGTTGCCCAACAAACAGTAGATGATAACGGTTCTTTGTAACCGAACTGTTGCGGATTTTTTCTAATGCGTTATCCAGCAACGCGGCACGGGCCACCAAAATCGTCTCAAGGTCGTCTGGGTTCGAGCGTTGAGGCGAGAATTGATGCAGTCTTATAACTGTCATGTTATCGCCCCTTCTTGAGGTCTCGTGAAATTCGCCACCAACGAGCGACTATTGCGATGTAATACGCATACTTTCCTTCTGCGCTATGTTCCAAGTAATGGTCTTTGCAAAGCAACTTCAAGACTGTCCTTAACTTCTCCTCGCCGACAGTTACTTGATTTGAAACCACCGAGCGAACTCGTTCGAAGTCCAGCTCCGTATGTATTGCAATCGCATCGAGGATTGCAATGGCCAGTGACTCGTCGTCCCCGTAGTACTCGCCTAGTCGAACTCGGTAGTGCTCAAGATCCCAATCGTTGTTCAAGTCCGCCAATTCGAAATTCAAAACGCTCCTTATGCTTTCGACGGTATAGTCCTCCGACCTTTTAAGCCGACTAATGAGTTTGTGAATGTAAAAGGGAACATTGCCAACCGCTTTCGCAATGAACTCTGCGGACTGTTGACTGTTCTCGGAGCGAATGGACTCGCCGTCCAACAAGTCCTTTGCCAATCGGATTGCATCGTGAGGGGCAAGCGGCCCGGGACGGACAAGCTCCATTCGATTCAATGGAGAGCCGTTGTATCCTTTTTGTTGAAGCGCCTTGAGGACGTGATGAAGACCGATTGAACCCGTCAGTAGCACTCGAATTTGATCGAAGTCCTGCGTAAAGGAACGAATGGAATCGAGGACTTCCATTGCGACATGTTCGCCCTGCCTCTTGGCAATGTTGTCGATCAGGAATGGAACTTCGTCCCACAAAAACAAAATCCGCTGATTTGTTTTGGCAACGCTCTCCGAAACATCTTCGAAGGTGCGTTGGAGAACTTCTTTCCAAGGCGCTACCGATCCATCTGGCAATTTGATTACGCCTGGAATCTCCATGCCGCCCGCTTTTCCGAAGAGCTCCGACATCTTGCGCATCGCTTTTTTGCCGCCTGTGAGCACAGTCGCTGAATCTTCGTACGCTGAGCGGGCGAACTCCTCCGCCGTATGAAAACGACCGAGGTCTCGTTTTACACAGATCCACCCCATTGGCGGATCTGCTTTCATCTTGACCATAATCTGCGTTTTGCCAATTCGCCTTAGGTCGTTCATGTAGACGCACCGTCCATCCAGAACCTCCCAAAGTCGCCGAATCAATTCATCTCGCCCTACAATTTCAGAGGGATCCAGTTGCCCTCCGGGATTAGTTCTAATGTTCTTCATGAAATTCCCCTACAGTCAAACGCACGTCACTTTTCACGTACGTTAGCTTAGGCGTATTTCTTCAAGGAGTCAAGCGAGCCCTTCGCGTCTCCCGCAACTGATCCGGAGACAAGTCGCGCAACATCTTTGCCGCTTCCTCACGCGGGATCGCGCGCATCTGCGCCGCAGAGGATTCGACTCTCTTTCCGGCTTGTGCGACAAGCCGGTCGTAAGCTGACGTGAATTCGGATTTCTCAAGCGATTCCGCCATAGCAGCGCGAATCGGATTCAAATCGACATACATAAAGCGTACTACGGTCGATTGACGCCGGAGAAGTTGACTAGATCGGCAACCGTAAAGTCTCCGGGGGTTACTGACGGAAGCATTGGAGCGAATCCGCCAGCGACGTTTAGATAAGAGGATGCGTCACGCTTCAGCATTCGGACAAAGGTCTCCGCGTTGATCCGTCCACCGACCGGTCCCATCTGATTACCGTTTCCGAGGACTGCAGCTTCGCGAAGCAGGTAGTACCACAAGGGCGTTTTCTGCAAAAG
>JANMLD010000434.1:0-47041 GCA_031372345.1 Pirellula sp.
CTAACGGCCTGGGAGAAGGCAAACGTCATTGTGTTTAGGGCCAAAGGCCAGTAAGTTTGGCTATAAAAGGGTAAAGCCGTCGTAAGAGGCAAAGGTTTTATTGTTCAGCGCAAAAGGAGAGGTAGTTTGGCTAGAACAGGCTAACGGCCTGGGAGAAGGCAAACGTCATTGTGTTTAGGGCCAAAGGCCCGTCAGTTTGTCAAATTACTGGGCCTTCAGCCCTAACTAAATCGTGTTTGCAGGTCCCTCACTTACGTATCGGGTTGTGATCGGTATGCGTATCGGGTTGTGATCGGTATGCGTATCGGGTTGGGGACGTCGCTGCTCGCCTTACGACTTAAACTCTTGCAAACCAACGACCGGTTTGCCTAAGTCTTGTTGTAATTCTCGAAGCAGCTTTTCGAAACTCTTACGAATCTCTGGCGAGCCCAGCTCTGGATAAGTCTGCACCGTTTCGCGGATTTTACTTAAGGCGCGTTCCAGTCCCTGTTTCTTCTTTTCCGCATTTGTCTCGCCTAATGCAATCGCTCTTAAACCACTCGAAATATTGAGTCGAGCTTCAAAGAATATGTCTTTGAAATCCGATACCCTCGCTGCCGTAACGCTGTTGATTTTCCCCCAACCCCAGAGGATGTTGGTTTTTTTCGCATCTGGCTCAGCGCCAAACACAGCCTTCTTAATCAATTCGATGTCTTTTCCGTTCGCCCATAGCTGAAGATTTCTGGCCGCTTCGACTTGCAGCGTAAGGTTCTTTTGATTCGCCGTGAGCGACTGGACAAACAAGGCATGTGCTTCCTCGAACTTGCCCGCACCACTCTTGGCCAGCGCCAATTTCAATTGAAGTTCTTCTGGCTTACGTTTTGCTTCGATCAGCTCGGCCGCTGGTTTCGCTGCAACTTTGCTTAGGACGGCTTCGGCGATGACCATTAGCGGCTTTGCGTTGGCGGCCAGACTCGGCGTCTCATGCATTTTTCGGGCAAGGGTCAAGACGGAACTGCCAACTGAATCGAGGATTGCTATGTCGGAACTGACGGCGACCAACTGCTGAATCAATACCCCGAAGGCAGCCCCCAACTTGGCTTGTTCCTCGGTGCTTTCACTCGACTCTAACTTCATAAGGAGTTTGACGGCTAAGTTATTGAGAGCATTGGTCAGGGCAGTATCATCGGCTCCGGAGAGCTCCTTCATTTTCTGAACCACCTGGGTCACACTCTCTGTCGAAAGCTGCTGTTTTCCGCTTCCAGCCGCTTGCACCATGGCTTGCAATTTGAGCCGATAGGCTTCGAGTTGGACGCTAGGGTCCAATTCCTTAACCGAAGTCGTCAGTGCAATGGCACCCTTGGTTGGCGCGTCGATCGTCATTAACGCCTCATCGATCCGATCGGACATCAAGTAGATATTGGCTAGAGCGTTGACTCCTGTCACCATGTTTTTGTCCGCTTTGTCGGCCTGCATCGCATCCCAGGTCGATCGCAACAGTTTTTCGGAGCGTTGCTTCTTGCTAAGATCCTCGGGCGATTCGTCGGTTTTGTTCTTTCGATGTTCGTAAGCAGCTTGCTGGTATTCGCCCCACAGGATTTGACCGAGCATGCTCGCGCCACCTCCACTGCTGTTGCCTTGCCCCAGGGCAATGTGTTTTTCCGCTTCGTCATAGTGTTTGTGGATCAGATCCAACTTAACCAATAGATCGATTGCATTCTGTGCTTCCTCCGAAGCCGGGTCGATGGAAATGAGTTGGTTGGCGAGTCTCTCCAATGTGCCCACAAAGGCGAGTTGCCGGTCGGAAGGCACCTCCGAAATGATCTTGCCCAACCCCATCAGAGCGAAACCGCCAGACTTTTGTGCTTTGTCGGTTCCCTTGCCTGAAGAAAGCAATTCTTGCGAAAGAGCGACCGATTCCCAATACTGTTCGGCTTTTAGATGCAGGTAAGCCAACAAGAATTTCGCTTCCAGTAGGTCCTCACGTGAGTCCGAGTCTTTGTGCAATCGCAACGCTCGCTGGTATAGTTCGATGGATTGCTTTCGGTCTCGGGCGGCGTCGTTTTGTATGATTTGGATTTGAGCTTGGATCGGTGCGTTGGCGGCTGCGTTTCCATTGGCGAGTTGCTGCTGCAGAATGGGGAGCGTCGACTCGGCTGATTCCGCGCGATCCAATCGTTCGCGTGCTATTTTGATGGTATCTACCCAGGCCTTCGTGTCTGGTAGTTTCACATCCACTTTTTCAGGTGTTTCGATCCCGAGTTCGCTTAAGTACTGTTTGGCTTTTACCGTATGCGGCCCTTTCTTCTTGAGGATCGTTTGAAGCGTTTCGCGAGCAACTCGACGGTTGTTTTTGTATTTGTTTTCGTCCTTGCGTTCATCGAGGGTTTTGGCCCATGCCAAGCGTGCTTCGGCTGTCGCAAGTTGCAGATCAAGCCATTCGGGATCGTCTCGTTCCCTTGCGGTGGCCGTTTTGAATGCCTCTTCGCCACGTTGAATGGCGGCTTCGTATTTGGCCGTCTTTTCGGACGAGTCGAGCCGAATGATTCCGGTGATGGCTTGGACCCGCCAAGTACGAAAGATTCCTTCCCCTTCGTTTTCGGCAACTCGAGTGTAACTATTGCGGGCCTCGTCTATCTTTCCAAGCTGGCCTTGAACCTCGGCCAGATAAAGCAAACTAAGCATCCGGCGACCCGCTTCCTGCGATCCGATCGTCTTGTCGACGACAGCGATGAAGCTCGTTTCAGCTTTTTCGAGCCATGTACGCCGCTGTGGAGTTTGCGCGTCGTAGGTTTGAGCGATAAACTCCATCGTTTTGGCTTGGAGGATTTGAGATTGGCGGTACTCTCGCTGGTACTGTTCCCTCAATTCCGTGAGTTCCTTCAAATCCTTTCCGTCGACCTTGGCCGTCTTGATTTTATCCCCGGCCATGGATTCGAGAATTGGCTTCAGTTCTTCCGCAATTTTGATGTAAAGGTCCATCGCTTCGGTGTACGCTTGTCGCGATTTCGATCGCCAGCTTTCCGATGAAATGACGTTCTCTGGTTTCTTGCTTTCGTCGAGTGCGGACTGAGCTCGATCCAGCAACAGGTCTCCCAGCTTGGTTTGTGTTTCGCTGCGTCGCGAGTGAGTTGGTGCTGACGTCAGAAATTCTTTGTAGCCTTTTTCGATCGCCAACATACGTTCGTCGCGTTGTTGAGGCGTCTTAACGGTTCGCAGTGACTCTTGCATCAAAATGACGCGTTCGAGTGGTAAATCCGCCATCATGTTGGCTGGCAAGCGGTTTTTGGCTGCGCTAATTTCCAAGTACTTGAGCCCCTGGTCGAAGTAGCCCTCCTCACGCAATCGCTTGAGGAAGCGTTTTGCGGGCTCGTCGGCGTTCGCAACAGTCGACGAGAGGAGAATGAACGCTAAGGCGAGCGGCAAACTGAAATCGAATCGCCGAGTCTTCATGTGGGAGAGCGAGGCTCCTGCCGAGCTTGGCTTTGGCTCGGCAGGAGCCTCGCCCTCCCGGCGAATGCAAATCCGCCGATCGCCTAAGACCCCAACGACGCGACGCCAAATGTAGCAACGGAATTCTTTGATGTTACGATTCCCAACTCTGTCCTCCGCCGTGGCGCGTCGGAACCACATCCCTTTGGGTATAACTAATTCAGCGATTGTCGATGGCATGAGAGAAACGCTTTGGTGATGGTGAGCGCAGAACGAGACGAGATCGATCGCTTTGATTATAGCTAATAATTGCCATCGCATAGCCAAACAATCAGGAATCCCATTCACCTCGCATTGGAAATTCATGAGGTGCATCCTCAGGCGGAAGTGGAGCCGGCGTATCTACCGTCCATGGAGAGCTATCCCAGCGGTAAAATCCAGCATGCGGTTCTTCCAGGTTTGGTTCTGAAATCAACTTGGCCGGATCCGTTGAATGGGTCGTCACTCGCTCTTCAATCTGGGGCGAAAAGTCGGCTGAGTCCTGTTCCACAATTGGTTCCATGATTACGGAACCGTTAGCAACGGAATCGAGTTCGTCCTCAACAGCGGCTTGTCGAAAAACGGCGTTGACGTTGTCTAGTTCAATCATGCCAGTCGCTTGTTCCGTCGGTTCCATTCTTTCGGCTTCACCGAGATAACACTCCTCAACTTTCCTAACCACGTCGAGGAGTCGCAAACCGAATTCGGCGGCAATTTTTTTGCAATCGTCATATTCCGGAGAAAAGTTAATGCTTCCCGTAGGGAGTTTTGAGACCTTGCCGACAACGACACCCCAAGGCGTATGAACATCGATGGCGGCTCGTGGCAAAATCGTGCGGGCTTGTTTGCGGAAGCGTATTCCCAACGTACCGGTTTGTTGAAATAAAATCGATTCCATGACTTGTCGGTCTTGAGGTCTTGCGATCACGGTCAGCAAAGTTCCTGGCCGGTTCTTTTTCATTTGGATTGGAACCGTGAAGACGTCGAGCGCGCCTGCTTTCCAAAGTCGCTCGATTGCAAATCCAATTTCCTCGCCGGTAACATCATCCAGATTGCATTCCAGGATCAAGATCGAGTCGTCATTGCGAGACGTTGGTTTTAAAGCATTTCCGATCAGAATGCGAAGCAAGTTTGGCCGGTCTGGCATATCCTTTTGGCCAGCTCCGTAGCCAATGCGTCCAACTTGCATGGGGGGCATTGGACCAAACTCACTCGCCAGTTCGGTGATGATGGCGGCTCCGGTTGGTGTGGTCATTTCCATCCCGATTTGAGTCGGCGCGATCGGAACTCCAACCAATAGTTCCGCGGTGGCGGGTGCGGGGACGCTAACTAACCCGTGAGCGATTCGGATTTGACCGGTTCCGGTGGGCACGGGTGAAGCGTATGCCCGTTCGATTTGGAGCATGTCCCAAGCGACCGCCACCCCAACCATGTCCACAATCGAATCGATAGCCCCAACCTCGTGAAACTGCACCCGATCGATGGTTGTGCCGTGCACCTTGGCTTCCGCCCGAGCGATGCGTTCAAAGAACCGCATGGCCAAGTCCTTGGCACCGGACGAAATCCTAGCTTTACGAATCAGTGCGAGGATATCCCGTAAGGTTCGGTGGGCGTGTTCGGGAGCATGGTCGATGGTTAGTAGTTTGCCTCGAAAGCCCCGCTTAGATACGTTGGAAACCGAAAGTCGGACATCGCCAAGGTTGAGCGATGCAATGGCCGTTTGTAGGGTGGATAATTCAGCACCAGCATCAAGCAGTGCCGCCAAGGTCATGTCACCGCTAATGCCGCTAAAGCAATCAAAATACGCAATCTGCATGGTGTGGCTCGTGAGTGATTTCAGTTTCGCATCTTCAAACGTCGAATATTACTGCTTTTTTGGCGTTGCCACCGTGGCGAGCACCGATATACTACGCGATTCCCGAAACCTACAAGATAGTCGAAAACACGTTGAAGATCATGCTAGGCAGTTCCACTGGTAAAACGGTCGGAAATTAGCCTGAACAGATCGAAACCTGCCGATTGGTTGGCAACGGTCCGTTTTGGGGTTCATCCGCCTTGATACTTGGAGTTAGCTGAAATGAAAGTAGTTTCGTCCATTGGGGCGCTAAAATATCGCCATCCCGACTGCCAAGTGGTTCGCCGCCGCGGTCGCATTTACGTGATTTGCAAGAGCAATCCACGTTACAAAGTTCGTCAGGGAATTGCAAAGAGCAAACGGCGCAAGCGATAATCGATCCGAGTCCTTCGACAGCCATCGGTTTGTTGCTATGAAGTTGAGAATCGGAGTTATCGGGCAAGGTCGCGATTGGCAGTCGCGGTACCTACCTGCACTCCGATCGATGCGAGATCGATTTCAGGTTGTCGGTGTCTATAACAGCGTTTCTGTGCTTGCCGATGCGGCCGCCCGTGAGCTCGATTCCGAGCGAGTTGATAGTTTTCGAGCGATTGCAGAGAGCCCGTCGCTAGATGCAGTTCTAGTACTTGAGGACGATTGGTACCGGCTAACGCCTGTATTTGCTGCCTGCGATTACGGCAAAGGGGTGTTCTGCGGAGCGGAACTGGATTTGGATTTCAACGCTGCCAATCTCATTCGAGACCGAATTCACTCGTCAGGAATTGCGTTCATGACAGAATTCCCAAGGCGCTTTGCGCCGGCGACCTTGAGACTAAAAGAGTTAATTGCCACTCGACTCGGCAGGCCAAGATTGCTGTTTTGTCATCGACGCCTAGCCTGCGAGAACAAAGATGTTCGAAAAGCCCGAACGCTGGATGCTCGTTCGCAACGAGAACTCATCGAACTGGTTGATTGGTGCAACTACATCGTCGCAGATGCCCCTAGTTGGGTTCAAGCGATTCGTCATTGCTCGAGCCATTCCACGCAAAGTTCCGACTACCAAGTATTGAGTCTTGGATTCGGAGCCCCTGATACGGACCCCAAAGGGATCTTGGCACAAATTAGCTGTGGTGCGTATATTCCCGAAGTATGGCATGAAGCCATCGCGTATCGACCTCCTGCGGCAATTCAAGTGTGCTGCGAAAAAGGGGTGGCTTTTGTCGATTTACCAAGCACCTTGGTTTGGTTCGATGAAGCTGGAAGGCATCAGGAAACACTCGATACCGAACTTCCCGTCGGCCAACAAATGCTCGGCCAGTTTCACCGAGCCATCACCGCCCTAGTCAGGAAAGCCAATGATCTTGAGGATACTTGCAGAGCTCTGCATATCCTGGACTTGGCAACGCAAAGCACCGAGACGCAGTCTCGCGTTGTTATCGAATCGTGACTCCTGGGTTGAGCGGGAGCTTGCCTCCCTTCAACCTTGTTTTGGCGTCCTACTTAGGCAGTAACGAATGGACTTTGAGAATCACACTGGCTTGAATTGCTTCTCCCGTCGATGAGTCCGTTTCGGAAGCTTCGATTGCTACCAATTGGCCGAGCGCTAAACAAGTCGCTGGGAGGGTGGCGGCACCTGCACGCCAGGCACCAGGCAATATTTCAATTGGAATTTCGCCTGCACCAGACGACCATTTTTCCTGAAGGATCCAAGATGCATTTGACGTTGGTTCGTTGACGTCGCCAATGGTGATGACGGTCGCGAAAAAATCATCGGGGCGTGTCGTTGGAACTCCCGGCAGCTTTCCCATCGCACCGAGTTGTATTGCCCGCGGGATATGCGAATGCGAGAGAATCTCCCTTGAAATAGATTCCAGTTCTTTTCTCCAAACACTCGCCGATCTTCCTTTGAGTTCCGCGGCTTGTTCGGACAATTGTCTCACTATTGAGAAGTATTCTCCGACCATTTTGGCTTGGTCTGACTTAGGAGTGTCGTTCCATTCCTTCTGAAGAGTCCGAAGTTTTGCGATTGTTTCCGACAGCGACGGTTTGGAAATGGAAATGGTCGGCTCGTCGTTGGATTTGGTCGGTTCGTTTTTCAGCGGTTTGTCATCGTCGGGCTGCATTGTCGGTTTATCAACCGAATCATTGGTTTTTTCCACGCTCGTCGGTTCTGTATTTTCTGTGACGCGATCGGCTGGCTCAACAACTGTGTTTTCGCGATTCAGAGTCGGAAAACTGGTACGCGGCTGCGGGGCGGAACGTTGGGATCGCTGAGGCAAGGAACTGTCCTCGCGGGAGCCGCGAGCAGAATACTGCCACGGAGTGTTTCTAAGTTTTTCGGGCACAATCCATGGTACGTATTGAGCGACAGTTGGTCCTGTCGAACCGATGTCCTTTCCGAAACCGTACCACATGATCAAGGTTGCGATTGGAAACGCGGCCAAACCACCTAGGACTGGTGGAAGGATCTTACGAATCGCTGAGGCTTCTTGGGTTCTTCTGCGTTTTATCGGGGGCCCAAGGACGCTCCAGTCCGTTGCGGACTGCTGCTCCGAGATTTTTGCTTCTGTGAAACCTGCTTCATCAGGGGCTTCTGCTTCTTCAAATTCTTCCGGCTCTTCAAATTCAAGTTCAAGTTCCAGTTCGAGAGATGGTTGAATACTCTCTGCCTCAACCTCGATAGGCGTTTCCAACGCATCAAATTCAAGGGTATCCAACTCCGTGGGTTCGACCTCCGTGGCGGTTAGGGAAATTTCCTCCAAGCCAACCTTTGAGGATTCTTTGATCTCACTTCCATCGGAGTTTGTACCGGTTTCCCAAAGGAATTCTTGGCCGCACACTTCGCAGGTGAGAGCTTGAGGCACAAGCATTCCGGCTGGAAGTTCCGGAGTGGGAACCTGGTTGCCGCAGCCAGTGCATGGGACGAACCGCTGCATTGTAGATCGCCGAAGGGATGGAATAGGGAGTTTTGTCGTCTTTCGCTCTGCGAAAGTGCGCTGCACTAACGCACTTTTGCGGAGCAAAAGGCAACAATTTAGTTTGTCGCTCGCTTTAGAGAATAGCAACCGTTATTTTGAATTGCATGTGGAAAGCTTCCAAATCGCCATTCCATTTTCACTTTGCACTTAACCCGAAGCGTAAGCGAGGGACAATTTCGCAGTTCCCTGCCTTACGTATCGGGTTTTGACGGGTATTTTTCACGTCGACGTTGGCTTAAAGAGTCAGCTATCCGCGGTGGAATGGCGAAAGAGACTTGGCTGATGGGCGAATTTGGAACATACTCTGTGAATGGCGGCTTTTATTTCGCGGTAACCATCAGGTGATTTACCGCGGTCCCTCCAAAACGACCATTAATTACAACCCCACCCTATGCTCCTTCGCAACGCTCGACTCGGTTTTTGTGCCGTTATTGCTTTGGTCCTACTCCGATTTGTCATCGGCTTCCATTTCTATATGGAGGGTACGTCAAAAGTACGCGAAGGCGGGTTTTCGTCGATAGGGTTTTTATCCTCTGCCAAGGGTCCATTGGCCAAACGGTTCCAATCTTTGGTCCCTGATTTCGATGGCTCCATTCGATTGGACAGTGGTAAAGACAAGAGCAAACCCGAAGCGAAAAATGATTACAAAAGCGGAGCTCTAAAAGAAGTCTATGATGGCTTCGCAGCCGAAGCGGCTAACTTGTACAAATTCACCGACGAGCAAAAAGAAGAGGCTAATAAAATTGTCGAAGACGCCCGCAAGCTTCTTGTTGAAACCTACGATACCTACAAAGCCGACATAGAAGAGTACAAAAGCGGCATGGCTCGAATCGCTGCCCTGGAACGAGATGAGATGCGAACGAACGTGGCGTCCATGCGAAAGCAACGGGATGACATCGAAACGAAATGGAAGGCGCTCGCAAAACCGGCTTTGTACGACATCGACCGAATCAGCGCTGAGCTCGAACAACGAATTAACAAGCTTGCAACCGAACAGCAGTCAACCGTCGACAAGACGACGGTGTATGCAAGTTTCAAGTTACCTGGTGAGTCGCCTGTCGATGTGAAACTAATCGATAAGTACCTGCCTATTTTCGATATGAGTGTTGGGATCTTGTTGATGCTGGGACTCTTGACGCCACTTGCAGGTTTGGCGGCGGGGATTTTCCTGGCCTCAGTAGTATTGACGCAGTTTCCAGGCAGCCATGGCTCTCAACCGACCTACTATCAAGCGATCGAAATGCTTGGTTGTTTCTTTCTGGCGTTTTCGGACGCTGGGCGATACGCTGGATTGGACTTTTTGCCCTGGAGTTTTTGGAATCGCAACAAGAAGACCGCTAACGACTAACCGTTGGACGCGCACCCGTCACTTACCATTCATTCAAAACAAGAAACCTTAACTATCCGTTCACGATAGGAGAATTCAAAATGACCCCACTAAGTCCAGAAGACCGCACTACCGGTAAAAACAACTTTGATGAAGCGGTCGGCTTCACGCGTCGCGAATTCATGCAAGGCATCGTCGCTGCCGGGGCCGTATCAGGTGGCGGTTTGGGTGCGATGTATTTCGGCTACGAAAAGGTCAAAAACCCAGTTCGCATCGGAATCATTGGTACCGGCGATGAAGGAAACGTTTTAATCGGTGGTTGCACGCCTGATTATGTACAGGTTGTCGCAATTGCCGACATCCGACCTTACAGCATCTATCGTGCATTCCATGGCGACTGGTCCTCCCCCGCCGCAAACGCGGCCCGACCTGGCTTGATCAAGCAATATAAGTATGCCAGCGAAGATGAAGCAAGAAAGAACGTCAAGGTTTACGACGCCACCAATGGTGGCATTGAAGCACTGCTGGATGACGACTCGATCGAGGGAGTCATCATCGCTTTGCCGCTTCACCTGCACGCACCGATCGCTGTTCAAGCCATGATGCGAAAGAAGCACGTACTGACCGAAAAACTGATGGCACACAACGTAGCCCAGTGCAAGGTCATGGCGCGTGTAGCTGGAATGAAGAACGATGTTGCTGGCAACCCAATCCATTGCGCTACCGGTCACCAAAGGCATTACAGCGTACTCTATGACAATGCCGTCCACATGCTTCGTTGGGGCATGATCGGCCAACTTCATCATATCCGTGCCCAATGGCACCGTGGCAATCTACCCGGCAAAGACTCGTGGCAGCCACCATTGCCTGGAATGGAAGGCGGAAAGCCAGGCAAGATTGAAGCGGAATTGGATAAATTCGAAAAAGAATTGGCCAAAGCGACCAGCCCGGCTGAAAAGGACTTGCTCACAAAGAAGGTCGCTCAATGGGCCGCGTGGACGAAAGATATCGTCGATGCCGCGAGATTCGGATATCTCGAAAAACAAATGGGTAGCTACACGCGAACCGCTATCGAAGAGTTGGTGCGTTGGCGCACCTTTGATCGAACTGGTGGCGGTCTAATGGCTGAACTCGGTAGTCACCAATTGGATGCGTCCACAATTTTCTGCAGCGCACTTAGATCCGACGGAAAGAAAGCTCATCCTCTCACGGTACATGCCGTGGGCGGGCGACACATTTTCCCAGCCGACCGAGATGCAGATGATCACGTCTATTGCTCATTCGAGTTCCCGGGACCGGACTACAGCGAAACTTTTGACGCGGGCTACAAAATCCCTAACGTCAAGAAGATCCCTTCCTACAACGAAGATCCGAACAAGAAAATCGTGGTCAACTATTCGTCGATCAACGGCAATGGTTTTGGTGGCTACGGCGAAGTCGTCTTGGGTACCAAGGGAACCATGATCATCGACCAAGAGAAGGAAGTCATGCTGTACGCTGGCTCAGATACGGCCGCGTCGGCTGGTGTGAAGTCAACCAAAGGTGGCTACGCCCTCGATACGCAAGCCAGCGGTGGGGCCGCGGCGCCGATCGCCAAGGCAGCCTTGTCCGGTGGACCTCCAAGCAAAGGTTACACGGAGGAGATCGAGCATTGGGCCTATTGCATTCGCAACCCTGATCCCGCCAATCGACCCAAGTGCCACCCTGAAGTGGCTATGGCAGACGCCGTCATCGCGCTGACCACCAACGTTGCCATGAAACGTGGAGCACGTGGGGAAGCAGGCTGGATCAAATTCGATGAAGATTGGTTCAACACCAAGTCGGACGAGACGCCGGACGGCAGCAGCGTCTCTGAAGAAATGTCCCGACTGGAGAAATACGAAATCCACGGTGGTAAGGCTGCGACAGCCTAGAGCAAAAGGTCACAACTCTCGGCATGAAGCCGGCAACATACAAATGCCCCCGAGCTTATCTCGGGGGATATTTACCACACCTCTAGATGGTCAGCACCTCCTTCATCAACCCCAATTGTTCCAACGTGACCGATTTTCTCCCGACGAGCAACAAACACCCAGGCGGCATTCCTGGCAAGTGGTTCGTGCTTCTATTCGTAGTGGCACTCGTTGTCTTAGGTGGAGTCACGTTTGCGATGGCCCGTCGCTTTCAGACCATCATGGCCCGGCTTGAGGAGTCGCGATCACTCTGGCCAACGGCCTCTCAAGAACTAGGGCCGCGATACGACCAGCTGACCGAATCCATGGAAGCTTCCTCGATGGATCCGGTCCTAAAAGAAGGCTGGATGAATAACCGGAAAGAATTCAACGTATCAAGCCAATTCGATCGGCAATCGGCAGCGTCACTAACCATCGAAAATCAAATTCGACGAAACTTTAAAGAATCAGAACGGGACGATTCGGATTTTAAATCGCCCGGTATTTCCAAATTGATCGAAGCGGAAAGTCGGCGAAAAGAGTCCCAGGATGATATCATTGGCTGGCTGACTGTTCAGGGATTACGGCTCAAACTGCCCCCCATTTACGATCCGCTAGCGATTAACCAATAAACAAAGCAATGGATTGGAATAGTTTTTTAGGTCACGAGCGGCAGCGAACCTGGTTCCGAAACGCGATTCAAAGCAATCGACTAGCCAGCACGTTCTTGATGGTCGGTCCCGACGGAATCGGCAAACGGACATTCGCCCGTCTCATCGCCAAGACCATGCTGTGCACCGGAAGCGATCCTTCCGCCTTCGCTCCTTGCTGCCGATGCGAAGCCTGTGCCCAGATCGATGCCAGCAGCCACCCCGACTTGATCGAGGTCGCGCGACGACCGGATAAGACCGGCTTAGTCATGGAACAACTGGTAGGGGAAGGGGAACGGCGGATGCGCGAGGGACTGTGCTACGAACTGCGCATGAAACCCTATTCAGGACGGCGCAAGATCGCAATCGTGGACGACGCGGATACCATCGCCGAGGAGGGGGCTAATAGTTTGCTCAAGACGCTCGAGGAACCGCCACCAGGTTCTCTCATCTTCTTGATTAGCACCAGCGTTCAACGCCAATTGCCCACCATTCGCTCGCGATGCCAAATGGCTCGTTTTCAGCCTTTGACAGCGGACCAATTGGCTCAATTGATATTGCGAAACGGGCTGGCTGAGGACAACGCTACCGCCCTGAGTCTCGCTGCTCAGGCTGGCGGTTCCATTTCGACTGTGGCCAACTGGACCAACGAGGAACTGAAAGCGTTTCGAACCGAACTCTTTGTGCAGCTCGTTCAACGACCATTGGATTTCACAAAACTCGCCAAGGCTGTGCAGGGGAATATGGAATCGGTCGGAACCGACTCGCAGCCCAGACGCGAGCGGCTTAAGGTTATTTTGGATTTTGCGCTGCAGTTCTACCGATCTGGAATGGAGTCGCAATTGAATGCTCAATCGGCGGACGCCAATGTTGCCGCTGCTGCCATGTCTCGCTACGGGCACTTGCTGTCGCTCCATTCCGATGCGTTCGTATCTGCCATCCGACGCTGCATGGAGGCCCGTGAGCATTTAGATCGCAT
The DNA here is from genome assembly GCA_031372345.1 of Pirellula sp. GTDB lineage: Bacteria > Planctomycetota > Planctomycetia > Pirellulales > Pirellulaceae > JBKCUI01. Next base: position 13,150 of record JANMLD010000434.1, read on the forward strand.
GGTCAGTCCAGCCTCGCTCATTGAAGCCTGGGCAGCGGACCTGGCTGTCATCTCGCACGCCTAAAAGTGGCAACGGCCAAGCTTAATGTAGCTGAGTGAGGCCCTCGCTCAGTGCTAGCACAAAACAAGCGAAGGGGCAGTGTAGAACAGTTTTCCAAACTGTTTCCGACCTGCGCCCCCATCTCCAACATCTCCAACATCACATGCTGCCTATCAACAACGCGAGTGCGACGAGGTCGATCTTTACACTGACTCCCGAAACAGTTGAGGACAACTGTTCTAATCTTCGGCTTATTGGCTTCCGTCACGTTCCCGACGGTTCAAAGGGGCGATGCCGACGTCTCTGCCTTCATCGACCTCTCCATCATCGTCCTTGAGGTCAAAAAACTAGGGAATAGACTAGCCAGCTTGCCCCTTGCTTGCGACCGACACAGCCGACAAAAGTCAAAGTAGTAGGCACATTCCATGTGCCGTTCACCAGCAATCATTGTAAATTCACTCCAGCGGACGGCACGACGGAGCGTGCCTGCTACTTTGGTCGGCTGTGTCCCGACCACCAGAGAAGTCGTAAATCCGGACTCAAGAACAAAGAAATCGCATGCTCCTAGGGAGAGCGATTATTCTTTTTCCTTTTGGGGCAAAGCATCAGTCATTTCGCCGCCTGTACTGCGAGATGGCATGCGATGAAGACATTCAATCGACGCGAATTGAGCTGCGGCTGCTTTTTGCTTTGAAGTGGTCCCCATTTGTCACGGCACGGAGTGCCGTGCTACACTGCCAAGGAATTGAAATGGGGGCTCGAATATGGAACTCGTTTTTGGATTGGATCGTGCGATCCCGTTTCCCAGAATGAATGACCGAAGCTATTGGACTCTAGCCGAAACTCAGATAGCCAATAGCAAATACCAGAAGCGGCAGCGAAAAACCGCATATGGTTAATTTCGCAACGTTGGCGCGATAATGAAACGCTCGAGATTCGGCAGGAGCTTTGCTCGTCAACACCAAAATTCGGCAGGTAAATTTCAATCTGCCGCTTGCCCTAGAGCTTTAGTGTGGTTTCTGGATAATCAAGGGCGCTCTATCAAGGGTATGAGCTTTTCTGCGTTAAGCTTTTATGGCTTTGCTGTTACAATGGATCAGTCCCCCCAACCGGACAGGATATTGAGTCCGATATTCCTCCTGCTACACGAGCACACCCAATTGACACCATTCATGCACGCGACACCCTTTGATCGCGGCCCTTTTCGGACAGCGATTCGTGCCTATGTAGGCGTTTTCGCCATCCTTTTCGCTCTCGGAACAATGGCTCAGTCGCTCGCCGATTCCACTACGGCCGTCGAAGTCGATTTCAGTCGACAGATTCGCCCCATTCTCGCCAAACAGTGCTTCTCGTGCCATGGACCGGACAAACAGGAGTCGGGGGTCGCATTGCATGAATTCGCAAAAGCGACGAGCGAAAGCGACAGTGGCTTGAAACCAATCGTACCTGGCGATTGGAACGCAAGTGAAATCCTCAAGCGTATCGCTTCCGACGACCCAAGCGTGCGCATGCCGCCAGAAGGTTCCGGTTTATCAAAACAACAAGTCGAGCTTTTCAAGAACTGGGTCCAGTCTGGTGCGGAATACAAAGAGCACTGGGCATTCGTTCCGTTAAGCAATCCACTTCCTCCGGCAGTTCATGCACCAGTCCCCCCCAGCAATCCAATCGATGCTTTTGTGTACGCGCGTTGGAGCAAAGACGCGCTCATACCAGCCCCGCAAGCAGACCCCAGGACACTTGTTCGACGATTGTACTTTGACTGCATCGGGGTGCCACCGGAACTAGAGACCGTTGACCGATTCGCTAAGAACCCAAGCGAGTCCGCTTACGCGGAGCTTGTAGACCAACTCCTGGCCGACCCAAGATTTGGCGAACGGATGGCTCGTGACTGGCTCGACTTGGTTCGCTACGCGGAGACCAATAGTTTCGAACGAGACGGACCAAAGCCAAACGCTTGGAAGTACCGAGACTACGTCATCGATGCCTTCAACAGCGACAAACCTTACGATCGATTTTTGCTGGAGCAGTTGGCGGGCGACGAACTAGACGTTCCAAATAGCGAATCGCTTACTGCTACGGGATTCTATCGGCTTGGAATCTGGGACGATGAACCTGCTGATCCATTGCAAGCCAAATTTGATGGCTATGACGATCTGGTTACCACCATTGGTCAAGGCGTCTTGGGGCTGACTCTCAATTGTGCTCGATGCCACGATCACAAGATCGATCCGATACCTCAGAAAGACTATTACCAAATGGTCGCCTTTCTTCGCGATGTCACTCCCTACGGCACACGCGGCGATGAAAAATCGAACAATCAAGTCGACGTCTCCAAAAATGATTTGGCCCGCCGGAACGAGGAACTCAAAAAGCAACTGAAAGAGACGCGGGAGTCGATCCGCCGACTTGAAGAGTTAGGCATTGCCAAGATGACGGACGAAGACAAGAAAGCCGCCAAAGGGCCTGACCGGGACAAAGTCGCGAGAGAACGGCTGAAATCGCAATTGGAACCTGCCCAATGGGATGAGTACGAGTCTCTCAAAAAACTAGCGGAAAATGTTCGCAAGGAAATGGAATCCCTGCCGCTCGATTTTCGGTTAGGGCTTGCTAAATGCGATGCGACACCTGAGCAGACCTATGTATTGATGCGAGGTTTGCCGCAAGCACCTGGGGACTCAGTAGAACCTGCGTTCCCGAAATTGTTCCAAGACGAAAAACCAGTTTTGGGCGAACCTAAAGGCAGTTCCGCTGGACGCCGAACTGTGCTCGCAAAGTGGATGACTTCGCCAACCAATCGATTGACAGGTCGAGTGATCGCCAACCGCATTTGGCAACGGCACTTCGGCCGAGGGATTGTTCGTTCGTCCAACAACTTCGGCCAACTTGGAGATCCGCCAACGCATCCAGAATTATTAGATTATCTGGCGCAGCAACTCGTTCGCTTCGAATGGCATTTGAAACCGCTGCACCGGATGATGCTCATGTCGCAAACGTATCGGCTTAGCTCAACCGGGGATCCTGAGAGCGTTCAACGCGATCCTAGCAACGACTATTTCTCACGTTTCAATGTTCGCCGATTGAGTGCCGAAGAGATCCGCGACGCAGTCCTCACTGCTAACGGTCGAATCAACTGGGAGCAGCACGGACCTAGTTTCTTCCCGACGGTTTCCGACGATGTGAAGGCTGGCCAAAGCGTTCCCGGCAAGGGCTGGGGGAACTCGGATGCAGCCGATAGATCGCGTCGAAGTGTCTATATCTTTATTAAGCGTTCGCTGATCCCGCCGGAATTGTCGGCCTTTGACTTCCCCGAAACAGACTCGAGCTGCGAAGCCCGATTCCTGACGACGCAAGCCGCACAAGCCATGAATATGCTGAACGGGGCATTTTTGCAGGAGCAATCCAGCCACTTGGCTGCCTTTGCGTTGAAAGAGGGAGCAGGCTTAGCAGACAATCTTCGAACCGCGGTCGAACTGGTTTATTCGCGGCCTGCAAAAGACGAAGAGATACAGAGGGCGATCAAACGCATCGGTGGGCTGCGTGAGAAATTTGGGCTGAGCGAGTCACAGGCGTTTCGCGAGTATTGTTTGGTTCTCCTAAACAGCAACGAATTCATTTACTTGGATTGAGATCAATTATGGCAAAACAAAACTTTTGCGGACGGACCCGTCGCGAATTCCTTTGGGAGGCGGGTTGCGGTTTTGGCAGCGTCGCACTGACTTCGTTGTTGACAGCCGACGGTTTTTTTAACAATCGTGCGGCAGCCGACGAGCATGCAGCTTCTGGCTCGGCCCATCAAGCCAGTCCGGCTAAAGCCAAGTCCGTCATTTTTCTATTCATGTACGGTGGCCCAAGTCAAATCGATACGTTTGACTACAAGCCCAACATGATCGGTATGGACAACAAAACCATCGCGGTAAAAACATTTGGCCGCGGTGGCCATCGCAACGAAGGCCGAATTGTCGAACCACGCTGGAAGTTCAAGCAGTATGGCCAGTCTGGAAAATGGGTCAGCGATTTGTTTCCCAACTTAGGTGAGTGCGTCGACGACATCGCGTTTCTCCACTCGATGACCGCTGACTCCCCGATCCATGGATCGGCAATGCTCATGATGAACTCGGGCAAGATTTTGAGCGGCTCGCCATCGATGGGTTCCTGGATTAACTACGGTCTTGGTTCGGTCAATGAAAACTTACCCGGCTATGTGGTCATGTTGGATCCCAAAGGGGGCCCAATCAGCGGCGCCAAGAACTGGTCGGGTGGCTACATGCCAGCCAATTATCAAGGAACGATCTTGAGAGCCAAAGGCGCACCGCTATTGGATCTGCAGCCACCTGTCGGAACCTCGCGTGAACTGCAACGGGATTTGATCGATGCAATCGCGGAGAACAACCAAGCTCATCTTGCCACACGCGGTGCCAACTCGGAACTTGCGGCTCGCATTTCTAGCTATGAACTAGCGTACAAGATGCAGCAATCGGCTCCGGACGTCGTGGATTTGGCTCAGGAAGACGAAGCCACGTTGAAGTCCTATGGAATTGGCGAGACTCGAACCGACGATTTTGGTCGTCGTTGTCTGATGGCGAGGCGTTTGGTGGAACGTGGAGTTCGATTCATCCAGTTGTATTCAGGCGGAGCGCACAATGACGACAATTGGGACGCGCACGGTGACCTTGAGAAGAACCACAATCTTCACGCTGGCAATACGGACAAGCCCATCGCGGCGTTGCTCAAGGATCTGAAGCAACGTGGATTGCTCGATAGCACACTGGTAGTCTGGGGTGGAGAGTTTGGTCGACAGCCGGTGGCCGAATATCAAGCGAGCACAGGTCGAGATCACAATTCCTACGGGTTTACCATGTGGATGGCCGGCGGCGGTATAAAGGGCGGAACCACCGTTGGCACCACCGATGAGCTTGGGGCTGCCGCCGTCGAGCGGCCATTGCATGTTAAGAACCTGCATGCGACCGTGCTCAATCAATTGGGTTTGGATCCGAACAGGCTATCGTACTTTTATAGTGGGCTGAACCAGAAGCTCGTGGGAGTTGAGCATGTGGAGCCCATTCAAGAGATCATTTAAGCTGTCCCGGCATGCAGTTGACGGCATGTCGGAATGCCACTTAGTTTTTCTCGGCAGCAAACCCCTCGGTTGTCATTTGGATGAAGACCGCAAGTGTGGTTTCGTCTACACTGACCGCCGGTCGCGGAGCGAACCGGCCCACGTAGATCCGTCGCTCCGCCGACGGATGTCCTGCTGGGTGACGCTGCTTGCATGAATCGATTCAAATGGATGATCATAACAGCGACAGCGAATGGCTCCGACGTTGTCTGGAAGGGGATAGGATGTACGGTTTGAACTACACTGACCGCCGGTCGCGGAGCGAACCGGCCTACGTAGATCCGTCGCTCCGCCGACGGATGTCCTGCTTCTTAACGCAGACAGCCTGAAGCGATCCGAATGGCCGTGGGGGCCTGCGGTTCACGACTAGCTTCCGCTAAACTAATCTCAGACGTCCGACCGTTTGTTTCAACCCATTGCACTGCTCGTGCGCAGAACGGAATAGTGTTCCTTTGGCGATTCCCTCGACTTCGCTCAGCCGTTGGCAATGGACCGTTAGCATCCTGCTGTTGTTAGCCACCATGATCAATTACATGGATCGCCAAGTTCTAGCGAACATGTCGGTTCGAATCAAAGAACAATTGGAACTGAGCCGTTCTGAATATGGGAACATTGAGTGGGCCTTTGGGAGTGCATTTGCATTTGGGTCCTTGTTCTTTGGTTTCATCGTGGATCGCGTCTCGGTGCGTTGGCTATATCCGTCGGTATTGCTCGCATGGTCCGCCGTTGGATTCGCGACGGGATTCGTTTGGGATTACAGTTCGCTGCTGACTTGCAGGGCATTGCTTGGATTCTTTGAAGCTGGCCATTGGCCGTGTGCGTTGGTAGTAACGCATACGATTCTATCCAAACAGGAGCGGCCATTCGGCAATAGTATCCTGCAAAGTGGCGCCTCACTCGGCGCGATCCTTACACCCATCCTTATTGCGGGATTTTTCATGTTGAATCAAGACGATCAAGCGTGGCGACCACCGTTTCAGATGGTTGGATTGGTCGGTGTTTTTTGGGCGATTGCATGGTGTTTCGCGATCCCTCAAGGATCACTCGTCAGGGAGAAGACAACCTATCAAGAAGGTAGCGAAGCAACATTCTGGTTGACTGACTTGCTTGCAAACCGTCGATTCTGGGCACTGGCGATTATGGTCATTTCGATCAACACGTCTTGGCAGCTCATTCGAGCTTGGCTGCCCATGTTCTTGCAGGAGGGGCGAGGCTACAGCGAGGCATCGGCGTTGCTCTTTAACTCGGCTTATTATTTAGCGACGGATGTGGGTTGCATCGGAGCAGGGTTTGTAGCGATGTGGTTAGCTCGCCAAGGTATGAGTGTGCATCGTTCGCGTTTGGTCACCTACGCTGGCAGCTCCTTGTTAGCCTGTTTTACATGCTTGGCAGCCATCTTGCCGCAGGGTTGGGCCTTATTGGCCGTTTTGCTCATCGTAGGGGCTGGGACGCTGGGGCTATTCCCCTGTTATTACTCTTTCACACAAGAGCTTTCCGCTGCCAACCTTGGCAAGGCGACAGGAATCCTTTCTTTTCTTGGATGGATAGTTGCTTCGCCGTTGCATCGCGTTCTTGGTGGATACGTAGATGAGACACGCTCGTTCGATCTCGGAGTTGCGATGGTAGGCTTGGCGCCAATGCTGGGGCTCGCCGCGATGCTTGTTTTATGGCCTAGAGAAGAGACTACATTTTAAAATGCTGGCGATGGGCTTGTTCCATCGGAAGGTTCGCTGGCATTCGTTCCAGCAAGTTGGAGAGAGGGGCGATACACATTCAGCAATCTACATGCTATTCTAAGTGTTCGGTACACTGCGATTTCCCGCAGTCCTTTGGATCTTTTTTTGATGCCATTGTATTCAATGCAGGAACACTTGTATGGCTGCGTTCACTCCAACTCAGGGGCGTTACCTTTCCTTTATCTTGGCCTACATGGACGCATACGGACTTCCGCCTGCGGAGACGGACATTGCAGAGGCGCTTGAGGTTTCCGCACCGTCTGCCAACCAGATGGTTCGGACGCTTGAAAGCAAGAAATTCATCACCCGTGTGCCTGGCGTCGCACGCAGCCTCGAACTCAATTTAGATTCGGACGAGATTCCAGAGTGGAAAGGCAAAATGCCACCCCGCTTCGAAAAGGTTTGGGCGACGAGCAAGCAAAATGCAAAACTTGCCACGGACGCTATCATACGCGCGCGACTGTCCCGGCGAGACCAAAAGAAGCTTGCTCAATCAGATGCCAAGACCTCGAAAGTGTATCAATTCAAAATCACACTCAAGGGCACATCGCCGCCGATTTGGCGAAGGATTGAAACCATTGACGTGACTCTCGAAAAATTTCACCAATTGATCCAACGAGCCATGGGTTGGACCAACTCACATCTGCACCATTTCGTCATCGCAAACGAACAATTCACCGGATCGGAAATGGCGGACGAGGAGTTTGGCGAACAAAGCTATGAGAACATGCGATTATCGACTGTGCTTGGCGACTGCAAACCAAAATCTCGATTTCTTTACGTCTACGATTTCGGAGATGACTGGCAGCACGAAATTGTCTTGGAGAAGACCTTCGATTCGCAGCCAGGTGTACTCTACCCACTTTGTTCCGGCGGCAAACGTGCTTGCCCACCCGAAAATGTGGGAGGCGTGTGGGGATTCGAAGAGTTTCTGGAAGCCATCAGCGATCCCAGCCATCCGGAGCATCAGGAGCGTCTAGAATGGAGCGGGCCATTCGCTCCCGACGAATGTGAACCGAGTGAAATCACTGAGAAACTCCGCTCACGGTCCATAGTTTAAGCGAACTTAGGTGAGGCAGGGCACCATGGATCCATGGGATCCATGGAAATCTCGAAAGCCATCCGAAGTATATCCGGCACCCAGTCGAGGCTATTTCGGTTTCCGTCGGTTGGCACGTTTGCGTTGCAATGCCTTGTGGCGAAGTCGATCGATCTTCTTGATTTCTGCTGGGTTCGTTAGGAGTTTCGTATTCCCCGCAAGCGAGGCCTCAACCATCGAAGCCACAGTCTTTCGCATTTCAGGGCTGATTCCAGATCCCTCTTTCGTAGTAAACTGCATGCCAACGGCATTGCGCAGTTCGCGGTAGTGACGAAAGATACGTTCGCGATAGTCACCGTCCCTTTGATACATGTCATACCAAAACTCCATTAGTTCGTGGGCGAATTTTTTGTTGGTATGGAACGGATCCAAAATTGGATTTCCATCGCTTATGATCTTGCGCCAAGGCGCGTCGGGCTTGCTGTTCCAAGAATAACTAATCATCGCATAGGGATTGGGAGCTGAATTCTGGTCCAGCACTTGGTCGCACCGAATAAGGATTCGCTCACAGTTGCAATTGTGATCGGGACAAAAGTACTCGTTGAACAGAATTGTCCCTGCTGGCATATCTCTATGGTTCGGAAACGCCACCGTCCTAATCTCAGTGGCGTACTTTTCAGGGAAAATCGAAAAATAAGATATCACGAAAACCTCCTGTTTATCGAAAACGCTCACTCGAAAACGAAACCAAGCTTTACGGTACCGAGTTTTTCAAGTGTCGACAATTCCCCTTTCGTTTAACCGCGTGTCCAACGGGCCGCGAGCGGTAGAAAACGCGGGGCGATGCCCACGCGGTTAAACGAAGTAACAACTCCTCAAGTGGATTCTCTGCCAACTCTATTTTGCGGGCGCTTTCTTGACTGCATTTGCCATGACAGAATCCAGTTTCTTCGTAAAATCGCTGACGGACATGCGGTCGCTATTGCTCTTGCCGACATAGCGAAACGCTTCTTTGCCGCTGCCGTCGATCGCAATGAGAGCGGGGAAGTGAACGGACTGCCCATGAAATTTGTAACCATCAGGAATACCAAACTGCTTTGCTAGCTTTGCATCTGGGTCTTGATAGACCGTCGGTAGTGCCTTGAGCCCTTTGGCGTCCAAATGGCTGACCCAAGTTTTAATTTCCGTTTCGCTATCCGGTTTCAGAAAGACGTGAATGACATTCGGGGTCTTTGCCGACATCTGTGCGAACTCACGGGTATAACGCAAACAATAAGGGCATTCTGTCTTCAGCAAAAAGTGCAAGACAACCGTCTTGCCTCGATGCTCTTCGAGGCTGAATTTCGTATCGTCCAGCGCGGACTTTACCGTAAAACCCGTTGGGTTCTCAGCTCGAATGGGGGTTGCGAATGGAGCCGCGAGACAAAACGCAATGAACAGACAAACGATTTTTTTAAACATTTTTTCAACCTTGATTAAAAGCGGAAACAAACAAACGGTACAGACGCTGCTAGCCGGTGGGAGTTTAGTGAACATAGGGACGCAGTCAGTGCTACGTGATTCGCGGATAGGCCGTGAATTAATTCGTTAGGCCTCCAACATTGTCGCCTTTTGCTCCGCAAAAGAGTGTATGCGTGGCGCACTTTCGCGGAGCGCAAGGCGACAATAATAAATTCACCGCGGAGCGAGGATGCGTCATGCGTCGATGACCACATCGGAAGTTGGATGCGATTGGCATGCGAGGATGAATCCTTGTTTGCGTTCGACGGGGCTGAGCGCATCTGCGGAGTCCATCTTCACGGAACCCGATAGCAAACGCACTTTGCACTGTCCGCAGACACCGGACCGACATTCAAAGGGCAGTCTAACGTCGAGTTGCTCTGCAGCCTCCAAAATCGACTTGTCGTCGGCGATATCGCAATTATTTTCCGATCTCTTGAATTGCACTTGCCTGGTTTCGCCTTGTCTGGTGACCGAATCAAGATCAACGGAACTTAACGCGTTGAACGTTTCGAATTCACGGATTCCCGTCGAGTCCGTTCCTACTCCAGGCGACACGAATGCTTCGGTATGGATTGACGAGGCTGCCATGCCAACTCGAAGCAGCAACGTCCGAGTTGCCTCCATCATTTCTTCAGGACCACATAAGTAACAAGGTGTGTACACGCCATGAGGCACAAACTTTCTAAGCATTGTTTCATTCGCGCGCCCACGCTCGCCTTGCCAGTCTCCGCCCGGCTCGGCTCTTGTCAAAGTCGTACATACGTGAAGCTTTGGAAAACGCTTTTGAAGCAATGTCAGTTCGTCACTGAAAATAAGGTCTTGTTCTGTTTTTGCCACAACAAGAAAATAAATATCGCCTGTCCACGATCGATCGGTCAAATAACGGACTATCGACATAAGCGGTGTGATACCGACACCACCTGCGATGAGCAAAACTTCGTTCGAATCGGAGCCGGTGAAGACAAACTTACCGGCTGGTGCACTCACCTTGATCGTATCACCGACGCGGAGCGTGTCATGCATGATTCGCGACACGAGTCCTTTCGGTTCACGTTTTATCGACAATTCACAGGCATCGCTGCGAGTTGGCGACGAGGCGATGGTGTACGATCGGTTGACTTTTTTTCCGTCGATGTTCCATTGCAAATTCATGTATTGGCCTGGCAAATAATCGAAAGGCAGGATACCTCCGTCGATTGCGGCCAAGCGAAACGTTCGCACGTCCGGCGTTTCTTGAAACAGAGCAATCACCTTCAATTCTCCTTTCCAAAACCCGCGATTCCTTAACGGCAGGCCCGTTTTGGATGTAGAGGCCGTTTGCCGACTGCCATTGGCTGCTTGACGAAGTTCGTAATAGTGTCGCACGGCTCGAGCGCCAAGCAGGCCGGTTACGACAGCCGCAAACGCGACCGGTTGACGAATATCCGACTTGACCAATAGGTAGTAGTGGACGACACCGAGGATGGCGACCAAGTAAGTGCTTCGGTGAAGCCGTTTCCAATTTTTCGGTCCGACCCTTCGGATCATCGAATTGGTCGAAGTGACCGCCAATGGAATCATGAGAAAGACCGCTGCCGTTCCAACTTGAAGGAATCGCCGCATCCATATTTCTTGCAACGTACTTGTGAGGTTCAAACCGCGGTCGAATCCAACGTAAATCGCAAGGTGCAAGAGCGAGTAGAAAAAACCAAATAGGCCAAGGGTTCTTCGAAAGGCAATCCAACCACCCCAGCCAGTCAGCCAACGCATCGGCGACATTAGCAACGACAAGATGAGAAATACGAGTGACAATATTCCGGTAACGTGCAAAGCGTAATTCACCGAGTTCGCACCGAGTTGACCTCGGTACGCATCCCATAGCAATACCATCAATGGAACTGCACCGTTGACGATCACCAGGTAACGATAGAAGTTCAGGGAACCCATCTCAAAACGCCTCACACGTAGGACAGGCTGCCAGCCTGTCGTATAACAAATGACAGGCTGGCAGCCTGACGGATAGCTGAAATGACAGGCTGGCAGCCTGTCCGACGGCTATGCTTAGTAGTACTTACGCAGATCCATCGCTGCGTACAAGTCGGCAACTTGGGGATCATAGCCGTTGAACATGAGCGTTTTTCTGCGGCCCGACTCACCAATTCGCTGTTCCGTCGCTTGACTCCAGCGCGGGTGGTCCACGTGTGGGTTCACATTTGCGTAGAAACCATATTCGTTAGGCGCGAATCGCCCCCAGCTTGTGGTTGGTTGATCCGACACCAGTGTCATCCTGACGATCGACTTGATCCCCTTGAAACCATACTTCCAAGGTGTCACCAATCGCACTGGAGCTCCGTCCTGCGGTGGCATCGCCTTGCCATAGATCCCGGTTGCCAGCAACGTCAACGGATGCATCGCTTCGTCCATCCGCAGCCCCTCGATGTAGGGCCATTCCAAGACGCTCGTCTTTTGACCAGGCATTCGCATTGGATCGAGTAACGTTTCGAACGCAACGTACTTTGCATTCGCCATGGGGACGACTGCTTCGAGTAGGTGGGCAAGGGGCACTCCGACCCAAGGAATGACCATCGACCAGGCTTCGACACAACGCATTCGGTAGACTCGCTCTTGCGGCGGGCTGATCGCGTGGAGATCGTCGATAGAAATGGTCATGGGCTTATGAACTAGGCCGTCAATGACGATTTTCCAGCCATCTGTTTTGAAGTTTGCAGCCGCAGCAGCGACGGCCTCTTTTTGCGTCGAGAATTCGTAGAAATTGTTGTAGTTGAGAATATTGCGTTCGGAGGTTTTGACTTCATCGACCAACCAACCGCGAGCGAGTAACTCCTCTTGGCTGTCGAGGACTTTTTCGACTTCAACGACGGGACCTGCGTTTTTCTTTACCACGGCCGTTGGGTTGAACCACCGATACACCGACGCGGACGCAGCGACACTCCCAACAGCAAGCCCCCCTCGCAACAAATTCCTGCGATTGAAGTACACGCTTGGTGGGGTTATCTCATGGTCGGGAATTTTTGGGATGGCGTCCACGCGTTATGTCCTTTATCGGTTAGGGATGTGTCGGACTTACTGGTGGTTGTAGACGCAAGCATAATTCAATCCTTACCTACGTTGCAACTATTTCGTTGCGGATAGCATTGCTAAGCACCTACACGCAAGTTTCTTCGTTTAACCGCGTGCCCATCGGGCCGCGAGCACTGCAAAACGCGGGGCGATGCCCACGCGGTTAATGCGAAATAACAACCGGATATTTCTGCCGAGATGCTTACTGTTCGTCGGCACCCAGTATTGCCTCCAGCAACGCTTCGTATTCGTAGGCACAGCACGCACATTGCTGCAAGTGGTTTTGGACAAGCTTCAACGCATCGGAAAGTTCTTCCCCGCGCTTCTCTGCGTCCGCAAACTCCGCAACAAGTTCAAAACACCCGTCGCAGTCAAGCGAGTCGGGAGTCGCAATAGCGATGGATTCTAGTAACTGGATTACTTGACCATAGGAAACAAGCATCGCTAGGCCCCGTTCGATAATAGAGTTGAGATTTCTTCTGTCGTGATGCCTGCTTCTTCGAACCCGTGTTTTAACCGCAGTCGGGCGTCGTGCACGAGCTTGTAAACCGCGTTCCGATTGCTATCCAGTCGTTCGGCGATCACTTCGACCGACAAACCAGCCAGCGTGCCGCGAATTGCCATTCGCTGCCGATCGCTCAAGGTGTCCTCGATGAGTCTTTGTAAAAGAGTGATGATCGACCGTTGCTCTTCCTGATGCGTGTCTCCCTCCGTTTTCTTGTCTGGCAAGTCAAACTGCATTCTGTCCTTGGCCAGAGCCCCTAACGAAACAGTCCGATAGTACTTCCGTCGCAGCTCGCTAATCCCAATCCGAATGGCGACGGACATGGCCCAGGTTTCGAACTTGCTCCGACCTTCGAACGAATCGAGGGAATCCAATATTTTCAAGAGTGCAACCTGTGCCACATCCTCCGCATCGACTCGTCCGCCATAACGATGCGCGAGAGACCGGCTGAGTCCGCGTACGAGGTACTTCCGTAGCGATTCAATGGCTCGATCGCGAACGAGTTCAGAATCGTCCCGCAATCGACTGGGCCAGTCCTGGGTTCCCTCAGTACTACTCTCGAACATTGAAAGTCCTGAAAATGGCCATGTTTCCTGGGAGTGCTAGGGCAACAAAAGCATTCGACGATTCGATAGGGTCAATTCTTACTTCGCAAATTGCAGTTAAGGGCAAAAACAAAAAATTCTTTTGGCTGGAGGTCTGTGAACGATAAATATTAGGCGAGCGGCAGAGTGAAAACTACCTGCCAAGGGTTTCAGTGGGAGAGCGAGGCTCCTGCCGAGCTGGCGCCGCCATGGTTCGGCAGGAGCCTCTCCCTCCAGGTATAACCTCTGTTGCCGCTCGCCTTAGCATGCGATGAAAGACTTGGCCCAAATCGCGTCCCGTTCGTCCAACGGCGGTTCAGGCGGGGATTCGTATAAGTAATCTTCATAGCCCGCCGCGTCGTAGACTCGATCCAATAGGGCTTTGAGGTCCAGCCTCGCATCGGCAAAGTCACCCTTCAATGGGATTGGAATCATGGGTAACTGCTCCCGCAATCCAATGGGCCAAGCCTCCACCTTGGGCGCATTGGATTTGCGAAATACCGTGACGCAGTAGTCGCACTCAGGCAGATCATTGATCGGTAGTCGAGGTCCGCCTCGCAATAAATCAATTTCCACAATCGAGGCGGTGCTGAACATCATCGTCGATCGCTTCATCAGGTATTGCTCGCGATCGGGTCCATAGCGTTTGTTACTGGGACTTAGCACTTCGATCATGGTAACTAGTTGGCGGTCGTGTCGGTCGCGGATTTCGATTACGGCATGCCTTTCGATTTCCACGTCTGGAATGGTCGCAATGATGGACTTAACTCGATTCATGGCTGTTTGATCAACAACCGCGACGGGTGTGCCTCGGATCGGTTCGGCTTGGAACAGAGCAAGGTCCGGCTTTCCTAGCAGTTTGCGTCGCTCATCCGAAGACGGTTCGTGAATGAACACGCGTTCTTCAAGCTTCACAAAAAAATTCGGACGAACTTGGGCCGCGAGTGATTCGCCAGCATACGTCATGAATCGACTGTGGAAATCTTCCCAAACGGATGGCTGCTCCAAATACGGATTCATTCCGGGAAACGGCGAAGGCATAGCTTAGTCCTACTATTGACGGCACAGTTGCAATGGCGTCTCCATTATACAGATCGTCCGGTTTAAGGTCTTGTAATTGCTTGCAATTTCGGGAGGGCGAGGCTCCTGCCGAGCTATTGCGTCTCGGCTCCGCAGGAGCGTCGCCCTCCCAGCCAATGAATTTGCAGGATTGTATACCGGACGCTCTCTATAGCCGAAGTGACGCAGGCATCCACCAAAACGTCCATAACCACTAGGCTTGATTGGGTTTGGAAGTTACATTCCTTCGACCTCGTTTTTCGTATTCCGGTGGCAATCCGCCGTACACTTCAAATCCCAGATCATGGCTCGCGAACTTTCGACTATTAGAAACATAGGCATTATTGCTCACATTGACGCTGGCAAGACCACCGTTACTGAGCAAATGCTGTACATGAGCGGAACCAAGCATCGGGCTGGAGCGGTCGATTCTGGAACCACCGAAACGGATGACGATCCTGAAGAGCAGCAGCGTGGAATCACCATTTTCGCTGCTTGCGTGACGTTTCATTGGAAGGATTGCACGGTCAACTTGCTGGATACCCCAGGCCACGTGGATTTCACCGCCGAAGTGGAACGTTGCTTGCGAGTGCTGGACGGTGCGGTGGTGGTTTTCAGCGCTCGAGAAGGGGTCGAGGCTCAAAGCGAGACTGTCTGGCGACAAGCCAACAAGTACGGCGTCCCGCGAATTGTTTTTATTAACAAACTGGATCGCGAGGGAGCGGATTTTTATCGTGTGCTCGAGGAGATCGGGCCACGCCTAAACGCCGATCCCGTTGCTATCCAGATCCCGGTCGGGCAAGGGCCCAGTCACACCAGCGACCCCTTCCAAGGCATCATCGATTTGATCGACTTGAAGCTGTTGCGGTTCAACAAGGAGGACCAAGGCAAGACGGTACTGGTCGAAGAGATTCCTAAGGAGCTCGTGGGGGACGCGATGGACTGGCGAAACGTCTTGCTCGAGAAACTCTATCTCCACAGCAACGAGATGATGGAGTTGGCACTGGAGGAAAAACCTATCCCGAATGACCTGATCCGAAAAGCATTGCGAGATGCATGCATCGCCCTGAAAATTCAACCGGTACTTTGTGGCTCTGCGCTTCATGGAGCTGGCGTACAGCCGTTGCTCGACGGGGTTGCATCGTATCTCCCGTGTCCATTGGACCGACCTGCGGTCGTTGGAGTTGACCCAAAGAAACGTGACAAGACACTGCAACGCAAACCCGATCCCAAAGATCCATTTTGCGCTCTTGTATTTAAAGTCTTGCCAGCCAAGACCGGAGACATGTTTTGGATTCGTGTTTATTCGGGCAAACTCGATTCGAATTCCAGGGTCTTCAATCCCAATCGCGACAAGAAGGAAAACGTCGCTCAGCTTTGGCAAATCCACGCCACGAAGCGCGAACGCCAGGGGCAGATCGAGTCGCTGGAGTGCGGCGATATCGCTCTCATTATTGGGCCTCGGGATTCGATTACCGGCGATACCTTATGCGACACTCGCGACATGATCGAGTTGCCATCGATCCAGTTCGCTCAGTCGGTGATTTCGATGGCTATTGAACCCGAAAATGCGACGGAACGAAAAAAGCTGGCCGAAGTCTTGGAGATGCGCAAACGGCAGGACCCAACTTTTCATGCGATCGAGAATGCCGAATCAGGCCAGACGATCATTAGTGGGATGGGCGAATTACATCTGGAGGTGATCAAGAACAGTCTGGTTCGCGACTACCATCTCAATGTGAAGTTTTACAGGCCGCGGGTTAGCTATCGCGAAACGGTTCGCAGCGTTGCTGAAGTCGTGGGCGAATGCAATCGGCAGGTGGGTTCGCAACAGCTGTTTGCAAGGCTACGCGTCCGATTTGAACCGCTTGACGATGTTTCTGCCAAAGTCATCATTCTCGACCGAACACCCGTCGAAAAAATGCTGCCCGAGAGCCTTCGTCAAGCTGCGTTGGACGAGTTAAGAAATCGTTCCGAAGGAGGTGGGCTCATAGGTTCGTTCCCATTGACGGGCATGCGCATCAGTATTCTCGGCGGCGAAGTGGCGGAAGTGGGTTCCGATGAGGTCGCGTTCAAGATCGCAGCCAACGATGCATTCGACGAAGGGCTCCGAGCAGGTGGTCCTACGTTGCTAGAGCCCGTGATGAAGATGGAGATCACGACTCCGCCAGACTACCTCGGAGAAATTGTGGGGGATCTTCAGCAACGTCGCGGACTGATCGAGCGTACCGAAGCTCGGGGAGCGACATCCAGCATCACCGCCTTGGCACCGCTCAAAGAATTGTTTGGATACTCGAGCGCCATCCGGTCGCTCAGTCAAGGCCGTGCGGGTTGTTCGATGGAGCCGCACGGATATCAGGCCGCCCCAAAGGAAGATGCGGAAGCGTTTGCGCTGTAATGTTTATTTCATTGGATGGTATCGATGGTGGTGGCAAATCGACTCAAATCGACTTGCTTCGTCGACATCTTGAGTCGCTGGGAGCATCGGTCGTATGCTTCCGAGATCCGGGTTCAACGAAACTTGGCGAAGCGGTTCGCGAGATTCTCCTGCATCGCGAGGACATTCCGTTAGCCAATACGTCGGAGATGCTTCTCTACATGGCAGCCCGAGCACAGCTCGTCGCCGAACAACTGCGGCCAGCTCTGCAAGCAGGTTCGACCGTGATTTGCGATCGGTTCCTGCTCGCCAATGTTGTCTATCAAGGGGTAGCGGGCGGCTTAAGCGTCGACGACCTTTGGGCCGTCGGCAAATGTGCAACCGGTGGCCTCACGCCTGACGCCACGATTGTTCTCGATCTCGATCCCGAGGTTGCATTCCAACGCATTCAACGCGGTCCGGACCGACTTGAAAAACGAGGCCTTGAGTACTTTCGACTTGTTCGACAGGGTTTTTTGGATCAGGTTGCTCGAGCTGGCGGGAAGTCAATAGTCGTCGATGCGACCCAAGACATTCACCAAATCCATCAGCAGATCGCTGATTTCGTCAATCAAGTAAGATCGTGCTAGGACTGAGGTTCACAATCGCTCGAGAATTCCTCAGGTTGCGAGGGAGCTTTGAAGTTGCGTTATTGTGTTTAGGGCCGAAGGCCTGGTAGTTTGCCTAGCCCAGGCAAAAGGCCTGGGACTAGGCAAAACGCAATCATTTTAGGGCTGAAGGCCCGTTCGTTTGTCAAATTGCCGGGCCTTCAGCCCTAACTAATGTCATGTTTGCCAGTCACCCAGGCCGTTGGCCTGGGCTAGGCAAATGGTTGGGCCTTTGGCCCGAAATACATCTAAACTCCGAGCGGACGAAAATACGTCACAGCGTTCCCCGAAGGGGCACTACGAGTCGAATTCGATTCCAAGAATCGTATCAAAACAACGAATCTCAAGGAAACAACTTGGATAGGGAACACAAAGGCATTTAGTGCAAGGAAATAAATAATGAATGCATTTAATACTAACCACGATTTCATTTTTGCACTGATTTTTGCAGTGATTGTCCTGTTAGCGGCGACTCCTAAAGGGTATGAATTCTGGCAACATGTCCAAAAGTCGAATACCGACACGAAGCTCAAGTTGGAGATGCTCAAAATGGGATGGTCCGCCAATCAGATTGTTCGAACCCTTAGGTCTCAATGCGATCCAGGCTCAAGTTCCCATCAGGCATAAAGAACGATGAACACGAATGACATCGCAGCTTTTTTTGTTTATGGGACACTCAAGAAATCTTATTTGCGTGGCGAACTTTGGCCCCGCAAGCCCCTCCGAATCGTTGCGGGGGCGATTCAATCGGACTTGTATGACCTGGGGCCCTATCCGGCGGCCGCGCCTGGCAATCATTGGTTGCTAGGTGAGATTTGGGAATTCAATCATGCGGACATGGATACAACCATAGCGGAGCTGGATCTGATTGAGGGATACAACCCGTTGCGAGAGAATAACGAATACACAAGGCAAATCGTGATCGCGGAGATTGTGGGGCCGGAATCCCAACCGCAGACGTTGCGTGCCTACGCCTATTTCGCGGCCCAGCCGAAACAATTGGAAGTTGCCCGCAAAATAAAGCCCTTCCTGGAGTTTTTAGGTCGACCAGTTGCCGCATGGCCAGATGCCAGTTCGCGTGTCCCATCCAGTTTTTCCGAAGAATAGTCGTTCCATCCGAACTTTCTTTCGTATTAGCCTAGACGCTACAATGAAGGCAGAATCCCATCTGCATTCCGGCTCGAAAAAGGCTCGGGTGGAATGCTCGCAATCGATGTTCCATGAATGACCAGGTTTCGAAATGACTCAATCCAAGATAAATCCGTCGCTTTCCATTCGCCACAGACTTACTCAAAAACGCCGTCGTTGGTTTGCTCAAATATTGATTGCGGGGACGGTGTTTTTGGCAGGACCAATGGGTTCCGGCGACGTTGCCGCGCAGGTGCCTGACAACAAAAAACCGGCGGAAGTCATTGTTCCTAAGTCGTTTGATGGCGACGAAGATTTCGAAGAAGCCTGTCGGTTAAGACTCAATGTCGATTCGATCGAAAAACTGAAAGAGATTATTGCTCTCGGCAAATCTGCCATAGAAAAAGGACTCGACAAGGCGGACATGGAATCCGCGAAGAAGTTAGTTGCCAACTCGTACCTACAGAAAACCCAGGAAGGTCTCCGGACACTTGGGGCAGGCAGTTCTCGTTCCAAAATCAACAAGCTTCTAAACGACCTTCTTGGAGACCTAGGCGAGGCGATCGAGTTCGATCCATTGCTGGCCGACGCCTACTTGATCAAGGCGGAATTGCATGCCAGACGCAAAGAGCCCGATGCTGCCAGGGAAGTCGTCAACGAAGGTATTGGTGTGTTAGTGCCCTATGTGGATTCTAAGCTTGCCGAACCCGAGATGAAGATCAAGCTGAGCCGTTTAATGATGATGCGGGCGGGTTTGCAATCCGAAACGGACGAAGCAGTATCGGACTTGAAGCGATCCATCGAATACGATCCAAACAATCAGGCAGGCATTGTCATACTTAGGCAGAGCCTGGTCCAAAATGATCGAACGGCTGAGGCGTTGGAATTCTTTCAAAAAGTGCTCGCAACGAACGGTGAAAACGAAACAATTATCCAATGCACGGCCGAGCTATTGGCTTCTGACAAAGATCGGATCACCGAATCATTGGAGTTGCTTAACGCAAAGATAAAACTTCTGCCTAATTCGACCATCCTGCTTAAGACACGTGCTCGAGTACACACTGTCAATCAAAACTCCGATCTTGCCAAGGCGGACCTAGACCGAGCGTTGGAGTTATCCAAAGACGATGTCGAGGGACTTTTGTTTCGGGCGAGAGTCGCCATACAAGCGGATGATCTAGAATCCGCCCGAAAGGATGTCGATAAGGCCCTCGAATTGGCCCCGGATAGAATCGAAACCATCCTGTTGCGATCGACGGTCGCAGCCGAACAAAAAAGGTTTGGGGATGCGATCGAAGACATCCTGCTGATCGTCAAGAACCAGCCAAAAGAATCGCCGAATGTGGCTCTGCTCATGCAACTTGGGCTGCTCTATTCGATGGACGACCGTCCTTTGCAAGCCATCAAGGTGTTCGGCCAAGTCACCAAGCTCGATTCGGAGAATTGGCAAGCTTTTCGAATGCGAGGCGACACCTTGCTCGCAATGAAGGACTACACCAAGGCGATCGCTGATTTTGAAAAGGCACTGGATCTTGTGCCCAATGACAATCTGGAAAGGTCTGGAATTTTGAACAACTTGTCTTGGACCCTTTCGACGAGTCTTACGGACACGGTTCGAGACGGCAAGCGGGCGTTGGAGTTAGGACTGGAGGCGTGTGAACTCACTGAATACAAGAAACCACACATTTTGAGCACTTTAGCTGCTGCCTACGCGGAAGTCGGCGATTTTGACAAAGCGATTGAGTGGTCCGAAAAAGCCGTTAAGTTAGGTCGGGAGACCAAAGAACCACAATTGGAGCAATTGGAAGCAGAACTGGAGAGCTATCGCAAGAAAGAACCTTGGCGAGAAAAGACCGAAACCAAACAAAACAAAGCGCCGCTTGCACCAAGCACCTCCGGCGTCGATACCTAAGTGTAGCTCGGCACTCCGTGCCGAGATCACGGCACGCTCCGTGGGATCGCGAAATTGGATATTGTGGCTGAGCGAGGCCCTCGCTCAGGTTTTGAATCCAACGAGCGAAGGGCTAGCTCGTCCACAAGCGTCGCCTTTTGCTCCGCAAAAGTGTGTTAACGAGGCGCACTTTCGCGGAGCGAAAGGCGACATTAAAGGCGACATTAATAATGTGGGGGTTTGTCGTCGGTCAAGGATCTTGGTGAATTATCGGCACCCATCATCGAACGCATGTCCGACTTCGCTTGCTCAAGTTGTCGACAGATAATGTCGACCTTCTTTTGCTGCAACAGCATGGCTGTGTTAAGGTCGTCCACCGTCTTTTGCAGATGCGTAACGACGAACTCTAACTCCTGAATGCGTCGTTCTTGGCGATCTTGGTTGGATACTTGGCCTGCGGGTGATGCCATAGTTTTACTTGCTCAAGATGAAGCTTTGAATGGACCAACCATCTTCTTCCGATCGAACCACGCCACCACTTGGGGTAAAGTAGTCTTGAATGGCCTGAAAGGGTGGCAGCTTGTTACCTTGAACTCGTTGTACTTGGTTTTGTCGAGGACTCTTCGGTTTGAGAATCTTGTCCAAAATCGTGGCCAGCATGCTTTTCGACTCGGGGAGAATGTCTTGTCGAAACAATTCGTATTGCATTTCGAAAGAACGATCGGTCCGAGTTACTTGGCTCATGCTCTTGCCGTCGTTGCCCGCCACATTTTCCAGCATTGCGGACACTCGTGTCACATCCGCTTCCTTTTCAAATGCTCTTGCTTGCTGCGCATCCTTTGCTCTTCGAACGACGTCTTTGATCATTTCGACATCCGATGCAAAAATGAAGTGACTTCCAAAAATGGTGATGGCCCATTTATCAAGTAGCGGTTCATCGTCGCTATCTGCTTTCTTCTTTGTGTCTTTGCCGCCAAAGTCCAGTTCGATATCGACATCCTCTTTGTTTTCGAAACTCCAGATGCGACTGCCTTCAAAATCGATTGGCTTAGAATCCGGTTCGCCTTTTCCATAGCGATCTAGAATCTTGGGCAACTTATTCCCCTGATCGTTGAGCTTCAGAATCACCATCGATCGTTTGCTATCGGGCGAAATCGGTTTTACGATCTCCGTAACGATATGGAACTCGGTGGACAAAAAGGGGAGCACATCTTTCATGATGTCGATTTGAGGTCCTTGCGGATCATCCCGTAGTCCCTTGAGCATTTCATCAAAAGTACCGACTCCAACAATCGCATCGACAATCCCTCGGAACTTAGGGAATGCCTCTTTGATATTCCACGAAAAGGACAAGACAGATGCGGACTCCTTATTGATCCAATCGGGAGCAATAAGATTGGTTACATTCGGGAAATCCAATATTTGCACTGCGGTCGGTAAAGGCTTTTTGGCAACGATGAATCCATGGTGAAAGAAGTCGAAAAGTTCAGCCGAAATTTGAATATTCCCAGCGATACATTGCAAGTCGCCAAAACCCTCTCGGTCGAGGATCAGCAATATGTCGGCCTGATTCTTAGTCGGTTTCCCCGAAATAGATCGCAGTAGCTTGGCAAAGCCAATGGGACGAACGAAGTATTCAATCTCGGGATCATCCCCTTGGTTTTGGATTTTTGATTGCACTCGCTTGTAGAGCTCGGAATTTTCAAGGGAGTCCGTCTTGTTGCCATTTTGAGCGGCCAGCAACTCCGTCATGGTTACCAAATCATCGGTAGCAATCATTTGGTTCTTAGAAATGGTATAGAACGATTCGGTAGGACGTACGTCGCCAGCGACTTTGGGAAGCGTGTACTGGATGACTTTGACACCGGCGATATCGCTCGACTTCACACTAGCTTTCCTGGCTTTGAGTTCCGTATCGACCCGCTTCAACAAGCCCTCTGCTGGAGTGGTACGATTCACGACATCCACCACCAAGGCAATCGAATAGGGCTTGCTTGCCTCTTTGGTTCTCGTGATCCAGCCCAGACTCGTTTGCCCGCCAGAGATTTCCTTGAGATCCTCGATTTCCAAATTGAGCTGCCAGCCTGCTTCACTAAACCGATCTTGAATTTCTTTTTTCTGCGTCGTCCAAAAATCCTTTAGTTTTTGATCTTCGGCTAGTTTCCCTAGTTGCGTCTTGTTCCATTCCGCCAAAAAACCCTCGGAGTTTGGGAGCGAAAATAGAGCCTGCGTGTCAGCCGGGAAAAGCTTGCTTGCCGGCAATGGCTTTTCTTGGGCCCAGCCTGGTATTCCAGTCAGCGTTGCTGCTAGGAGCACAGCCACCAAACGGCTTGGGAATCCAACACGTGGAACGAATGAAAAGAGGTGTACGCTCATGCTTAGTATGGATCAGCTATAGTAGGAGTGGATTTCAGTTTTAAATTGGTCGAAAAAGTGAATGGTCAGCGATTGCCAAACCGTGTATCGTATCGGAAATCGATAGGTCAAGGGAACCCTGTTTCCCTGGCGGCAACTCGCCAAAGTCCACTAAATTCAATAGAAAACGCCGTTGCACATGCCGAAAGACGAAGAAGTTCTTGTAATTCCCGCACAATTGCTTGATCAACTTGGTCCTTTTTCGGGTTTTCAGCACAATGTCGACCGTTACCTTTCGACCATACTTGACCGCGAAAATCAGTCGTTTCGTCCCAGAAGTTTGGTAGAAACCGATCCCTCCTTCAAACAGTTGATCCCTTACGTCATCCTCGAATGCAGCGACGCAACCGGAACGAAGCTCTTCCAATACACCCGTGGAAAAGGTCAAGGCGAAAAAAGACTGCATGCGCATCGGTCCATCGGGATCGGCGGTCATATTTCAATCGAGGACGCCACCGGTGACGATTGGTATGGCACGGGCATGCAGCGAGAACTCGACGAAGAAGTCTGCATTGAATGCAACGGTCAAAAGCGCATCGTCGGGTTGATCTACGATGACTCGACCGAAGTTGGCCGCGTCCACTTGGGAATCGTCCACATCATGCAACTTAAATCCTGCAAGGTTCAAACCCGTGAAGATCACCTTGAGGATGCTGGCTTTGAACCCGTAGAAACGATCAAAGCGGAATTGGAACGGCTGGAAAACTGGTCGCAGCTTTGCATGAAGCATCTCTACATGTAGGGTTCGTTCTCCCGTTTTCAACTTTGCTTAGGCGAGCGGCAGCATTGATTTTACCGGGAGGGGGAGGCTCCTGCCGAACCAACGCCAAGCTCGGCAGGAGCCTCGCTCTCCCACTGAAACCCCTGGCAGGTAGTTTTCACGCTGACGCTCGCCTTAGCTTGTTTAACGGGCCGCGAGGAGTAGAAAACGCGGGGCGATGCCCACGCGGTTAAACGAAGTAACATCGGGGCTTATCCACGGCCCAGCTTGACTCGCTGTTCCTCCAAAAACGCGTCGTATCGATCTTCTTCGATCGCAGCCCTCGCCCAACCCATCAGCCGTTGATAGAACGTCAAATTGTGGATCGACAACAACGTCGGACCAAGCATTTCGTCCGCTTGGAACAAGTGTCGAATATAAGCCCGACTATGCTTGCAAGCCAAACATGGACAATCCGCTTCGATCGGTGAGTCATCTTTGGCATGGCAAAGATTGCGCATCTTAAGAGGCCCCTCTGCCGTAAAAGCAGAAGCATTTCGACCGTTGCGTGTCGGCATCACGCAATCAAACATATCGATCCCGCGCGCAATCCCCTCCACGAGGTCGATGGGTCGGCCTACCCCCATCAAATAGCGTGGTTGATCCGTTGGCAAAACTGGGCAAATCCTGTCTAGGATGCGGTACATCTCAGGGGGTGGTTCACCAACACTCAAGCCGCCGACCGCATAGCCATCGAACCCGATTTCTATTAGTTGTTCCGCGCATCGAATTCGCAACTCGGGACTGAGGCCACCTTGCACGATGGCAAATTTTGCTTGGTCGCCCCTTCCCGCCGCATCTTTGCAACGCTGTGCCCAGCGTACGCTCCGATCGCTCGCATCTTTGACCGCTTCATCGGAAGCAGGCAAAGCGATGACGTGATCCAATACCATCGCTACATCGCTTCCCAACTCCTCCTGAATGCGAATCGAATCCTCAGGTCGCAAATGAATGGTCGAACCATCCAAGTGCGACTTGAACGTCGCACCTTGCTCGGTGACTTTGTTCATGTCTCCGAGCGAGAATATTTGGAATCCGCCGCTGTCGGTCAAGATCGGCTTGTCCCAGCCCATGAATCGATGCAAACCGCCCAGTTCTGCGATCAACTCACTGCTGGGCCGAAGCGACAAGTGGTAAGTGTTGCCGAGCAGGATTTGTGCACCGGTGTGGGCAATTTGATCGATTGTCAATCCTTTGACCGTCCCTTGGGTCCCGACGGGCATGAACGCGGGGGTTTCCACCATGCCATGAGCCAAATGCAGTCGACCACGCCTAGCCAGAGTTTTGCTATCCGTGTGAATCAAATCAAACGGAAACGTAGTCGATTGAACCATGAAAAACAGATTGAGAAAAGTGGATTTTGAATTAGGAAATGACGACGCGTGACAGCTTGTTCATCGTAGTCTATTTTGGGGGATATGTCCCCCGTTTATTCCTGAGCCGCAGGCTACGGCTGCACGTCAATGCCGACGAGTTCACCTCGCTGGAGCGTGATTTTATTGTCGCCTTTCGCTCCGCGAAAGTGCGCCTCGTCAACGCACTTTTGCGGAGCAAAAGGCGACAATGCTGGGCCGTCGCCATGGAATACTTGCAATACATTGCCGACGCCTCACGATGCGGGGTTAAACTTTGGTCAACAACCACAATATCGGGCTTTTGGCATTGTTGGGATCCTGAAATTTTTCCACCTCCAACGCTTGCCCGCGCTCTTTTATCCAACCTACAACGCATTCCGCTTCCTCCGATCCTCCTGCGTGACCTGGGTAAGCCAAAACGCTGATCAGTCCGCCTGGACGAACCAGTTCGAAGGCTTGTTCCAGTCCCGTGACAGTTGTCTCAGGCCTGGTCACGATGGTTTTGTCACCGAAAGGCAAATAGCCCAAATTGAACATAACGACAGACACGACCATTGCATGCGCCGGATCAACCATGGCGTTCAAGTGAGCATGATTGCCAACTACCAATCGGCACTGCGACAATCGGCCTACTTCGAGGAGCTTCGCTCGCACTGTCTCAATGGCTCGTTCTTGGATATCGACGCCATACACCACGCCTGTCATGCCTACTTGTTCTGCCAAGAACAAGGTATCAAAACCGTTTCCACAGGTGGCATCGATTGCGATGGAGCCCGCCGTCAAGTATCGGTTTGCAAACTTTTGTGCTTCTACCGTGAAGTGCATGATTACTTTCGACGAGACTTTGACAAAGACGGATCGATGGGTGCCCCCGCCATCGCATCGAGAGCCATTTCTGCCAATCGGGGTGCCATAAGCGTTCCCTTCGACCCCAACCCATTCAAGCAAAAAGCATTGGCATGCTCATCATGCGGACCGATCAAAGGATGGCGATCGTAACTAGCCGGCCGAACCGCCCAACGCTGTTCCAAAACGGTATGCTGACCTCCTTGAAACGACCCTTCGGTAAGCGATTCCCAACGCTGCATCAGCTCGTCTCGAAACTGCGAGTTTTTTTCGTCGCTTGGTTCGGCAGGATCGTGCAACGAAACCCGATCGTAGGTTGCACCTACCAGAAAGCGTTGTTCGCCCATCGGAATAGCCCATGCGTCGTGATGGATGACGCGATTGCAAGCCACACCGGGGCTCTTCACCAGCAAGATATCACCGCGTGCGGGATGCAACGGTAAATCGGCGAAGAAGCGGTTTTCGCGAGCCGCAACGCCTTGGCAAAATGCGATCCATTTCCCTGCCAATCGCAGGGCTGCAATATTGACAGTGTATTCCGTGCTCAATGGCTCGAACACGATGTCGCTATCGCATTGAAGATCGAACTGATAAAAGGCACCGTTCGCTTCAAAGAACCGCTGTGTTTCAGCCAGGTAGGCGAGGGTGTTGAGTCGGGCTGCTGGTTTCATACTGCACATGCCGCAAGGTGCCTTCAATCCAGATGCATCCGGTTCTGAAATCCATTCGGCGCCAATGGAGACAGATTCGGCGTCACTGCTTTTCCCGATCCACTTCCCTTCAAACAATTCCCGTTCGGCTTGGTTATGAAACACACGCAGGGCTGGCTCGACCTGCCAAAGTGCCGCACCTACAGTTCGCTCAACTTGACGATAAAACAGGTTGGCGGCGGGATAAAATTCGTTCCATCGCCAACTAGCCGCGGCGCGTGAGCCTGTTATTGGGGTCACCAAACCTGCCGCAACCTTCGAGGAAGTCTGAACATCCAGTCGATCGATGATCGCAACGGACATTCCTCGCCAATGAGCTTGCCATGCCATGGCGGAACCGGCGAGACCAGCACCAATCACGATCAAATCGACACTCTTAATAAGTGACTTCCTCGCTCTTGCCCCGCGCTCGCAAGTTCAAGATCTCCACTCCCAAAGCAAACAGCATCGCGAAATAGACATAGCCTTTGCTCACGTGGGTGCCGCAACCATCGGCCACCAGCATGGCTCCGATCATCACCAGAAATGCAACTGCCAGCATTTTCACGGTCGGATTTTGTTCGACAAAGACGGCCACCTTGGTCGAGAACAACATCATGATGATGACCGATACAATCACCGCGGTCACCATGACCCACAGCTGGTCCGCCATGCCTACGGCCGTGATCACAGAATCCAAGGAAAAAACGATATCCAACACCATCACTTGGATGAGCACCGATGCGTAGCTGGGCGGCGCGGAGACGGAATTCGTGGCGTGCTGTCCTTCGACCAAATGATGGATTTCTTTAACGCTTTTCCAGAGCAAAAACAATCCGCCGCAAATCAAAATGAGATCTTTGATCGAAACGCTGTTTATCTCGGGTCGCTCAGACAACCATGCTTTTGCCGCTTCCCCCAGAGGTAAAATATCCAAGGATAGAATTGGGTCCTTCAATTTCATGATTAGGAACAAGGTGGCTAGCAATGCAATCCGCATTCCCATGGCCAAACCAAGGCCGATCAGCCTTGCCGATTTTTGCTGTTCTTTGGGCAGTTTGCTCGACAAGACAGACAGGAAAACCAAGTTGTCGATCCCCAAAACGATCTCCATCGCGCACAACGCGACCAAGGCAATGAGATTGCCGCTCAAGCTGCCGTCAGTAGCAACGCTGGACGCAAACGGGTAAAAATCGGGGAAGAATGGAAAAATCGGTATCATGATGCAACTAAAGATAGGGAATTCCCTCCCGAATGAGAAGCCGCCTTTGCCTGTTCAGGCACCGCCGGGATAATATAGGCATAGTGACGACTGCCGTTTTTTCATTGCCCCAGTTTGGTGCCACCCGTGGACCCCTTTCGACTTGATTGCCCCCACTGTTCAAGCAAAATTGTTGTGCGCCATGAGCAGCTGCTTGGACAGACACTTCCATGCCCAAAATGCAAAGGATCCGTGGCCGTCCCTGCGAGAGCCCCCGCTTCGGCCCCCCTCGCGTCCAAGCAGCCTGCTGCCACGGGCAATTCAAAGGTCCCAAAACCTATCGCTTCCACCGCCGGCCCACGTGCAGGCGCACCGTTCCTTGACTCGACAGCCATGACCAAAGTGGGTGATGTCGACTGGAACGAAGTGTTAGCCAGCGAAGATCTGTCGACTCGCAACGAAAGTAGAAGTGACTCGGGCTTGCGATTCAGGTCGGTCAATGAACCTGACTTCATTCCCATTCCATCCACATTCGCTCCAATCACGCCATTGCCTGCTTTGGAATCCAACAAGCCGATCCATTCACAGGCTTGGCAAAGCAACGATCTCGCCAAACGTCGCCAGATGCTGATCCTGGCAACGATTGGAATCACCGGCTCACTTTTCGCAATTGGGGGCTTTGTCTTGTTCCTCCGCATGGTTGGCAGCAAGAGTCAGCCGATTGCCAACGGACAAGTGGTTGCACCTCAGTTGCCAGGACTAGTCAAACCCGAAAGCACCACCGAAAAGTCCCCCGATCCAACGGTTGGCCAAGATCCACCCGTTGACCCAAGCAGTAACACGGGAGATTCCGCATCGATCAGCCAGGCCACGCCACCGGGTGAAACGGTAGAACCAGCCAACCCTGTGCAACCCGCGCCCGAGACGACACCAGTGTCCAATTCGCTCCCCCCCCTCAGTCCTGAACCAAAAAGCAGCTCGGATGTCATTGTGACCTCCTCCGTTTTCGACTTCCCAGGAATTCCATCCATTCTTGGAACGGCAAACACGAGCCTGGATATCGCAACTCCGAACAGCGATTTGCCAGAACTGAATGTCGAAAACGCCGCAGTCTATCAGGCGCAAGTATTTCACCCACTGCCGAAGCCAATTCCAAACTGGGACGAAAACTCCAAGCTCGTCCAGTCCGCCTTTCGAACGCAAGATAAAATCAGCTTGCTTAGGTGCATCGATTTGTTTGGAAGGATGACCGGTATCGGAATTACCGTCGACTGGCAATCCTGCCGGGTGGCAGGTATCGACCTTGCTAAGAAAGTGGACATCAATGAAAAAGACAAATCCATCGCCGAATTGATGACGCAGCTTGTCCAGGCAAGTGGTTTGGAATGGACCATGAATGGAAACGGTCTGCCGGTCATTTCCGCTTCGAAGGCAGCGATGGAGGCGAAGTTGCCGGTCGACTGGTCAACCGCGGGTCTCTTTCCTGAGGGAGCGGAGCGAGAGGCGTGCGATACTTTGCTTCGGTTGTGGGGGTACGATGATGTGTGTAGCTTTAGCGACGGCCGGTTGACGTGGAGAGAGCAAGCCACGCCCATCGAAAAAGCCAACTTGCAGGCTTCCCTTTTTGAGCTGGCCAAGCTTCAACGACTGGATTCGAATCATCCCTGGCGCAAGCCTACCGAGTCCCCTCAAGTTTTCTCTCCAAGTTACTGGAACCATAGTTTCGCGGGTTTGGAACGCAAGATCAGCCCCAACATCATTGCACCCGAACGACGACCGATTCCAGATTTGCTCATGACGGCAGCCGACGCGACCAAGTTGAATTTGGTGATCGATTGGCAAAGCGTGTGGAACCATGGCTTGACCCCCAAGGAGTCGTCCGTCATCGTTTTGGGTGGTCGAACTTTTCCGCAAACGGCCAAACGATTCCTTGCGGAATTCGCTCTTGAAATTGTCCCTGTCCTGGATGACACGGTCTGGCTTACTACCCGCGAAGTGCGTCAGAGTCTGATTCGAATTGTCCCCGTACGCATGCCGAAAAACTACAAGATCGACGATTTGCGACAGTCTTTACGAATGTTGGCCCCGGTGGTCGATGAGCAGACAAAGTTTCGCATCGTACCGATACCTGGAACCGAGGATTTGTACTTTGCCAGAATCTGCAGTCCGAGAGCCGACCAATTGAATGATCCTGAATTGATGCTCAGTTTGGGTTGGCACGACAAACCGTAATCCAAGTGACCATTGTCGCCTTTTGCTCCGCAAAAGTGCGTTAACGAGGCGCACTTTCGCGGAGCGAAAGGCGACATTCGCTTCCAAGAATAGACGAGTGACTATCAAGCTCTTATCGTTCGACATCGAGCAGCTGCAATGTGAGATCCTACTTGAGGATTTGGTGGACTGCCAATCGTTTGCAAAACAGGTGGCGGAACATGCAACTGCGCCTTTGACCATCGCGTTGTCGGGAACACTCGGAGCAGGAAAAACGCAATGGACTCGTTTCTTTGCCATCGCGCTTGGGGCACAGCCGGAAACGATTAGTAGTCCGACGTTCATGTTGGTTCACGAATACAATAGCCAGCCACCTATTTACCATTTGGACGCGTACCGAATCGGCGACGAAGACGAAATGCTCGAGCTAGGAATCGAAGAGATGATGGATGCAGATGCAATTACAATCGTGGAGTGGGCGGATCGGTTTCCGAAGCTTTTGCCCCGTAATACATTGCGAATCCATCTTGAAATTGGAGACTCTCCCAACGCGCGTCACGCGAACGTTCAAGCCACCGGCGAACGCGCCAAATCGATAGTTCGAGAATTAGGAAAGAGGCTAAAGGCTAAAGGCTAACTCTGA
This sequence comes from Pirellula sp., assembly GCA_031372345.1. Classification (GTDB taxonomy): domain Bacteria; phylum Planctomycetota; class Planctomycetia; order Pirellulales; family Pirellulaceae; genus JBKCUI01. The sequence goes on from JANMLD010000434.1 coordinate 43,955, forward strand.
ACTCTGAACTCTGAACTCTGAACCCTGAACCCTGAACCCTGAACCCTGAACCCTCAACCCACAACCCTCAACCCTCAACCCTCAACCCTCAACCCTCAACCCTCAACCCTCAACCCTCAACCCTCAACCTCCCATGTCTCAACTGGTCCATGAATCATCGAAGCGAATCATTGCCAATATCGAAAAGGCAATCGTCGGCAAACGCAAGCAGTTGGTCTTGTCGCTGGTCTCATGGTTTTCTGGTGGACACATCTTGCTGGAGGATGTACCCGGCGTGGCCAAAACGATGCTCGCTCGAGCATTGGCCGCTAGTGTTGGTTGCACGTTCAAACGCGTGCAGTGCACCCCGGACCTGCTGCCCAGCGATATCACCGGTGCCGCGATCTTCAACCAGAAGACAAGCGAGTTCGAGTTTCGGCCTGGCCCGTTGTTCACCAACATTCTGCTTGCCGATGAGATCAATCGAACGACCCCACGAGCCCAATCGGCTTTGTTAGAAGCCATGGCTGAATCGTGCGCGACGATCGATGGTGTAACACACAAACTGCCCAACCCCTTCCTGGTGATTGCGACACAGAATCCGATCGATCACGAAGGGACGTTTCCGCTGCCCGAAGCACAGCTTGATCGCTTTTTCATGAAGTTCTCGTTGGGTTATCCCTCCATGGAAGAGGAGTTGCGAATGATGCAGATGCTTGAACGAGAACATCCGATTCATTCCCTTACGAGCGTCATTTCCGCTGCAGAGATCCTTGAAGTCCAGCAATTGGTAAAGCAAGTTTACGTCGACCCCAAGGTTCGGCAGTACATGTTGCAAATCGTGCATGAAACACGATCGCATTCCGATTTGGCATTGGGTGGTGGTCCGCGGGCCACGATCGCAATCTTTCGGGCATCGCAGGCCATGGCGGCCATCCGTGGTAGAAACTATGTTCAACCGGACGATGTTAAAAAAACCATCGCCCCCGTGATGGCGCATCGCTTGATTCTGAGGCCTGAAAGCCGTTTGCGCCGAATGACGAGCGAGCAAATTCTCGATAGCATTGTTGCCGAGATTGCAGTTCCAACGCTTGAAGAACAAAAAGCCTAATCTGGATTTTTTGAAGTTGCGCTATTGTGTTTTGGGGCCAAAGGCCAGTTAGTTTCCCTAGCCCAGGCCAAAGAATAGGACTAAAGTAATAGCATGCAGAAGACAAGTTGGATAAACATTCGTGGTGCAGTTTTTCTTTCGCTACCTTTAGTGTTCGGAGGGTTCTCCACAGCTTTTGCGCAAGCTCCGAATCCCACTGCAGAACAAAAGTCGCCTCCCCTGGTTCGCCCAGAAGAGCTAGAGTGCTGTAAACCATTTGTGGAAGCCTCTCAAGGTCTACTAGAATGTAGAGTCACACTCGATGAAGGACAGATTGCAATCGAACTTCTGTTGCGGAAAGTAGAACTGGTCGAACGTCCCGGCTTTAATGAGTCTCCCGACCCTCCCGGTGACGTTTGGAGCGTTACATTCGTAATGTGCCCTTGCGTTAGCAAGAAAGACTCAGAACGAATACGGCGATTCGAAAAAGAACAAAGAAAGTCCGTTGTACAGAAACGCGATCTTCGATTGATTTATCATGCCGACATCAAGACCGAAGATCACTGTTTTCGGATCGTGCCCGAATCCTACTTGCCCAAGCATGCAAAGGACAGAAAACCAATAATCAAATTCATTAATGAATTAGCGAAACGATGCAAAACAATCGAAGGAGCCAATGCATCCCAATCGCTATTGGATCTTATTCTACATGAGTCCCTTTTTGACGGAAAATGAACTACATTCGGCGGGAGCCCAGTGGAGCCCAGTCTCGGGTCACGTGGGGTTAGCTCGGGATTCAGTGGAAAACCAAAAGGGGGTGATCGGGGACACAGCACTTTGATGCCGTCCATGTCCCCCAAGGTAATTACACTTGATTTGATATTGATAGCTGCGTTTCTGTTTTTCGCGGGAATGGATTGAATTTCTGCCGAGGTTTCCGTGGTACAATGCACCTCGGCGAGTGTATGATCATTTGGTGGCAAAGGACTTTTTCCATGACCGAAATAAGAATTCAAACCATAATTGAAAGTGACGGCGAGTTGCATCTGCGCGCACTCCCTTGCCGACGAGGTGACCGCGTCTCGGCAATTGTAACGATCGCGTCGCAGTCCGACGAGGATCATAAGGAGGTTTCACGTCAACGATTCCTGACAATGGCTCGGTCATCGCTATTTACTTCCGTTAATCTGTATCCCACTCGTGACGACCTTCATGCACGCGATTGACACGAACATTTGGATCTACAGTTACGACGAGCGTGATCAACATAAGAAGCGAATCGCGTTGGATGTCATTGCGATAACTCGTCCGTTGGCATTGCCTTGGCAGGTCGGTTGTGAGTTTGTCGCAGCAAGCAGACGGCTTTCTGCTTAGATACTTCGTTGGGGTCAGACCGGTCAGACCCTGTAATCTGTTTTCGCGAGGCAATGCCGGAAATGGAAAAGAGGAACCTGCTCAATTCTTTGCGATTGAGTGTCGATTCCGGCCAGGAATTGAGCACCGTGGTGGCTGCGATTTAGAGTTGTTTGATCTGAGATGTGGCTGGTCGAGCAGATGCTGATTCAATTCCTTGGCCGCTCTATTCAAGTCAATCTTGTAGAAGCGACTCCAGGGCCGCGAATTCACCATTCATTTCACCCGCAAGCTATTCCATTGCTTTCGTTGCAAACAAGGGGGCAACATCCTGGATCCTTGGCGTGATTTGGCTGTGCGAGGTGATTTCGCCGCCCCACAGAATGGGCAGCTCCCCCGAACATAGTCGCTTCGACGCTCGTTGGCATGCCAATCCATCCATGCCAATACTTCTTCGACATTTAATCGACGGCGGAGTTCGCAATAGTCAATCCACGCCATATTAGGACATTTGCTTGGTGCGGCTCTTGCGATACGACTTGCCTTCGAATCGAAACGCAATCGCGTTGTCCGATACGCGATCTAACAACGCCATCACTAACGCCGGATCGCCCATGTACTCCGTCCAGTCGCGAAGGTCCACGTTGGTTAAAAACGCGGTCGAG
>JANMLD010000437.1:0-23396 GCA_031372345.1 Pirellula sp.
TTCTTTGGTACGATGATTGAAGCACCACCAAACCCCGCAGGCTGGTACTGCGGAACATTCGGCTTTGCGCCACACACAGACCGTCGCCCTCCCCTCGCTGGGCTGCCTGATTTGCCGACGGAAAATCCGGCAGCCCAGCGAGGAGAGGGCGACGTTCTGTGTGTGGCGAAAAGCCGAATGATCCGCAGTACGAGCCTGCGGGATTTGGTGTAGCTTCAATCATCTTCCAAATGAAATCGATGCAAAAAGCGATGTAGGATCGGAGCAATGATGATGGCCATCATCGATAAGAAGGCGATCCCACTATAGAGGGCATAAAAGGTCGCAAACAACTTGCCGGAGGTAGTCATCATCTTGTCGACAGGTCCCATGCCCGTGAGAATCATCGCCGCGTTCAAAATCGCATCCACCCAGCTCAAACCGCCAAAGTACGCGTAGCCACCGCTACCGATCGCCAGCGAGAAAGCAACGATAATCAGCGTAGTCCCAAAACTACCGATGACCCGTGCGTAGAAACTCTTGCTTGGTAGTAACCCCTCGTTCGCTTTTTCAAATGACATGTTCAGTCCATTATGGTTGGCTAATCTTGCTTCGGTTTGTTTGAATTCAGGGCAAGGATTACCCCGACGACAACCAGCGGAACACCTATAAGTATGCTACCTACAACCAGGATCAATACCACTTCCATTAAGCCTAATCCAAACATGCTTTTTCTCCGAAATGTGAGTTGTAATCGAATCCCATGGGGTTTAGTACAATACCGCGTTCGCATCGACGTTGTGTTATTGTCGCCTTTCGCTCCGCGAAAGTGCGCCTCGTAACAGCACTTTTGCGGAGCAAAAGGCGACAATATGGGTTCAGCTTGCTTGAAACGGCGATTTCGGATCTTGCTGAGCAGCGGGTTCTACATTGGACCACGGCGAGGTCGGTTCCTTGCGAACATTGCGAAAGTACTCGGCAATCGTTGCCAAGGCATAGAAGCGGTCTTGCGATTTGAAAAGCAACCCACCCACCGCTTCGATGTGCTGGCCAAATTCCCGCGTGGATTTCACTGGCAACAATTTGGCTCGACCGAAAATAGGAAAGGCTGCGAGCAAAACCAACATGCCAAGAAAAACCGCGTGCAGCGAGATCACGTTGAGCGGCCAAATCGTTAGCATCTCAAATCCCTTTTGCTGGTCCGAATTGTCGTCTTTGCGAACCCTAGGATCGTTGCTGCCTGTCAAGAAACCGATGTTTTGCTTCGGAAGCTCCCGAACAAGCATCTTGGCCAAGGCAAGATTCTCGTAATTCGTAAGGGATAGGTTGGAGATCAACGAGGAGTTCGATAGAACAATCACGCGCGAACTTCCCCAACTTGGCTTGGTGACCTCTGCGATCAGCGGTCTGTCGTCGATGGTCGAGAGCAGACTCTCCATTTCCGGCAAGTCCGTGGCTGTCAGTGACTTCACGACCCCCAGCATGGCTGCATCCGACTTTTGCCATTTGAACTCGTATTCAACGATGTTGGCTGTGTTGACAGGTTTGCCCGACGTGTCCTCGGATTCCTTATCGAACTCCTTCTGAATGGTCGTCAGATTCGCTTCCGAGTAACCCAGCGGGTAGCTGCGAAGGAACAATTTAGCTTTCGACCCGTCTAAAGCTTTCGACCAAGGTCCAGTCAAATCCTTGACGCGTTCCTCGTTCCGTGGCGCATGATCGAATAGACACCAAGGAGTAGCGGTTTTAGCTCGAACACGCGACCGCATACGGTCTAGCTCGGCCAATTCAACGGCTTGTTTCTCACGTGCCGAGAGCGCATCTTGATCGGATGCTTGGCTGATTGCGAATTTGTCGGCGGATTGGGACCAGTAATCCGCCGTCGGTGAAAAGTCGCGACCCACATAAATAAGCGTGCGGCCGCCAGACGATAGCCAGCGTTCAAACCATGCCACGGTTTCAGGCTGATGCGGTTCGAATGAATCGGCTGACCATACAATCGCGTTGAGTTTCTTCAGGGCTCTCGGCGACAACGATCGAACCATCAGGGTCGAACGACCGTCTTCATTGCACAGGTTCCGAAAGAGAGATACGGAAGCAGGGCTACATCGAGCGTCGGTACCTTCGCTCAAACCATAATACGAACTCAGCGAGTTGCGGCAGCCGGAAAAAGCTATGGCAAGACAACACCATGCAAAGAGTACCGACATGTTCTGTCGAATTGGCATCAAGTAAACCTCGCTGATGTTAGGCCATCGTTGGTGCTGGGCTTGGAAGCGATTTGCTTCAAGTAGGCATCAAAGGCCGGGATCTGTTGCCATATGCGTTCAAATGCCTCTTGGCTCAGGACATGTTTTCCGAAAAACGCATATTCAAAAGCCAAAACAAGTTGACTGGTAAATCCTCGCAGATTGTCCTGTCCATTCAGTTCTCTAAGGTAAGCACGATTTGTCTTTCCCCGCGCTAAGCGTATGCAACGGGCACCGTCCATTTCGACCAGCGCATGACTGAAAAGATAGATGATAGCCTTGGAATAGTCGCCAGCGGCGCGATACCGTTCGGCTTGAGCCAAGAGTCCGAACATGGTCTGCTCAATTTCGAACGGAAGGTCTTGAAGTTTTGCTTTCTCCCTTTCGCGAATAGATAGATCCGACATTTTCGCGGCGCGAACTTGAAAGCTCAATCCGTATTGCAAAACAACGAAGCCAACAATCAACAAAAGGCTAAGCAAGCAAACGAGAAGCATGATTTGCCAGCTCTGAAAAATCCACGAAAACCAATCGCCCAGCGAGGTTCGAAAGGTTCGCCACCAACTCCACGAGGTGGTTTGGGCTGTACTACCGGCAATGGAACGATGTCGATCGTCTACATCGATGGTCTTGCTCGCGCGAGTGGGATGTACGGACTGATCACTCGAGTCGAACCAAACGGAGTGCGTCGATCGATCGATCGTAGCCCGGTCTTTGTCACCGACCTTGGCACGCAGTGGTGCACTATCCTCGGAGGCAGGAAGAACCGTCGCCATGAAAGTTAACAGGAGCCAAGCCACAGCTATAGGATAACCTCGTAAGCAGTTTATCATTGCGCCAACTCCTCGAGTCGTTGTGCTTCCGCTTTCAATCGCAATTCGATTTCCCAACCTTCGGTTCGAATCCTGGAATTCATGTACAGCAAGAACCGAATGACGGCAGTCCAGGTTGAGACGATCCAAAGGGTTAGCGGATACAAAAAAAGATCCATCCAGATTCCCCAACTCCAAATGCCCGTCAAGACACCGATGAGAAACACGATACTCATCGATATGGAAAGTGCGGTAAGCACGGCAACGATGGTCACCCCGATATGGACGCCAAACAACTCGTTGTACAGGCTCGAATGCAGCCATCGGGAACGCTGTCCGTAAGCCAACTGATCGGGCCGTTTTTTGGACTTCAGAACAGGACAACGTTCCAGCAACAAAATCTCTGCCGCAAAAGGCCGAAAGCCGCGCACAAAGTAAACGATACTGCAAAAACAAAGAAGGTACAGAGGGATTTCAATCTCTGGACGAAAGACAGGAGCTAAATACAACAGGCAAGCAGGCACAAAGGAAAGGAGCGACATCCGCAGCAGTCCCAGGATGAAGATCATTGAACCAAAGCGCTTCCAGACGGCAGAAAACACTTGCCGCGACGTGGGCCTCTCGATGAATACTGCTTGCCCGATAAAGTAGGTAACCGCACTCAGGGCAAGCGGCGACTGAATCAAAATCAGCCCCGTGATGACACTCAGATAGCGAAAATGATAGGCTTCGGTACTACTGAAATCGCTTGAGGCAATCAAAAGCAATTCATACTGCGTCAATGGCCAAACCAAGAACAAATCGGCAATCGCAAAGGGGAGGATTCCGAGGATTGCAAAGAATGCAATGGGCAGCCAGTAACGACGCACGACGAGCAAACTCAGATCGATCAATTCGACGGCGGATCGCTGCGAAATTACGATAGCTGTTTTATCGAGTTGCACGGTCTGCTCCGATGGTTCGCCATGGATTGTCGTCGCTGTTGGCTATTTCCCGTTCGATATCTGGGCGTGGATAGCCAAGCACCACAAAATAGTACATGAGCAACCCTGAACTGAAGATGGCCACACATGCCTTGAAGAAGTAGGGCAAAGGGGAAGGCGAGACAAACCCCTCGGTGAATGCAGCCATGAAAAACAGAACGACCGACGCCAAAATGATCGGCAACGCGCGCTCGGCATTCAGACGGAAAGATTCGGAGCGTCGCAACCCGGAAGTGGCAAACAGCCCGAGTCCCAGGCGTAGACCAGAGGCAGCCGCAAGTGCGATGGCGGTCAATTCGAAAACGCCGTGCGCCGTAACAAACTGAAAGAAAACGTCACCCTCTTCCACATCCGCCCTTGCCATGTAACCAAACGATGCGCCGAGAACAACGCCGTTGTAGGCCAATGCGCACAACGAGGGTAGTACCAACGGTCCGAGGGCGAAACACTGAAGCCCGATACTGGTGTTCTTTTTGATGTACACGCCTGACATAAAAATGTATTGATTTAGATTCCCATCCAAAGGTTTACTGAAGCTATCTTCCATGGTTTTGATTTGTTCGGGTCCGAGAATACGTTCCGCAAAACCGGGGAAGGCAACTTCGGACTTTGCGAGCATGGCCGAAAGCGTGAATAGGCCAAAGAACACTACGAAGGCCACTTTCACGCACGGATCTCGAAAAATGCTTTGTGGGATGACCTTGGACATGTAGTGCAACCACTTGTTTTTCGCGTACTGCCGCGAACGATACAGTTGACTGTGTGCTCGCCCCACCAGCCGATGCAAATACTCCACGGTTGCTGGCGGTAACTGATATTGCTCGGCCATCGACAAATCGGTGCACGCCGCCCGATACAACGCCGAGAATCGCGTTACAAGACTCCCTTTGTTGGCGAAAGGATACTGGACCGATCGAAAGGAATCGCACATGCGTTCCAGTTCAAGCCAGCCTTGTCGCCTCTTTTCAAGAAGTTCAGCAATTCTCATAGCGGTGTTTTCATAATGGGCGGAAGTGATTCCATGGAGGCAGGTAGCGTATTCACGAGTAGGTTCACCGTGGTATCCTTAGTGGGTGGCGGAGCATAACGCTTCGCATCGGAGAAGGCTTCCTTGGAAACAAACTCGCGGTAATAAAGAGCGCACAAAAGCAGGTCCGGGCTCGTATCGTCTCGGAAGTTAAAGAGCTTTAAGAGTGGTTTAGCCAAATGCGAGGCAAGCTCCGTTCGCCTCCCAATCGAGATCCGACTTCGACGCTCCGCGTACAAAGCAATGGCCTTAGCAAGAGTGGAACTCATCCGAAAATTAGGCGGCACGTGCTCACTGAGCGACACAACGCGGGCATCTTCCAATTTGACATTGGTTGGCACCCAAGAGCGTTCATTGACAACGACCATCGTGCCGGCCGCCAAATCCCCTAAGCGTTGAAACCGAGACGTCAACGTCATGCAAATCAAAGAGACCAGGAAGGTTGGAATGACATAGGCTGGAGGAGCATCTGCCGCAAACATCTCCAAGGATACCATTGGCGCAAAGTCCGCGAGTCGAAGAAAATTGCGAACCGTCGCTTGGAAAGCATTGATCGGTCGACCATCCACCGAAAGAACACGGATCTTGGTGAGCCATTTCCCAGGAGTCTGACCATTCCAAAAGGTTTCGAAGAAAATCCCGTAAAACCAGTCGAGGGCAAAGGACGATATCAGAAACAAGAAAAACATCACCCCAAACGGAAATGCGACAGCCACGCCGACAAACACCATCAGCATGAAAAACGCGATCAGGCACATCGTGCGAATCGCGAAGTCCAACAGAAGTGCTGGCAATCGTCGAAACGGACCCGCGATTCGGTATTCAAACTGAATATTTTCAGGCGTCGTGATGACGGCAGTTAAATCGATCGTAGTTTGAGCTTTCACCGATCCATAGTCCAGCAAGTGACGGGTTCTCGTGTTTGGAACGATTTTAGTCGCAATCGAGCTAGACTTCACTGGCCCATGGGCGGAAAGTCACCACCAATCACCCGTTAAATGATTGCCGCCGCTAGTCTTGGTCGGTTAGAATAAGTCTGTATCGTTTAACCGCAGAGCCGGAATCGTTTAACACCGAGCAGCAGGCGATGGCTGTAATTTCGATGTTGCAGTGTTGGTTTTTCGTAAAAAGGCATGCTTCGATGAGTGAGATGGAACCAACCTCGGTGCCTTCGACGCCCGACAGCAAGTTGGAAATTCAGGCCAACGCAGTCGCAACGCGGGCTGAAGTTTCTGCAGAAGCCCGTCAGCATTCTTCCGTTTCCGCCAAGCAGCCGACAGCCGCGTCACTGCTTTTGTCCACTTTTCTCAGTTTGGTGGTAGTGCTAGTTCTATTGATGGCGTTGCGGTACATGTTGCCGTCCGTGCTTGAGTTTTCACGTTATTCATGGCACCGTGGACAGCTTCGGGCCGAGTACGAAATGGCAGGTCATCAACTGGAAAGTGTCTCTTGGGAAGGGCTTAGCACGATTTCTCAGACTGTCGCAAAACGGGTTAGTCCCAGTGTTGTTCACATCATGATGAGTGCAGTGGAATCGAATGACCCTGAACTGAGTCTGGAGGAAATGGTTCGCTCGATTCCTAAACGCATGAAAGTTGGACAAGGCAGCGGGATCGTCATCGATGACCGCGGCTACATACTCACCAATTATCATGTTTTAGACGATGGTTCTCAAATCAACGTCATCCTGGCTGACGAACGCACTTGTGTCGCCGAGCTTGTTGGTTTCGATGTCCCGACCGACTTGGCAGTCCTGAAAATCAATGCACAAGACATATTGCCAATCAGCTGGGGGGATAGCGACTGCATCGAGGTTGGTTCGCCAGTATGGGCGGTCGGCAGTCCATTCGGTCTGACGGGATCGGTGACCTTCGGCATCCTCAGCAGCAAGCACCGGTTGGATTTGAGCGGAACCAGTTACGAGGACTCGATCCGCAACCCACCGACTCGGGGAACCAAGCAAAAAGCGATGGCGAGATACAGTGACTTGATGCAAAGCGATGTGGCAGTGAATCCGGGAAACAGCGGCGGTCCGTTGGTCAACGGTCGCGGAGAGTTGATCGGCATTAACACCGCCATTGTTGGGGAGTCCTATCGAGGCGTCAGTTTTTCCATTCCCAGCAACGTTGCCAGACTAGTCTTCAGGCAGATCCTTGAATCTGGGAAAATGAGACGTGGATGGGTAGGGGTTGAGCTTGTAAAAGCTTCTGAAGTGAGTCGCATATCGCAATCGGATTCGGAGCCACGTCTTGACCGTGACGTTGATGCAGCCAAAGCTCCGATACGCGGTGCTGTCGTAAAGAGCGTGTTCGCCAGATCTCCGGCTGCGAGTGCTGGCTTAAAAGTGGGAGACACCATCGTCGAATTGAACGGTCAACGCATCAAAGGAGTCGCGGACTTGATTTTCGAAATCGGCAAGACACCGGTCGGAAACACGGTCGAATTCACCATCGATCGCGGCGATAGTGAAATCAAAATTGGCATGGCCGTCGGTGAACGCCCGGAATAGGCACATTGTGTCGCGACGTTTCATTACTCCAAACCAAAATGAATTTGTTGAATGGATCGACAAACGCTACTTGAGGCAGTCAAAAAAAGCCCCGTTCGAATAACGATGAACGACGGAAGTCATTACGAAATCCTGTCAACGGAAATGGCGGTTGTAGATGAAATCGCCGCTCACGTTCTTTACCGGGATTCGGACGGAAAATACCGAACGAGAATTCTTGCTTTGGTTTGCATGGTAAGCATTGAACCGCTTGAGCGAGTACCGAGTTAATAACAACGCGAACTGAGTCAGAAAAAAGGTGTCAGGTTTTTTTTCAACCCTTGGCGTCCTGGGAGATGGTTTTTTTGGTCGACCTCGCGGTCGCATCGTCGATTCAAGATTCATTCGCCGAGTAATAACCTCCGTCCAACCATCGGCCTTCAATTGGTTTGTTACCCCGCTTCTCTCAGTCTGCAAACCGTACCTGAGTATCGGTTACGACCACAAACGTATCGGGAAGTCGGTCTGAATGATTTTGTAAGAGCCGATCAAGTACCGCAATCATTCGTCCACGAGGAACCGCATTTACGCCGATTCTGCGACCAGTGGCATAAACGAAGCATTTGCGATGGACTTTGACGCAAACAACAGGCAAGCCTGAATGTCTTCGTCTCGCAATCCGTTGTATTCGGCAAGAATTTCTTGCGTTTTCGTCCCGTGAGCGAGCAAATTGAGGATAAACTCAACGGACAGACGCGTACCGCGAACGACCGGCTTTCCGCCGAGGATTGCGCGATTCGATGTTATTCTTGCGAGCAAGTCTGTATCGTTCATTCTTTTTATCTCCGTTCCATCAGTATATCGTACGGGAATTGCCGCAGCAAGAAAGCTGAAAACGAAGCATCGACCAACGTCACACACAGCCTCAATGGGTAACGACCAATCGGGAAGGATGTGGCAGGCGTATTGCGAGCTTCAGAAACAGTTGAGGACAACTGTTCTACACTTACGCAACCTTGGGCTGGTATTTGGGCACATTGAGACCAAAGAGTCCGAAGATCTCCTTTTGACTGAGCCCTAGATTTTGCGGAGTCCCAGTTTCTGCAAACAAGTTGTTGAATAGCTCTCGTTTTTCCTCGAGGACATCGTGGATACGTTGTTCGATGGTTTCAAGCGACATCATGCGGGTTACCGTAACGGGTTGTTTAACACCCAGTCGATGCGCACGATTGATGGCTTGATCCTCCACGGCCGGGTTCCACCAACGATCGAACAGAAACACATAGTGGCAAAACTGAAGGTTCAGCCCGACGGCTCCCGCACCGTAGCTCATGAGAATGACTTTGTTCTTGGGATTGTTCTTGAACTGATCGATGACGCCATCGCGTTTGTTCGATGCCACGCCACCGTGGTAGTAAAGCGGATTGTACTTGGCCAAGCGCTCGCCGAGCACTTCGAGCGTACTGACCCATTGGCTAAAAATAATCGCCTTTTGACCACTGGCGGCCACCTCTTCCAAGTCCGCTTCGAGCCGTTCTAGTTTGGCGCTTGCGCCCGTGGCTGGATCGAAATTGCAAATCTGCTTGAGTCTCAGAACGAGCTCAAACACGTGGTGAATGGTCACCGATTCACCCATCGCAGACAATTGAACGATTCCATCTTCTTCGGCAGATTTGTAACTGGCACGCTGCTCACCGGTTAGCTCTAGTTCTGCGGGCCGGAACAGTTTCGGGGGCATGTCCGTCAACACTTTATCTTTCGTTCGACGCAGAATGTAATCTCGCGTTGCCTTACCAAGTGATTTTAGGTGCATGTCATCTCGCAAATAACCTGGAGCAAGGAATTCGAAGATACTGACCAAATCCTCGACGGAGTTCTCGATCGGAGTGCCAGTTAATGCCCACGACCGAGTCCTAGGGATCGATCGGACGATTTCGCTGGTGGAACTGTTTCGGTTCTTGATGCGTTGGGCTTCATCTAAGACAACCAAATCGAAGTGGAGCGCATTGTCTTCAAATACGTCCCGGTCCCGCATCATCAATTCGTAGTTGGCAATTTTGACGGGGGCTTGCGGGTTCGTCCAAATCCAATTCCTTTTGGCGGAATCACCTTCGATAATGGCCAATGGAATCTCGGGTGCCCACTGACGGAATTCTCTCATCCAATTCGTGACAAGTGGCTTGGGGCAAATCAGCAGCACATTCTTGAGCTCACCCGAGAGCAACAGCATGCGGATTGCCGTAATGGCTTGCATGGTTTTCCCAAGCCCCATTTCGTCAGCCAGAATGGCTGCGTCGCGGGGGAACAAGAATGCGATCCCCTCCATCTGGTACGGGAACGGCTGAAATGGAAAGGTCAGCTTGGCCGTCTGCATGATGGTTTCCAGCGGCGGTTGCAGGACGTAGTACAGTCGGTCCTCAAGTCGAACCAAGTCTCCGGGCGGGCGCATTCGGGTGATCGTCTTACGAGGCTTGAAATCGCCCAACCCTTCGTCAAGGGTCGCATCGTTCGCCCCCGCTTCATCCACCGCTGGCTCTGTAGCCAAGTTTTTAGAATTGAGTTTACTGACTTTCGGTTCAGGCGCGGTCCATTGGGGGGAATCTGGGAATGCGAATCCAATCGTGCGAGGAAGCGTCTGCGACAACTGAATGGGCAAGACCTTTAAAGACTCAAAGGCGAGTGATTCCGATGAACAAACATCCGAAAAAGAAATTAAAAGATCGTTCGACAATTCCTCCATCGGATTGAAAAACGGAACGGCTAGCTCGCCTGAAAACCAGTTGGAGTCCACAGTAATTTCAGACGTGGCAATGTCTCGGTGGATCATCGTTACGCAGCCTTGGTTGAGGGGTTAGCCTCCATCAGAGCTTCTTCGATCCTGCCGAATGGTTCGAGCAAATCGATCGGCGGCTTGTCCGAACCAAAGAGCCCTAGAATCGCTTCAGCGTCCTCCGCAAACTCCGGCAATACCGAAAACTGCCTTCCTAGAGCCTTGAATCGATGGTAATTGACTCGCTGGCAGTCCGGTCGTGGAAGCGCACTGTTATCTTCCGTTGAAGAATCCATGACCGCCATCGGAATCGACTGCATGTGTCGCAGGGTGAGCACGGCCAAGGTATCTGAAAAGAGCACTTGCGGCGTGCCCTTGGCTTTTGCTACCAGCGCACGCGCGATCTGTTCTCCACAAACAAACTCGCCGAGCGTGCTGCCGTAAAGGATTTGCTGTGCTCGAGTCGGTTGGACCGGGAGCGTGCAGTGAAATTCTAACGGTCGTGCAAGACTGTTGACTATCAGGTAGCCGCCAAAATACCCGTGGGCAGGATGGTGGCGAACCGTTACGAAACCAAGGGAGATCGTCTTGTTGTGTGTATTTGCTTCCATACCAGCTTTCATCCGAGATCCGACCAGGATGTGCCTTCCGAAAAACTCGGCAGGCAGGATAGCTTCGTCCGTCTCCCAACGTTTCGTTCAGTGCGACCGGACTTCGCCCACCATCCAGAGCAATGGTTACAAGCGATTCAATCCGCAAAGTTTACAAAACCCCGGTCGGGATGCTCGACTTTTGCGCAGCAACACGAGTATACTGGGAACTCCCAGAACTTTAGAAAATCTGAATTGATCCAGCCGGTTTCGTCATACTCACGTTGAACAGATTGCGCAATCACCATGGCCCACGATCCAGCACAATATTCCCCAGTCTTCAGTATCGATGTCTCTGCCGACGCATCGTCAAACACCCCACCGCGACCAGCGGAAGTGGGTGCGGCGTTGGTAGCGTTAACGCGACAACTGATCGAATCCCAACAAAGGCAAAATCAATTGTTGGACCAAATCCTGCAAGTGAACAAGCAGGTTTTGCAAGCTAGCAATCAAGCCAACTCGCAGCGGCAAAACGAGCTAACCCAATGGCGGAACGCCCACCCGAAATTGGTCCGATCCTGCAAAGAAGCCTTAGAGACATTGTCCAACGTGCAGACAGAATTCCTACAGAATCTCGCCGATGAAGTCGCAGATTCCAAAGACGCACTGACGGACAGCGATTATGTGTTCGCGGAATTTCTCGACCGTTACGGCCCACGCATGGCCCATCTGAACGGTGTGCTTCAGGTGCTAAACCACTTGAGCGGCTAGTTGGGCAGCGGTGAGGGCTTGGCCCGTCAGGGGGGGCTCGTCGTTTTCCTACCTCGATTCTCAGATCCTGGGATATGTTTCTCAAATCCTAGGATAGCGGAATCCGTGTCGCGAGAAAGTTCGAACCTGGATCAATCACTAGGCGAACGGCAGCATTGATTATACAGGGAGGGAGAGGCTCCTGCCGAACCAACGCCAAGCTGGGCAGGAGCCTCGCTCTCCCATTGAAACCCATGGCAGGTATTTTTTTCTCTACCGCTCGCCTTAGCGAAAGTCAGTCGCCTCAATCGCCTCAGTAGCCGCCCCATCCAGATCGCTGCTCACAAAATATGTTTCGTTGAAGAAATAAGTTCCTTCACGATTTCTGTACAATCGCTCCATTAAAACCAGTCTCATCGTATTTTTGTCAACGAGCCTATTATGAATGACAGTACGCGAGCGATATCTCCGGATGACGATCCACGCAATCAATCTTTTCGAGTTGCCTTAACGAGCGGCGAGAGGATCGGCCATTATCGACTTTTGCAGCCGCTCGGCGGAGGCGGGCAAGGTGAAGTTTGGCTGGCGGAACAACAGTCACCAATCCGTCGCAAGGTTGCGATCAAAGTTCTGAGACAACGCGATTTGAAACCTGCCATGATCGCCCGTTTCGAAGCGGAACGACAAGCCCTTGCGATGATGGACCACCCACACATCGCGAAGATTTATGACGTAGGCGTTGATCCCAGTATAGGTCCGTACTTCGCCATGGAGTTTTGCCATGGTCGATCGATCACGAAGTTTTGCGACGAGCGACGATTATCCATTCCAAAACGACTTGAATTGTTTCAGCAGGTTTGTCAAGCGGTTCAGCATGCTCACCAGAAAGGCATCATTCATCGCGATATCAAACCCTCCAACGTATTGGTTATCGAAAGCGACGCAGAACCCAACGTCAAAGTCATTGACTTTGGCCTAGCCAAAGCGATGGAGAGTCAGATGAGACTCACCGACAAGTCCCTCTTCACCGAAATCGGTCAGCTCATCGGCACGTATAAATACATGAGTCCCGAGCAAGCCGCGGCGAATCCCATCGATATAGATACGCGGACCGACATCTACTCTCTGGGTGTCCTGCTCTACGAACTACTGACCGGAACGACCCCTGTTGATGATCGCAGTTTGGTTGGAAAGGCGCTCGTCGACGTGGTGCGGATGATTCGCGAACAAGATCCGAAGATTCCAAGTCGGCGCATCAGTGACTCGCAGGATTCGCTATCGAGCGTCTCCAACAGCCGACAATCAGACCCAAGGAAACTACCAAACGCCATCCAGGGGGACTTGGATTGGATTGTGATGAAATCGATTGAGAAAGATCGCTCTCGTCGATATGCGACTCCCAACCATTTAGCGGAAGACATCCAGCGGCACTTGAAGGGTGAACCCGTTAACGCCGCCCCACCCTCGAAAATGTATCGCATTCGAAAAGTGCTATGGCGCAATCGAATGCCCGCTGCGGTGGCTAGTTTGTTTTTAGTATGTTTACTCGGCGGCATCGTCGGCACCTCGATCGGTTTCTACAACAGCTTTCATGCAGCCCAATTATCACAAAGCCGATTGATCGAAGTCACGAAAGCCAAGGAAGCAGAGGAACAACAGCGACTCGAGGCAGAAAAACAGAGAGCCATTGCGATGGAGCAGGAGAAGCGAGCCAACGACAAACTGGAGCTATCCGAGAGAGTCTTGGAATTTTTGCTCGAAGACCTGCTGGCACAAGCCAGCCCAAGCCAGCAAGGCAACAGCGGACACAAGGCAGACCCAAATCTAACGGTTCGCGAAGCCGTAAAGCGAGCGGCGGATTCGATTGAGTCACGATTCGACGAGAGTCCCATTATTCAAGCCCGCATTCGCGAAGTGATTGGCGAAACACAGAGGCAGCTTGGAGAATACGCAAGCTCGATTGTGCAACTTGAGCAAGCGGTGAAGCTGTTCGCGGCGAACGTGGGCGAAACCGATATGCAACATGTCGAGTGCTTGCAGCGCTTGGCGTTGGTCCATGGTGATTCAGGAAATCTGGCACGCTGCCAAGAGTTGCTTGAGAAGGTCATTGCTTTGTCCCCGGTCGGACCGGATGATCCTTTCTCTTTGACGACATCGAACAACTTGGCGATTGTTTATCAAATGCGTGGCGAATTCAAAAAGGCAAGTGACCTGCAAGAGAAGACCGTCGAACGGCACAGAGTGAACCTTGGCGCGGATCATGATGAAACGCTAATTGCAATGAACAACTTGGCGGTGATGTATGGAACTCAGTACAACTATGCAGGTTCTATCGCCTCGCTTGAGCAGGTCGCTGCAGTCCAAGCCGCACGCACCAATGGCGAGGAAGCGACAAGCACTCTCTCGACCAGACGAAACCTCGCCACGGGTTATCGCGAAATCGGCCGCGTCGATGAAGCGATCGAACTGCTCCAAAGCACCCTTAAAACGCAGCGCAGGGTACTCGGCGACGACAGCATCGACGTGGCCGTGTCACTGAGTCGTTTGGCCGGCATCTATAGTCTCAAGAATGAACATGCTGAAGCTAAGAAAACATACGAGGATTCTCAACAGATTCTCGCAAAACACGTGCCTCCAACGCATCCCGAAGTCCTACTGAATCGAGCGGCGCTGGCCATGATTGAAAGCGAGCAGGGCAATACAGACAAGGCGATCGAACTGCTACAACCCATTTACAATGCACAGCGAGAATCTCTTGGCGAGTCGCATCCGCATACGCTGGCTAGTCAACGCAATCTTGCGTCTTTCTACTTTAAGAAGGGAGACTACAACGAATCGATACAGCGATTCCAAAAAGCGATCGAACTGATGAATGGTCCCAAACACGACAACTGGAATCTTTACCACGCGATGGCTCGTTTAGGGCGTGCGCTTCTGGCGAACGAGCAATTGGAATTGGCAAAATCGCATCTAACCAAGGGCTACGAGGGGCTTGTATCTCGAAAACCGACGATTCCTTTTAGTCATCGAATGATCGTCGGCGAAACCATCGACGATTTGATACAGCTTCATACAAGGTTAAACGAGCCGGATCAAATTAAGAAGTGGCAAGATGCTCGTCTAGCGGCCCGCTAAGAATGGTAAAAAAATAAATACGTTGCCGCACCACTTCGATACGGACCAAGTGACTCTCAAATCATGACCAGCAACCTTTTCGCTGCTCTACCATCGAACCTGCCAGACGAGCTTTTCACTGTATTGCTCGAAGCGGACAAGGTGCGCATCGAGAAAATCGTTTCGCATGGTCACGCATCGCCCGAAGGGTTTTGGTACGACCAAGACCGACACGAATGGGTCGTCTTGCTACAAGGTGCGGCTCGATTGTCGATTGAAGGAGATATCAAAGAGTTGAAGCCCGGCGATTTCATCAACATCGCTGCGCATCAAAAGCATCGGGTTGAATGGACCACGCAGAACGAGCCGACAATCTGGTTGGCTGTGTATTATGGAGAGGCAAAGGAATAGTTTAGTCGCATTCGTCAGCGCACGAATCGCTTATGATACAATCGTGGACGCATTTATTCGGAAGAACAGGGAGCCGATATCCTAATCGAGTTCATGGCTTCTGTGCCAGTCTAGATCCAGGCCACGGTAAACACACTTGCAGGAGTCTTCTTAGTGACCGCACCTTCCAGCCCCACCCGGCGGCCTCCGATGGTCGTACTGCTCGGTATTGGCACATTGACCAACTTTTTTGATGCGCTCGGCATCGGCTCGTTTGCAACGACCACTGCTGCACTCCGGCTCGGTCGCTTGGTGGACGACGAGAATATTCCGGGGACGATGAATGTGGGGCACGCCACGCCGACAATCCTCGAAGCCGTGCTGTTCATCGTCGCCCTAGGTGGGTTGATCGACAAGCCAACGATCATCAGCATGGTGGTTGCGGGCGGCGTTGGCGCTTGGTTCGGTGCCGGAATCGTCGCGAACTGGCCGCGACAGAAGATTCAACGAGCGATGGCGCTCGCGCTCGTGGTCACTGCCAGCTTCATGGTGCTGCGTATGACAGCCAGCCTGTCGCTGAGCGAGGGCACGATCGGTTTGAACGGCATCGCGTTGGCGATCGGCGTCGCCGCCAGCCTTATCATCGGCTCTCTCACCAGTCTCGGCATCGGCAACTACGCGCCGACCATGGCCGTCACCTACTTCCTGGGCATGAATCAGAAAGCGGTATTTCCCATCATGGCGGCGTCGGCGGCCGTGATTCTTCCGGCGGCTGCACTTCGCTTCTACCGCTCCGGCCGTTTTGACCGGCGTGCCGCAGCCGCATTTACCCTTGGTGGGATTCCCGGAGTGCTGGTAGCCGTGTATTTCGTCAAGGAACTGCCCCTTGATGCGGTGCGATGGATCGTCGTTTCCGTGCTGCTCTACACGTCCGCCACTCTCTATCGGTCGTCGAGGGCTGACGGCACACAAAGTCCACCCTATCGCGGCTAATCGACCTGGGGTTCCGCTCGATGACTCGCTTCACTCCAGGCTATTAACTGCCGTCGCGTTCGCGACTTTAGAACTTGGCACACGCCGCAAGGCAGGCTCTACGCAAACGCAGCCTTCAGCATTTGCAGAGTCTTTGGAATCGCAGTGCGAGGGTGCGAGGGTCTTCTTTGCCTTCAGATTCTAGAGAGATGGTAACGATCCCAAGAGATAAACTCGATATAAACTCGGGGGCATTGCCTTTCGAGGCATGTAACCGCGCAAGTCGAAATTGTGGTCTGCGATCCAAACTCCAAGCTGGGGAGCGCGATGGATCGTTCACGGGGTGCGGCCGTGCGCATCAGCAGCGGCGGCGCATCGACTTCATCGAGCGCTCGTGCGCAGCGGGCGATCCGAACTTCGCCTCGGAGCGCGCCCACATCTTCTGGACGGTTTGGGCGACGTCCGGTGTCTTGCAGGCGGTGTCGCCGTGGTCGACGGTCACTTCGCCGATTCTCTTCGCCGCAGCGAGCACGGCCTTCCGCATCGCGGAACTCCGGCCGCCAATCGTGATCATCGCCCGGTTCATGTCACTCTTCACGTCGTTCGGCGCGGAGTGGATCGACTTCTCGATCACTTCGACGCCACACAGAAGTTGGTCCTCCGGGAACGACTCGTCGAGGTCGGAGAGGCGGCCAAGAAGCGTCCACCCCGACGCGCGCAGCCCCTCGTTCGACGAGCTCAGCCACTCGCGCACCTTGTTGCTCGCGTGCGGGCCTTCGGCGGCGAGCGTCGCGACGTAGAGGCTGCACACTCGCATCGGATTCTCGATCGCCCAGCGGTCGAGTTCGTCGGGCGTCATCGCCAGCGGATCGGCAATCTTCATCGCAAGGTTTCGCGCGTCGACGTTGCCGGTCGCCCACAACTCTCGCGCGAGTTCGTGATCGACGTCGATCCGCTTCATCAACTTGAAGAGTTCGCCGAAGAGGACGCCGAACATCGGCCCGGTCGCGCCGTGCCGCGCCCACGTCTTGCGGGTCTGCTCCGTGCCAAGCTTCTCGAGGATGACCATGACTTCCGAGAGCGCCATGCGGGCTGCCGGGGCTTTCGCTGCGGACGGCTTCGCGGCGGAGGACTTCGCGGCGGACGGCTTCGACTGTGCCTTCCTTGGCGTTGCGGCCTTAGACGCGGACATCCTCTCAGCCGCCAGCTTCGAAGCCTTCGCAGCGGGCTGTGCGGCCGCCTTTTTCACGGGCTTTTTTGTGGTCTTTTTCATGGTTTTTTTCGTGGGCATGTGGTTCTCCCAAACAACAGAATTCGAGACATACATCGTTTTACCGCAATCTGGGCAGTGTATGCAAGCCAGTCTTTCAGCGAGAACTACAAGGCTATGATCCAGCACCCGTGATCGCCAGCCCAACGCCCCGCCGAAAGTCCGTGTAATAGTTTACCAGCCGGCTCCATTGCTTTTAAGTTCATTCCGTCGCCGTCGTCGCAACTTCTGAAACAAGGTCATTCCAACGGTTGTATTCGCGTGCCCGGAAACGCCGCCCAGTTTCATCCGAAGTCTACGCGATACCTTCAGCCTGAGTCGTCAAATCTGCTTCTGCCAACTCTGAGGCATCCCAAACCCAATAGCAGATGGACAAACTGACGGAAATTTCCACAACCGCTAACTCGCACCGGTTTGACACGCCGGGGCGTCGGTGTTTACTCGGCTCCTAGCCAAACATTCATCTCCAAGTAGCTCCCTTGCCCATTCAACCAGCCAGATGGGGTACATTAAGAATGTGTTTACCGGCGCCGCGCCAGAGAATTACTAGTTACCCGACTGAATCAAATCACTTAGCGACACTCACCTTGGCTGACAACGAATACTTGACGCCCGAACACGCTCTCGCGTATCTCGCTAAGGCTGATGAGATTCCCCACCGCTCAGAAGGGGAGGCAGTTCTCCTCTCATTAGTTCCGATAGAAGCCCAACGCATACTTGATCTCGGAACGGGCGACGGACGACTTCTTGCACTGCTATATTCCCACTGCCCCGAAGCGAAGTTGATCGGTCTCGACTTTTCCCCAACCATGATTGCCGCGGCATCCGCACGCTTCGGCAATGATCCTCGCGTCGAAATTCGACACCACGATTTGGATACCCCGCTTCCTGATGGTCGGTTTGATGTCGTCGTCTCAAGTTTCGCGATTCATCATTGCCTAGATTCTCGAAAGCGGATTCTATACTCCGAGATCTACGAACTACTCGAACCCGGTGGTTTATTCTGCAACCTTGAACACGTCTCATCACCCACTGATGCTCTACACAAGAAGTTCCTGAACGGCATGGGAGCACTTTCTGGCGACGAAGACCCGTCGAATATACTCCTTGATGTCCAAACTCAACTCAAATGGTTATCCGAAATCGGATATGATCACGTCGACTGTTACTGGAAATGGCTTGAGCTCGCTCTGTTTGGTGGCGTTCGCGTCAAACGAAGCGGCGGGTAAATCGGGTAATGATGCCCGTTGCCGGGCACCCTCCCCACACCACCGTTTATGCGGGTCCGCATACGGCGGTTCAATGAAGCTGTGCAAGCTCTGCCTTTGTAGCCTTATTTGCCAAGGTCCTTTGCGTTTTCTCGCTTGGCGATGGCCAGACACCATTGCCCAACTCGCACCGGTTTGACACTCCGGAGCACCGGTGTTTACTCGGCTCCTAGCCAAACACTCACCTTCGGGTAGCTCGCCTGCCCAATCGACTAGCAAGATGGGGTACATTATAGATGCGTTTCGTGGCGCCGCGCCGGGGAATTACAAGTGTCTATCACGTCCACCAAATCATCCAAATTGTGTAAAGCCAAATGACAACGCGATATTGCCCAGATTGTAACGGGGAAATGGAGGACGGATTTGTGCCTGACTTTTCGTACGCTACCGTAAAACAGTCCTGTTGGCATCCTGCCAAACCAGAGGGCAATACGTTTTTTGGAATGAAGGGAATCGACCCCACTATCAAATGTGACCCCGAAAAGATGATACCCATCACTACCTATCGGTGCAGAGAGTGCCACGTACTTCGATCCTACGCAGATTCATAGATTGTCAACAAATCTGTGCGCTCGGGCGTTCGGACCCCAAGCAATTGAAAACAAACAAATAGAACAAACGCAATCGCGCCACCTGGCAAGCCTGCGGGCCGTAGCCAGCTCCGGTTTGACACGCCGGTGCGTCGTTTTTTGCTAGGCTCCCAACAAAACATTCGCATCCAAGTAGCTCGCCTGCCCATTCATCCAGCCAGATGAGGTACATTAAACAGTAGTTTACCGGTGCTGCGCCGGAGAATTACTAGTTCTGCCAGGTAATCATTACCAAACGAAATCACATTGTCGGTTTACGATGCGACGCTTTCATCTCGAATTTGCGACAATCCTGTTCGCGGTGATCGTCGCTGCAGACGTCATGCCATTGTTGGCGCAAAATATGACCGCCTGTCCGAATGCTCATTGATAAAAAACAAATCGGCTGTGCCTGTGGCTAGTTCGCAGCGCATCCATCTGCACCTACGAAATGAACCATGATTGAGATCCGACAGGCTGTATCCACCGATGTGGAAACCATCGCCCATTTCAACATCGCGCTCTGCCGTGAAACCGAAGGACGGGAACTCGATCCCGTGACGGTAACCAACGGAGTCAGACGCTTCGTTTCCGAACCCAACAGGGGAAGGTACTTTGTGGCTGAGATCGAAGGCGAAGTCGTGGGACAAGCCGCGCACACTTTCGAATGGAGCGATTGGAGAAACGGCGAGATCTGGTGGATTCAGAGTGTCTATGTGCATACCCATTTTCGCAGCAAGGGCGTGTTCCGCACTCTCTTCACGCACATCAAGGAACTCGGTGAAGCGGATGTAGATTGCTGCGGCATCCGCCTTTACATGGAGCGGGAAAACGAAACCGCTCGCGAAAGCTACCAACGCCTCGGCTTCAGCGAAACGGGTTATGTGGTTTTCGAGCGTTTGTTTTCCCGAATGGATGAAACCTGATCGTGAACTATCAAAAGGACGCTTCCCCGCTAGCTGCGATGTTTACGTGGCTGGCCGGATTCGCTGCAGCACATAGTTAGGCGGCTCACTTGCTCGCACGTTTCTTCTGAATTTTGCTTTCCTTGGCATCAAGTATCTTCTGTAACGACACGATCGGCTTCATCCCCCAATCTGGATGGCACTCGCCAGATGAAATCAGCGCCTCCGTTTCGCGTATGACACGGACAAGATACTCGATGCTCGGGTTGTGGAGGTGGTGTTGATGGACATCAGTCCCAACAGGGATGCGGCCAGTCTGTGCAACTTCAGTTTGACGGGACTTACGCTTTACTTTTCGCATTATGGTTCCTGGAGGATGGCCGCCTAAAAACGAATAGCAATCTATGCCAACTGGAACGAAGCGAAACGGAGGTATAGATTGTGCGTCGAACAGAGACGCTTCGTCTTCGCCACAGTCTATTATTACGTCGGCTCGCTACTGGGGTCCGGAGGGAATCGGACGTATTCAAATTTGATATCCCAACCCGTTTTGCCAACAGTCGACGTTTTCCACCGTTGATGAGTTAGCGGGAATCCTGCCTCAGTCCAACCTGTGGAAATCGTAGCTGTTAGTCGCTGCTAGACCGATCCTGCAGACGTAGTGGAACCGGCCGCGTCGGATGTTCGTCCGAGGTGCATGGAGACGGTCGGCACAGTGAGAACTACGCCGAGTCATGGTTACTGCGTAATCTCTCAACGCTGCGTAATCCGCCACTTAATGTTGTGAATCTGTTAGGATTACATGACAACAAGGAGTCAATCATTCATGCCGCGAACACCTTATCAACTTCAGCAACGTGCTTGGGATCCAATTCACGCTCGGTACGCTAGTTTGGAACATCCCGAATGGAAAACAATGAATCGGTTACCGATTTTCTTTTGGGACGACGATCACAACCACAAACGATACTTTAAGTGGCTTGGGATTCAGCTTGGCTTTGAAAAGCCAGAGGATTGGTATGCGGTAACGACGAAGGACTTCACCGATCGTCGAGGGCATGGATTTTTTGAATATTACGAATACTCGTATTCACGCGTTTTGGAAAAGCACTTCCCCAATTACGACTGGAAGCCATGGTTGTTTCAGCAGGCTCCAAATGGCTATTGGCACAGCATCGAAAACTGTGCGAAATTCGTTCATTGGTTTGAAAGCAAGCGAGGCTTTGAAAGCCCAGACGATTGGTATGGCATGACGCAAGACGACGTTTACGAACTACACGGATCGGGGTTAATGGATCACTTCGAGTGTTCGGTTCAGCGTCTGGTTCGTGCGGTCTATCCCAACCATGACTGGAAGCCCTGGTTATTCGTGCAGGTACCAAAGAACTTCTGGCCTAAACGAGAGAACCGGATCGCTTACATGAAATGGCTGGAAAAGAAACTCGGATACGAAACACCCGAAGATTGGTATCGAGTGACAAACAACGATCTCATTGCAAATGAGGGCGCTTCACTCGTTCAGTTTGGTTACAAATCAATCGACCTCATCCGCGAACTCTACCCGAAGCAAACATTTTATCCTTGGATGTTCAAACAGGTGAGCCAGGGGTTCTTTCAATCCAAACCAGAGCGCATCGAATACCTTCGATGGCTCGGCAAGGAGTTGAAGTTTAAAAGAGAATCTGACTGGCTGACTCTAACCCGGCGACACTTTGAATACCATGGTGGAGCACCACTGTTCGACCAGTATTACCAAGGCGACGTGTCCAATGCCATGCGAGAGATTTTTCCCGACCGAGAATGGTTTCCGTGGGAGTTCCCTAAGACACCGGTTGGTTTCTGGGACGATGTGAAAAACTGCCGAGGGTACTTAACATGGCTTGGGTGTCGACTCGGATACAACTCAAAATCGGATTGGTATCAAGTTCGGCGAGCGGACTTTCGTAATAACCATGGCAATGGATTCATCAAGCGATTCAGAATGCCCTTTCTTGGACTCAAAGCCGCTTATCCAAACTACGATTGGCTGCCCTGGATGTTTGAAAACGTGCCGGTTGGTTTTTGGGAGGAGAAGTCGAATCGACGTTGGTACCTGTCGTGGCTTGGCAGGCAGTTGCGATTCAAAAGTGTCGAGCAGTGGAATGATCTTTCGGCAATTCAACTCCGCGCGCACCATGGCAATGGACTAATTGCAAAATTATCCGTCAAGGAAATTCGGGCCGAGGGAGCCGCCTTGGCAACTTAATCGTGATCACAAAGCTGCAGCCGATTCCACGACAACGATCTAGTCAAACATCCAGCTAACCAATTCGAGCATCTCGCTGCCAGCTAATGTGGGAAGCTAGCAAACAGCCAATCGTGTGGATATGAGAGCAGCTTGTCGGAGAAAGCACAGCATGGTCGCTTACGACTCATTTCTTCTCCCGAAATCCTGAAATGAGCAGAAATCGAAGTACGCCGATTCCGCCAATCGAAAGGACCAAACCTAAAACCACTAACCCATTTCGAAACATGCTATCGTGTCCGTCACCGAGCCAATAGCAACAGAACCCCAATTAAGCGAACAGCCAGACCTATACCAAAAAGCCTCCACTTCCGGCGCTTCTGTGTGCCGGGGACGGGACAAGGGATTGCTTCCATGCTGTGTTTGTCGACGCCTAAAATGATTTAAAAACAATCAGCAATGAGGATCCAAAAGTCATAACTGCTTCACCCCAACACGCTTCCTCCCCGCTAGTCGTTTCAGTCTATCCGATCGAGCAATCGGTGCGGGGCTGGACGATGGTTTCCTTATCCAACGACCATTCTCGCTCACTTCTGGTCTCTTATAGAGTACAAAGCAGACTGGCTTCACCACTGGCTGCGTCCACGAAGATGACTGTGAAACCAGGCTCTTCAGTTAGGTCGCGAAATTGCAAGTGTACTTTCCATCGTTGTCTAGCCTTCGGATCGTCATCAACTTTTGCGAAAAGTGGCTCGAATGTCGGCAGTCTATTTGCAATCCCGAATGCTGAGGCAATTCGAATCGCTTCCGCTTGGTTGATCATTGCTGTTTGCTCCACTTCTTAAGGAAATCGTGATTTTCACTTGTTTCACGAATTTACAGCTTACTTGATGAACTCGCTTATTGTGATCCGCACACGAAATTAGTTGGCCGAAGTGGGAGCCCATTTGGAGCTCGGAATGTAGGCCAAAATAAAACTGGTGCGGCGTTTTTTTTCCTGAACTTGAATAACCTACTTTTAGCCGAAATTGTTTTC
>JANMLD010000217.1:0-1262 GCA_031372345.1 Pirellula sp.
CTGGATGCGACCACGCAAGCAGGTTACTTGGGCTCACCTATTTTAGAATTGGATGGACGCAGCGCAGGCCTTGGTGCTGACGGACTGACGCTTGGTTCGGGTAGCAGCGGTAGCACGATTCGTGGCTTTGTGATCAATCGCTTTTCGGGTGATGGCATTCAGATCGACTCCGACAACAACACCATAGCAGGCAACTTGATCGGTCTGCGTCCGGAGACAGGTCTGGCGGATCAGACGATAGAACGGACAAGTCTCCACACATGGCTTCGTACCGATGGTGGTGCGATCGTGGATAGTGTTGACGGCCATGCGTTTACTAATACTGGTGTGACCCTCACGTCGGGCAGGGTCGGGCAGGGCATGACGTTTGATGGTTGGTCTGGGTTGACCGCGACGCAACCGAATGAATTCAATTTGAATCAGTTTACTTATGGATTTTGGTTCAATCGCTCAGGCCCGCTGGGATATGAGAACTTGATAGGCCGAGCGTTTGGCGATGGACAAGGTTGGACGGTGCATCTAGATCCGGGCGGTTCATTGAAACTCCGAGTGGACACTGGTGTTTACGCTGATCAGCAACTATTCAGTTCGGTGAGCGGGTTGGCTGATGGGGCGTGGCACTTTGGGGCAGTGACGATAGATATGGCAACGCGTCAGATGAGTATAACCGTCGACGGAGGCGTCGTTTCATCTGGGAACTACACGGGTGACTTCAGCGCGCCCAGTGGAGGTATCTTTGCCATTGGCAAGGGAGTGGTAGGGGCCGATAACTACCGCGGCCAATTGGATGAGGTGCAGATCTTCGATCGGGTGCTTACCAGCAACGAGATCGCTTCCATTTACAATACGTACTCAGGTACGGCCAACATTCTTGGCAATGCGGGTGCAGGCGTGCTGGTCAGCACCGGCACCGGCAACATGATCGGTGGAACGACCGCGGCAGACCGGAATGTGATCGGCAACAACTCAGGAGCCGGAGTGAGCATTGCCAGTGGAGCAGGTAGCAACACGCGAATCGTTGGTAACTTCATCGGGACGGATGTTTCCGGTATGTTCAATTTCGGTAACAGCGGCAGCGGTATTGCGATCAGCGCAGGTTCGGATCATGTCATTGGTGGCACGACGGCTGGGACATCGAACCGTATCGCGTTCAACGGATCGGACGGAGTGAGTATCCAAGCCGGTGCGGGATCTGGTTCGATTGTGCTTGGCAACACGATCTATGATAACGGAGACTTAGGGATCGACCTTGGCAACGACGG
>JANMLD010000490.1:0-6440 GCA_031372345.1 Pirellula sp.
ATCTTTGCCTTGCCGCCCGAGCGAATGCATTTTTGTCGGGTCGAGGTTATGTCACACCTCAGGATGTCAAAGATATTGCTTACGAAGTCCTCCGGCATCGCATCATCTTGACGTACGAAGCGGAAGCAGAAGAAAAAACTTCGGATGACATTGTTCGCAAAGTCCTCGAATCGGTACCGGTTCCATAGACCAATATGGCTGCACGTGAGCTTGAAGAAGTACTCAAAGAAGTTCGCCGCATTCAAATCGTGGCCCGTCGGCAGGTTAATGATTTGCTGGCTGGCGAGTATCTCAGCGCGTTCAAAGGGCGAGGGATGGAGTTTGATACGGTCCGAGAATACGTTCCGGGGGACGAAATACGCAGCATTGATTGGAACGTGACTGCTCGCTCCGATGCCCCATTCGTAAAAACGTTTTGCGAAGAACGGGAGTTGACGATCCTGCTAGCGGTTGACATTTCAGCGTCGGGCGCTTTTGGTTCGCAACGCATCAGCAAGATTGAGACGGCGGTGGAGGTTGCCGCCGTCCTCATGTTCACTTCGTTAATGAACAACGACAAAGTTGGGCTGCTGTTTTTTGCAGATGACGTAGTAAAATATATCCCGCCGCGCAAGGGTCGCGGTAACGTTTTGCGATTGATTCGTGAGATGCTCGCCACCGAACCGGTTAAATCTCAAACAGACATCGGCAAGGCCCTCGAATACATCGGTCGGGTTCAACGGCGTCGATCGGTCGTTTTTGTTCTAAGCGATTTCATTGGGCCGGATTGCTCTAGAGCTCTCGCAGTTGCCAACCAACGGCACGATTGCATCGCGGTTACGTTGGAGGACCCTCGCGAACGGGAGCTGCCCAACGTCGGATTCGTCACCTTGAGAGATGCCGAAACAGATGAATGGATCGAGGTGGATACTCGGAATCCACGCGTGCGAACCATGTTCGCGAAGGCAGCTCACGATCGACAAACCAGACTGAAGGAGTTGCTTCGTAAAGCCAATGTCGATCGCTTAGAAATCCGAACCGATCAGTCTTATGCTACCAGTCTGCAACGGTTCTTTCGAATGCGGGAGCGGCAGCGATGATTCCAACATATGGGCGGTGTGACCGAACTGTTTTTCTCATCCTAATCATTTTCGTAGGCGTGCTAGTTGGCTGCTCGACAGGCCGAGATAGGAATGTCTCTGTCGATCGAACTCCATCCGAATCCATTCAGCGTACGAAGGAGAAGGGCCCGGTGACGATGCAGGTGCGTTTGTGGCCCAAAGAACCTCGTTTGTCAGATCTGGTTGAATTGGAGATCGAAGTCGGCGCAGAAGCTGAGGTGGTTATCCGGTCACCGGACTTTGGTGGTGCCGTTGGCGATTTCCTGGTCCGAGACTATGTAGAACGTTCATCCAAAAAGAGTTCCGAACCAGACAAGCCGAATCGACGCGTCTTTCACTATCAGCTTGAACCCGTCCATACCGGCGTTCATTTGATTCGGTCGGTCGCGATCGAATTTATCGATAACCGAGAGAACTCAGAACAAAAAGGACTGTCAACCTGGATTGAGTCGGATCCCATCGAGGTAAAAATCACCTCCGAGCTCGGCGACCAAGTGCCAAGCCTCGCAAACCTAGAACCAATGGCTCCACCGAAGACGATTGACGATCCCATTCGATGGTGGTGGTTGGCAACAGGACTGCTTCTCGTGGTTGCGGTTGGGGCATTTTTTTTCAATCGGCGCAGTCGAGTCAATAAAGTAGTGGCATATCAACCCACCGCCGAGGAGATCGCACATTCGCAACTGGAATCACTGCTTGCTGAGGACCTGCCATCACGAGGTATGTTCAAGGATTTTTACCTGCGACTGACCGGTATTGTTCGGATCTATATCGAAGGCGTTACGGGCCTGCGCGCACCTGAACAAACAACAGAGGAGTTCTTGCATGAAATGGGAACCCAACACGTTTTTGCCACGGTTCAATCGCAACGACTTAAGGATTTCCTCGAAGCCGCAGATTTGGTCAAATATGCTGGCCAACAACCGGACTCATCGGAGGTCGAGACATCCATTGTGCGGGCGAAAGAGTTCATCGATATGAAGCCGCTCGAGTCAGAAAGCGTTACCAATGCTTCGAATCCTGATCGTGCCCACGACGTACCCTACCAGTCAAGAAAGGGAGGGTAATCTATGGATTCCTTTCGTTTTTATTCCTGGTATTGGTTTGGCTTACTGCCGGTGATCCTGGTAATACTTTGGTACTTTTCTCGCGGAGCTAATCGACCGGCAGTGCTTTTTTCCAGCATCGCGGATGTGAAGGCTCTGCCAATCACTTGGATGCAACGCGTGAATCGATTGTTGCCCTTCGTTTTTGCAACTGGATTGTGCTTGATCCTCGTTGGACTAGCCAGACCTCAATCGGGTAAATCGGAATCGCGTATTCGCGGTGAAGGCATTGCTATTGAATTGGTCTTGGACATTTCTGGATCGATGGAAGCCCTCGACTTCCAATTGAATGATAAAGCAGTTAATCGACTCGAGGCGGTGAAGCATGTGGTGAGTGAGTTCATCGCTGGTTCTCGACGCAATGGCTTGTCAGGACGAAAAAATGACCTTGTAGGCTTGGTCGCTTTTTGCGGTTTTGCGGATAGCAAGTGTCCATTGACCCTCGACCACGGTGCGTTGGTCGAAATCGTAAAAAGCCTTGAGGTTCCCAAAGCGATCCGCGATCGTCGAGGCAAGGTGATCAACCAAGATACTTTGCAGGAAGAGTTGGCAACAGCAATCGGCGACGGCGTGGCTTTGGGAATCGATCGACTGAAGGACACGAAGTCCAAGAGCAAGGTGCTCGTATTGCTGACAGATGGAGACAACAACGCAGGGGTGATTGAGCCTCGCGACGCGGCCGCAATCGCCAAGGAATTGGGCATTAAACTTTACACGATCGGCATTGGCAGAAACGGCACAGTGCCATTCCCCCAAGAGGACGAATTTGGACGTCGCGTTTTGGTTGGAGCTCAGTTTCGCGTCGATGAAGCCTTGCTCAAAGAAATGGGCGAATCGACAGGAGCAAGTTACTTCCACGCCTCGGATGCCGATGGTTTAGCAAAGGTCTACGCTCAGATCGATCAATTGGAGCGGAGTGAATTCGAGGAGTCGAAGTTTTCGCAGTACACGGAGTTGTTTCGATGGTTTTCCGGCACTGGCTTGGCCCTCGTTCTTGTTGTTTACATAATGAAGGAGACGAGGTTTCGCGCGCTACCGTAGCTTTAGAAAGCGACGTTCGCGGTTGAGACTCAAATTATGGATTGGCAGTTTCCGCAAGCTTTGGTTTTGATCTTGCCGTTGTGTATCGGTTGGTTTGCCCTGGCGATCTACTCGAAAGGGAAGCGCGCGGCTGCTCGATCGGTATTCATGATGCAACCGATGATGGTGCGCATGATGCCGCCCCTGTCCATGACGAGATTTTGGTTCAAGCTGATTTTGGTTGAGATCGCAATCGTCACGGGGTTGGTCGCGCTGGCTGGACCGCAATTTGGCGAGCAATACGAAGTCGTCGTTCCGCGCGGCAGCGATTTGTACGTGATGATCGATGTCTCGCGTTCAATGTTGGCCGACGATGTTTTGCCAACACGGTTGGGGCGTGCCAAAGCCGACGTTTCTGCTTTGGTAAATCGGCTTGAAGGGGAACGGATCGGTTTGATCGCGTTCGCTGGCCAAGCTGTGGTGAAATGCCCGTTGACAGTCGATTATGATTCTTTTCGGCGGGCACTGGATGAGTTGGACCCCAATAGTGCACCGCGCGGCGGGACGGCCATTGGAGACGCTATTCGCAAGGCTCTAGAGGTCTTCAATGCGAACGCGGAGCGCGATCAAGCCATCCTACTCATCACCGATGGAGACGATCAAGACTCGTATCCACTTGAGGCCGCGACGGTTGCGGCGGAACGTCAAGTGACCGTTTTCACGGTTGGCTTAGGTGACTCGGAAAGAGGTTCACGCGTGCCACAAAAAGGCAATGCAAGCGCCTTCACAGAACACGACGGTCAGCAAGTCTGGAGCAAACTAGACAACAAGCTTCTGCAAGAAATTGCGATCAAGACGTCTGGCGTTTACATCCCTGCCGGGACACGAGCCTATGACCTTGGTCAGTTGTACGCAGACCATCTTCAAGGCAGACGAGGCAAGGAATCCGAAGGCCAACAACGGGTGCGAAGAGCCGAACGCTATCAGGTTTTTCTAGCGATCGCTTTGTTGGCATTGATCGTGGATTGGTGTCTGAGTCCGTATCCAATGAAGCAACACTTGCATTCGATCCAAGGCGATAAAAAATGAGCCCTGCAACCATCTGTGCATGCATTTCGACCATCGGTGACATAGAACGGGAGTGTGAGGCTCCTGCTGAACCTTTGCATCGCCAAGCTCGGCAGGAGCCTCGCCCTCCCGTTGTATGTCAATCGAGTATTGTCTTAGTTGTGATG
This sequence comes from Pirellula sp., assembly GCA_031372345.1. Lineage (GTDB taxonomy): Bacteria > Planctomycetota > Planctomycetia > Pirellulales > Pirellulaceae > JBKCUI01. The sequence goes on from JANMLD010000490.1 coordinate 4,462, forward strand.
AAGATATTTTTGGCCATGGTATCGCTACTATTCGTGCTCGCGAAGGGTGCGGTCGCGGACGACACAACCAACAAAATCCGCGAAGGAATGCGGCTCTACTCCGCGGAGCAGTACGAAGAGGCCAGCAAGTCATTCGCGGCTGCCAGCGAGTCCTTTGAGAAAGCGAAATCCGACAAAGCTGCTATCGCAGCCTTCGACGAAGCCTGCGCGCTCCATCGCAAGGGCGACCTCGAGCTTGCCAGAGAAAGATACTTGAAAGCAGGACTAAGCCAAGACAAAGGCATCGCCACAAGTGCCCATTTCAATATCGGGGTGATCGCATCGGAACAAGCTCGCAAACTGGCAGGTGAAAAACCAGAAACGGTTCCAGCTGACAAGCGAAAAGAGATTCTCGATGAGGTTAGCCGATCGATCGATTCCTATCGACATTGCTTGGAGTTGCAACCACAGCATTCCCAGGCTCGACACAATTTGGAACTGTTGCGGCAGTGGACCAAATATTACTCCGATCGATGGCGAGACGCGGATCTGCAGAAACGCCGCGATCAAACCAACTTAATTCAATTTCTGGAATATCTATTCAAGGCCCAGCTCTCACTAAAAGACACATCCGAAGGGTTGGGGCCAAGCACTTCACCCAATTCGTTTGCGGAATTGAAGCGCGTGCAAGAGGAACTGCGTGACGAGATTCCGTATTTGAAAGACAAGATCGATTTGGAACTGCGGCCGAAGGAAGAAGATGCAAAAGGCGAGGCTAACCATTCGATTTCGGCTCAGGACAAGGCAGACATTGAGCGAGGAATCACGCTGCTTAGTACCTGGGCGGATGAAGCTGGGACCAAGATGGCTAACGCAGGAAAAGACCTCATGAAACGTGAGGCTATTGCTGCTGCGGACAATCAACAACGGGCTGCCGACCAACTCGACCAAATTTGGGACGCCGTCGTGCCGTTTCATCCCTTGCTCGCTAATGAACTTTCTCAGCAGACTGAAATAGCCAAGCAGCTTACCCCTCCTTCAACCAACGACGCCCAAAAGGACTTAGACGATACCTCAAGGAAGCCGGAAGAACCTGAGAATCAACAACCGCAACAGAAACTCGAGGTGAATGACCAAGATTGGTCTCAATTGGTTAAGAAGCAGGAGCGGGTACTGCGCAAGGCCCGACTTTTGCAACCCAAGGCAGAATCCGAATTGTCACAAGTGGAAAGCCAACCAACGGCAGAACAGACCGCGAATACCACTCCGCCTATCGGGGACGAAAATGCAGAAGCAAAGCCGAAAGTCGATCCCGAAGCGATCAAAGCGGGCTATCAAAAAGCCATCGAGCTTGCTCCAAAAGCGGTTGAGGAAATGGAGGCCGCTGTGAAGCAACTCGGTAAGCGAGAGCGTGAACCTTCTGCCACACATGCTGAGGAAGCTCGCCGTATCCTCCAAGAGATTCAAGATGCACAGCCCAAGAACCCAGATCAGGAACAGCAAGAACAGAATAAGGATAAAGACAAAGACCAACAGAAAGACAACGAGCAAAAGAAAGACAAAGACCAGGAAAAAGATAATAAAGACGAGGAAGGTAAGGATCCCAAGGAAGAGAAAAACAAAAACGACGAAAAAAAACAAGACAAGCAACAAGACGAAAAAAAGGACGAGGATAAAAAAGACAAGGACAAAGCGTCCGAAAAGCGACAAGAACCAAAAGTCTCCCAAGACCGTATCGAAGAAGCGCTTCGACGCGTGCGTGAGCGTGAACAAGAAAAGCGAGAACGCGACCGAGAGCTTAGGGCTCGTGTCCTTGGCCGCGTTCCAGTGGACAAGGATTGGTAATGACCACAGAAACAAACCGTTTTGGACGGCACACTATGTTACGAGCAAAATCAAAACAAGAGCTATCCACAGGGCGAGGATGTAGCTTGATGCATCCATTAGTCGAGCGGCGGATTTGCATTTACCGGGAGGGGGAGGCTCCTGCCGAGCCAAAG